>PWTM01000081.1 GCA_003563855.1 PVC group bacterium | reverse complement strand
GGCGCGCGCGGCCGAGCCGGTCGCCGTCCGGTTCACCGCGACCGCCATCAGCCGCAGCTCGCCGGTGAACTCCGGCACGTCGAACGCGATGGGCGCCTCGCCGCCGGCGTCGGTGCGGACCGTGCCGGACCAGAGCGCGGTCGGGCGGAATCGGTTCGCGCGAATCGGGTTCAGCCGCCGCGCCAGCCCGGCGTCGGCCTCGCTGCCGGGCGCGTGCGCCTCCGGTCCGCCGACGCGCTCGTCGAGGAGCGGGAGCAGGCTGCCGTAGACGTCGAACAGGTTCACGCCCAGGCGGCGCGGGGCGAGGAACCAGGCCGCGGGGTCCGGCGTGACGAAGGCGGTCAGGCTGCAGATGCCCTCGTCCACGGCGGCGAGCACCACCTCGGCATCCGCCGCCGGCTCGCCCGCCGCGTCGCGCACGCGCACGACGGTCTCCAGGCGCGATTGCGGACGGATCTCCGCCGGCGCCTCGATCTCGACGGCGAGCCGGCGTTCGGGCGCATCGACCCGGATCGCCGCCGCACCCGTCGCGCGGTGCGCGGTCCAGACGGCGGCCGGCGCGACCGGCCGGATGACGCTGACGACCGCGTAGACGTTGGGCCGCCAGTCCTCGCGGACCTCGAAGGCGAATTCCGCGCGATTGCCGTCCAGCTCCACGAGGCGGTGCTCCAGCACGCGATCGGACTCGACGGTCACGAGCGCCAGTCCGGCGAAGGGCGCCTTCACGGCGACGCGGGCGGTGTCGCCGGGTTGGTAGCGGTCGCGGTCGACCGTGATCTCGACGCGGTCCGGGCGCTCCATGGCCCAGCCGACCCATTGCGCGCCGGGCTGGGCGGCGTAGAGCCGCAGGCTGCTCGACGCCCCCGATTCGGGATCGCGGACGACCAGCACGTAGGCGCCGGCGCGGTCGGGCGTAAAGCGCGCCTCGCCGCGTCCCTCCGCCAGCGCGATCTCCGTCGCGCCGCGCGACTCCAGCGTGCGCACCGTTTCGTAGGCGTACCGCCCGTCGTCGCGGCGGCGCAGGAGGGTGGTCCAGTCGACGCGGTAGAGTTCCGCTTCGAGCCGGGCCGCGGCCGCGTGCGGCGCGCCGTCGGGCGCGACGGCGGCCACGGCCGCCGTCTGTTCGCGGCCGGAGGGGACGTGGCCGCCGTCCGCGGCGGAGCGGAGTCCGATGTAGAACGGGTACGGATCCACCGTGCGCGAGGCCCAGGCCGTCACGGCGCGCCCGCCCCGTTCGATCACGGCGGCCGCGACGGTGGCGCGCAGCGCGGCGGGCGGACGCCAGTCGGGTGCGAGCGCGAGGTTCCAGGAGCCGGCGCCTTCGGCGTCGAGCGTGCCGCGCCCGAGCTCGCGGTTCAGCGGCGCGAACGACTTCTCCGCGTCGCCGAAGCGCCAGCCGTCCCAGCCCTCGGGCTCGAACGGCGCCGGCTCGATCGTCGCGCGCGCCCGGGCGGCCAGGCCCGCCGCGGGCCGGCCGAAGAGATGGCGCGCGCGGACCTCGAAGCGCAGATCGCTGCCCGCGGCCGCGCGGCCCTCCGGCGCGTGGAGCGCCGCGGCGATCTGCGGCGGTGCGTATTCCTCCAGCAGCACGGAGGTCTGGCCCATCGGCGCGTCGGCGCCGGGCGTCCGCAGCTCGAGCCGGTAGCGGCCAAGCGCGAGGAAGTCCGGCCAGGGCTCGGACCACTCCGCGGTGCCGGTCTCGGTGAGGAGCGCCGTCCATTCACGGTGGACCCGCCCATCGGGGCGAAAGGCCCGCAGCGTCACGGGAAAGGGCTCGGGCGCGGTCTGTGTCTGGTCGCGCACGACGGCCCGCACCCGGAGCGTCTCGCCCGGGCGATAGATGCCGCGGTCGGTGAAGACGTAGGCCTCGTGGCCCTCGGCGAGGAACGCGCGCGCGCCGGGCGCGCCGGCGGCGACGGCCGGGGCGCCCTCGAGCTTGAGGTAGGAGAGATCGGCCGCGTGCCGGGCGAGCACAAGGAACGGCGGCGCGTCGGGATCGTCCATCCGGGCGGTGAGTCGCACCGCGCCGTCGGCTCCGGTGACGCCCTCGGCCAGTTCGCGGTTCGTCTCCGCGAAGAGCGTCACGCGCGCGCCGGCGACCGGCGCGCCGCCGCGCATCGAGGTGACCCAGACGAAGACCCCGTCGCGCTCCGCCTTGGCGCTGAGCGCGAGGTCGGTCACCACCACCAGCCGCTCCGCGCTCCCCGCGCGCTCGGCGGAGGCGGCGATGACGTAGGCGCCGCCCGGAGCGTCGTCGAGCCAGTCGCGCAGATCGATCCGCAGCGGCTCTGGCCGGTTCGGCGCCCCGCCCACCGCGAACCGGCGCTCCCCGACCGGTTCGCCGAGCCGCTCGTACCCCGCGCCGCCCCAGGTGTGGGTGCGCGGGTAACGGCCGGATTCGCGCATGGCGTGGAAGACCAGGTTCTGGGGCAGGATGCGGTGCAGCCGCACCGTGCACGCCTGCACGTTGACCGTGGACAGCGGGACGACCATCGGCCCCGCCGGCGAGAGGTAGCGGCCGTCCGCGGCGAAGGCGAGCGAAGGCGCGCGGTCCGGGAACTGGACCGAACGGACGACCTCCTCGCCGAGTAGCGCGCCGTGCGCGGCGTGCAGACCGGCGAGGAAGCGCACGGTATGGACCGAGCCGGGCTCGAAGTCGGCTTCGACGATCAGCCCCGCGCCGCGCCATCTTTCGAGCCGCCGCAGCCGGAAGGGCAGGGCGGGCTCGATGCGGACGAACTCGGCCGCGGCGATCGGATCGATGCCGGACGTGAAGAAGGCGCGCAGCTCCGGCGGATCGAAGGCGGGCACGACCGGTTGCAGGCGCGTCAGCGCCAGCCGAGTCGAGACGTTTGCCGTCCGCGCGACCGGCGCGTCGAGGCCGCGGGTTCCGGCGTGCGGCGGCAGGCCCGCCTCGAGCAGGATCTCGAGCCGGTCCGCCTCCCGCGACTGCGTCGCGACGAGGATTTCGCGCGAGACCGCTTCGCCGACGAGCCGGAACCGGATCGCCTCCTCGGTTCCGGGACGGCGGATCGTCAACCCGCGGGCCAGCGCCGCGCGCTGGGGCGGCGCGTTGAAGACGAGCCGCAGCGTCGCGCCCCGCTCGGCGTAGTCCGCCTGCTCGGCGCTCAGGAGTCGGAGCGGGGCGGACTGAATCCGGAACGCGCGCTCGCCGCCGATCGGCCGGCCCTGGCGGTCGGCGAGGGCGTCGTCGAGCCGGATCTCGAAGGATTCGCAGAGCGGCCACGGCTCGTCGGGGGTGAAGGTCAGTTCGCGGTCCGTCCGCCAGCGCAGGCGGCCGGCGACCGCGGGCTGGATGGAGAGGGGCGCCTCTTCGGGGGCGCGGCCGATGCCGTCGGGCTCGACCATCGCTGCGCTGAACCGCCAGCGCAGCGGGGCGGCGCCCTCGAGTTCGGCGTCGTTGCCGGGCAGGAATTCGCGCACCCAGACCGTCCCGGCCGGCCCGGTGCGAGCGGTCCAGCGCGCGACGCCCCAGGCGTTGACGACGAGGAACGCCAGCGCCAGCAGGAACCACTTCCGGCCGCCGCGGGCGGGGGCGGTCGCGACGGAATCCGGGGGCGGCGCGGCAAACGCCTCGGCGGGGTCCATGCCTTCGAGCACGGCGTCGAGATCGGCCTCACCGGGCGCGCGACCGGCGGAGCGCTGCGCGAGCGCCTCCCGGACCTGCTGTTCGAGATCGGCGACGATGGCGTCGCGGAGCGCGGGCGGCCGGTCGGCGAGTGCGCGGCGGACGTCCTCGAGGTAGCGGCGGATGCGGGCTTCGAGCGGGGCGGTCGGGTTCATGGGTCGGATTCCTTCGGGGACGGATGGGAGATCGAGTCGAGATCGGCGATCACGGCGTTCCAGTGCGCATTGTATTCGGCGAGCCGCGCGCGGCCGCGGGCGGACAGCGAGAAAACGCGGCGGGGCGGCCCGGCGGGCGAGGGCGCTTCGCGCACGCGGACGAAGCCTTCGGCGCGGAGGCGGGCGAGCACGGGATAGACGGTGCTCTCGGAGACGGCGAGGGCGGGCAGCGACCGGAGCCGCCGCACGATCTCGTAGCCGTAGCTCTCGCCGCCGCGCAGCAGCCGCAGAAGACACAGCTCCATCAGCCCCTTCCGGAGCTGCGTCACCCACACCTCTGGTCCGTGACCCTGCATGACGTACTACGGAAAGCATAGTAGTCAGCCCGCCCGGGGGCAAGCGGATTGTTTGGGGAAGATGCTGAAACGCTGAAATGCTGAGATGCTGAAAGGCTGAAAGGCCGCAATGCGGGGGTACTGGGAACCGCCGAAGGGTAGAGAGCGGAAACGCGGAATGGCGGAAAGGCTGAAGTGCGGCGGATTTTGGGACCACAGAATACGCAGAATACGCAGAAAGAACCCTGGGGGGGGCGAAGGCAGGTTGGCTTGGGGACAGAATCATTGGGGACGCCGATCGTCGGGATCGTCCTCGTCCTTGTCCTTCGAGATCCGAGGACGGGAGAAGGCGGCCCCCCCCGATTTTCAGGATTCTGTCCGAAATGATTCTGTCAATCCTGACCCCCGTGGCCCGTGGTCAGTGCCCGAACAGCGCCTCGCCGCCGCACGTGGGTTGGCTTGTGGTGGGCTCAGTCGCCGCGGCGGACGTTCTTCTACCCCCTTCGCTTCTGTGGGGCGCTCTTACGCTGCCCCAAAAGGGTGACGCGATATGGAGTGCGGCGGCAGAGGGCGAAGCCCGGCGACGCCGCTTTCCCATGGAAGGGAGTACCCCTGCGGCAAGGGATTCAGGCCCGGCCTCGGCAAAGCGCCGTCGCCGCTGCGCTCTGCCGGCGCACTCCAAAGCCTGGAACGGGCCGTGGCCCGGGCTTCCAAGGCCTGGAACCGGGCGTGGACTGGGCTTCCTAGGCTTGGACGGGGCGACTGCGTGCATCGCGCCTGCCGGCTGGCGCAAGGATACCGTTGCGGAGCGGGACGCGCCGGAACGGGAACGGCCGGGTATCGGGCTGGAGGCGCGGGCGGGAATCGAACCCGCGAATACAGGTTTTGCAGACCCGTGCCTTACCACTTGGCTACCGCGCCCTTGATGCGGCCCGCGGGGGTATGCTACTCGATTCTGATGCACATGCAACCCGAAAGTCGTGTCGAGTCGGAACGGATCGCGGGGCTCGCCGGCGCCACGGCGAGGCTCCATGCGGAAACGTTCGCCGCGCCCCCGGCGCGCACGGCCTATGCGCCGGGCCGCGTCGAGATCCTGGGCAACCACACCGACTACAACGAGGGGTTCGTGCTCTCCGCCGCGATCGATGCCGGTACCTGCGCCGCCCTTTCGCCGCTCGAAGCGCGGGAACTCCGGCTCTGCTCCTCGGATGGACCCCGGACGTGGACGGTCGGGCTCTCCGACCCGTTCCGGCCCGAGGCGGTGGACGCGTCTGCCTACGTCGGCGGGATGGCTCACCTGCTGCTGGACGGCCGGGCGCCGGGGCGCGGAGCCTGCCTGACCGTCCACCGGGACCTGCCGCTCGGCGCGGGGCTGTCGAGTTCCGCCTCGCTCACCGTGGCCACGGGGCTGCTGCTGGCCGAACTCGTTGGCCTGGCCGCCGAACCGCTGGATCTCGCGCGCCTGGCGCAGCGCGCGGAGCACGACTACGCCGGGGTCCGGTGCGGACTGCTGGACCCCATCACGAGCCTCTTCGGTCGCGAGGGCGCGCTGGTTCACACCGACTTCCGCAGCCTGGCCGTGCGGAACGTGCCGGTCCCGCCCGGCGTCGTCTTCCTCATGGCCGACACCGCCGTGAAGCACCGGCTGGTCGAGTCCGCCTACAACGAGCGGCGGGCCGCCTGCGAGGCGGCGGTGCGGGCGCTGGCGGAGTTCACGGGCCGGCCGATCGCGGCGCTGCGCGATGTCGAGCCCGCGGAGCTGGAGGCCTTCGGCGCGCGGCTGGACCCGGTCGTGCGGCGCCGCGCGGCGCATGTCGTGGGCGAGAATGCGCGGGTGCGGCGCGGGGTCGCGGCGCTCGAAGCCGGGGACGCCGCCGCGTTCGGCGGCCTGATGTTCGAGTCGCACGAGAGCTCGCGGCGGCTCTTCGAGAACTCCTGCCCCGCGCTGGACCTGCTGGTCGAGACGGCATCCCGGACCCGCGGGGTCCACGGGGCGCGGCTCTCGGGCGGCGGCTTCGGGGGGAGCGTGGTCCTGCTCGTGGACGTCCCGGCAGCCGACTCGGCGGCCGACGCGCTGCGCGAGGCCTTCCGCCGGCAGTTCGGGACCGACCCGGCGACGCGCGTGGTACGCCCCTCCGCCGGCGCCCGGGTTCTCTGAGGGGGGGCAGGCGGGTCAGATCGCCTTTACTTCGAAGGCGAAGAGGCGCGCTTCCGGCGCGCCCCAGGTGGATTCGGGAACCAGGCGGACCGCGTCGGTCCGCAGGCCGAGCGGAACACGGCAGAGCCGCTGATAGTTCCCCTCCGTGCGGTGCGCCACGCGCCAGCGGCCGTCGGCCTCGCGGACCTCGATCCGGAAGTCCCGGACCAGCGTGGCGGGCGGGCGCAGCGGCGCCGCGTCGCGCGGGTAGCCGGAGGGCATGTTGCGCATCCGCCGGTTCAGGTCGCTGTCGAAGACCAGCCGTGCCTCGCGCAGCTCGGCCTCGCTGTCAAACGCGTACTCGACCGGGGTGCCGCACGGCGCCGACCAGGCGTGCGCCTCTCCGTCGACCGGCCGGTCGACGCCGTCGCGCAGCGGTTCGGGATCGCCGGCGGCCGCCGTCAGCCGCGCATCGGCGGACGGCGCCGCGATCGCGCGGCGGCGCCAGGGCAGCCAGACGTCGTCGTCCATCAGCGAGGCCTGGAGCTCCGCCAGGTGCCGCTCGTGGACGGCCCGGGGCCCGATGCCCTCGCGCGCGGCGATCGCCGCCGCGGTGCCGACGGCCTGGCCCATGAGCGACGTGGTGCCCATCACGCGCGTCGCGCTCATCGCCGCATGCGTGGCGCTGTGGCAGCGGCCCGCGCAGAAGAGGTTCTCCACGTCCCGCGAATAGAGCGAGCGGTAGGGGATGCCGAAGGGGCTCGGGGCGGGGTGGAAGACCGTGCCGCGGTCCGGGTGCCGGAAGCCGGCGGGGAAGTGGTCGTCCATCGTCCACCCGCCATAGGCGACGAGGTCGTCGAACCGGCCTTCAGCCTCGATGTCGTTCTGCGTCAGGATATGGTCGCCGAGGTAGCGGCGGCTCTCGCGCTTGCCGGGCAGGAAGCCCATCCAGTCGAGCGCCCAGTTCTCGATCTCCGCGCGGTTCGGCGCGTGGTTCTTCACGTAGTCCCAGACGCCGAGGGCGATCCGCACGAGTTCCTCGCGCAGGCGCTCGGCGTCGTGGATGCTGTCGCGGTCGCCCCCGACCTCCATCCACCAGAAGTTGGTGCGCAGCAGGTTGCAGTCGCGGCCGCGCAGGTCCTCGGGGCGCGTGAACCGGCAGGCCCAGTCGGGGGCGATGAAGGGTTGGGGCGTGGGGTACTCGCGCGCCTGGATCAGGCAGGTCAGCCCCATGGTCTTCTGGTCGCCCTCGGCCGGCGCAATCGACTCGTCGAACTCCGCGCGCGCCTCGCGGCCGATGCGGAAGGCCGCCCCGCTGAGCGGGGCCAGGATGCCGTCGCCCGAGCCGTCGGCGAAGAGGTCGGCCTCGATCGTGTGCCGCGTCTCCGTGGTCGTCTGCCAGGCGGTGACGGACCGGATCCGGCGGCCGTCCATCCGGCAGGCCTGGACGGAGGCGTTGAGAAAGAGCTCGAGGCCCGGCTGGTACTGCGCCTTGCCGTAGACGACGCTGTCCCAGAGGGCGTAGTTCGGCAGCGGGTTGCGGTAGTGATTCTCGAGCAGGATCTCTTCGAGCACGCCGGTTTCACGGCGGTCTGCCCCGTGCGCGCCGCAGATGTGCATGCGGATCTCGCCCGAGGCATTGCCGCCGAGGACCGGCCGGTCCTGGACAAGCGCAACCTTCGCCCCGCGTCGCGCGGCCGCGATGGCGGCGATCGTGCCCGCCATCCCGCCGCCGACGACGCAGAGATCGAACCTGTGTGTTTCCTCACGCATGGCTGAAAACATGCACGCGGAACCGCGGCGGGTCAAGCGAGGGCCGACCCCCGATGCGGCCTGTCCCTGCGGACATGTTCGTGCTCGTCCTCGTCCTCCACCTTCGAGCTCCGAGGACGAGGACGAGGACGACGACGAAGGGGTTGCCTGGGTCTGACCCCGACGGGGACCGTCCGATCTGTTTGGACCGCGGATACCGCGGATACCGCGGATGGGCGCGGATGGTTGCAGACCCGTCCCGCTCGAAGAAATCATCCGCGCCATCCGCGTAATCCGCGGTAGAAGGATCTCCCCACAGCGATCAGCCCCCTCTCGGAACGGGATCTAGGGGATTGACAGTCGCGAGCCGGCCGGGCACGGTGGCCATGAGCACGGTGAGGGGCGGCGAATAGCCAGGATACAGAGCGCGTGGAAGGTTTCTCCTCAACTGTAGTGAAAACGCCTGCTAACTACCTGGAGGGTCAGTCGCCGTGCGGCCCGGGAGCGGCTGCGGGAGAGGGGCGTGGCGGAAAGCAGCGGGTGGATTTCGAGTCGAGCGAGAAGGATACTGGGACGACAAGATGACGGACGAGCCTCAACGGGTAGATGAATCCAGGGCGGATGAAATCAACGCGGAAGTCCTGGCGCCGGTACTTCGCGTGTTGAACGAATTGGTCACGGGCGGGTTTCTGACGACGTACGCCATCGGCGGCGGGGTCGGGGTACTTTACTATGTGGAGCCAGTCCTGACCTACGATTTTGACGTGGTTTGCCTCTTCCCCGGGGCAGGGCCGTTGATTGATCCTTCGCCGCTCTTCAAGGAATTGAGACGCCGGGGATTCGTTTTCGGCCAGGAAGACCGTGTTTCAATTGCGGGGGTTCCGGTTCAGTTCATTCCCGCCGAACCGGGGTTGATGGAAGAGGCGCTGCAATCCGCGGTCGACGTGCGGATCGAGGGCGTGCCGACACGCGTCCTCACGCTTGAACATCTCATGGCGAACATGCTGCGCTTGCATCGGGCAAAGGATCGGGCCAAGCTGGCGTTGATTGCCGAAAGCCATACGGAGTGCTACGCTGACGATGCGTTGAGAACGATTCTGATTCGATACGGTTTGTGGGAGAAATGGTGCCGTGAATATGGCGCTGACACAGGCAATTGAGCGAAAGACGGCGGCGCGCCGGGACTGGCATGCGGCGTCCTTCGACGAGAAGATGACGGCCTTGCTTCGAATGCAGCGGATGGCACAAGCCATGGCGCAGGCTTCCGGTCGGCGTTTCGAGGGGACCGTTTGGAAGCCGCGTTCATTTCACGAAACGGATCGGCAACCTCGGAGCGGCCGGGGTCGGACCTGAGCAGAGCATTGCAGGGCAACAGGGTTAGCACCAGGGGGAGCGTCGTGGAGCTTCTCTCGCCGCTGCACGCCCGCGTGATCCCCATCTCTCTTCCCAGGATTCTGTCCAAAATGATTCTGTCCATCCTCGGCCCCGCGGCCCGGGGGCCAGCTTGAAGCAGCGCATGTCGGCGTGGCGCGAGGCGGGTTGGCCTTGGGACAGAATCATTAGGACAGAATCATTGGGGGCGGTCTTGCGCCGCGCAGCGGTTTCGGAGTGCTTGCCCTGTCGGAGGACGGGGCGGCCGCGCGGCCGCTTTCGTGCCCCGCCGCGGCGAGCCGCGGCGAACAGAGCGGCGGCAAGCCGCCGCACTCCAAGGCGCCTGCGGTGCGGGAAGGGCATCCGCTCGCGCCGGTCCCGCGCCGCGCAGCAGCGCCCTGCGCGAACTTGCTCGCGCTTCATGGGATTGACAGTCGCGCGCCGGCGGGGCACTCTCAGCATCGGCACGATGAGGGGAGCCGAGAAGCTGGAGTACGGTCAATAACACTGTTCGAGCGAGGAAACATGACCGAAAGACGACCCAACATTATCTTCTTCTTCCCGGATCAGCATCGGCCGGAATGGCTCGGTGTAAACGACCATCTGCCTCTTCAAACACCGACTTTAGATCGTTTGTGCGCCGATGGAGTGCGGTTCGTCAACGCCTTTACGCCCTCACCACTGTGTGCTCCAGCACGCGCCTGCCTGGCGTCCGGATTGGATTACATACACTGTCGCGTCCCCAGCAATCGAGAAAACTATCCGCTTGCGCTTCCCACCTACTACCAGCGACTACGAGACGCCGGATACCGTGTCGGGGGCGTAGGCAAGTTCGATCTTCATAAGGACCTTGCGCGTCCCGCTTCCGAGCTGGACTGGCACTTGGACGGTTCGAGGTCACTCAAGGAGTGGGGGTTCACCGAGGGGATAGATAACGAGGGGAAACTGGACGGCAGCGGTTCCTATCGGGCTGCAGGGAAACCCAAAGGCCCATATATGGCGTATTTGCATGAGCACGGCCTGGCCGACACGTATGTGCAGGAGCATTGGAGAAGAAAGCGTTATCGTGATGCCTATGTGACGGCCTTGCCGGAAGAGGCCTATTGCGACAACTGGCTTTCGGAAAATGGCATTACGCTTCTGCGCAACTTCCCGGAGAATGAGCCATGGCATCTAGTCGTAAACTTCACCGGGCCACACAGTCCGATGGATGTGACCCAGAGGATGCATCACGAATGGAAACATGTGGCCTTTCCCCCGCCGGTCGAGAATGACCAGGCGGAGTACTTGCCGGAAGATCACCAACGCAACCGCAGACACTACGCGGCCATGATCGAGAACATTGATCGGCACATGGGGCGCTTTCTGGATGCAGTGAAGCAACGGGGCGAATTGGACAACACCATCGTGATCTTTGCGAGTGACCATGGCGAAATGCTGGGGGATCACAACCGCTGGGGAAAGGGCACATGGCACACCCCCTCGACCGGCATCCCGTTGATAGCAGCGGGATGAGGAATATCGAAGGATTGACAAGCGATGCCCTGGTCAGCTTGCACGATCTTGCGGCGACCTTCCTGGACTATGCCGGCGCGCCCGATCTTCCCTTAATGAACTCACGATCATTACGGGGAGTACTGGAAGGGAAGACCCGTGAACACAGGCGGTGCATCTTCAGCGGTTTGGGCGACTGGCGCATGGTTTTCGACGGTCGCTACAAACTAGTCTTGCGCAGGGAAGAACCTGCTCGCCTCTATGACACGAAAGCCGATCCCCATGAGATGCATGACGTCGCGGGCCGGGAACCTTCCGATCTGTTTGGACCGCGGATTTCGCGGATGGGCGCGGATGGCTGCAGGCCCGTCCGGCGGCCGCACAGAGAGAGGAACGTGTGCGACACGCCAGGAAGGAGAACGAAGGGCCCTCTCTCTGGGTCGGGCGGCCGCGCAGCGGCCGGGCGGGGTGGGGTCGCCGGTCGGTCCAAACATGTTTGGTCCGCTCGGCGACCCCGCCCCGCCGCGGCGATTTCATCGCCGCCCCGACCCGTCCCGCTCAAAGAAATCATCCGCGCCATCCGCGTAATCCGCGGTAGAAGACTTTCCCCACGGTTGGATCGGGGACAGAATCATTAGGACAGAATCATGGGGGCGGGCTTGCGCCGTCACTCGTCGTGATCGTCCTCGTCCTCGACCTTCGAGATCCGAGGACGAGGACGAGGACGAGGGAAGGAGCCCGGGCTCCAATCGTCGCCCGCTATCGTCGCCCGGAAGACCCCCGCGAGAACCGGCCACGAGATGGAGCGGAGCGGCAGTCCAAAGCGGGGATTGACGCGCGAGGGTTCAGGGCGTACGTTATTGCGTTCGTTACCAAGGGCAAAGACCATGACACGCATTGCCGCCACTGCAGCGCGAAGGACAACCGGGTTAAGCATCACCCACAGCACAGAAGGAGAGACCATGCGTCGTGCCAGTCAACTAATACTATCTGCCGTCGTCTTTGTTCTAAGCGGCGTGTCGGTTTTCGCTCGCACCCCAATTATGAATCCGTATGCGGAGGTGAATTGGGAAACCTACCGCCAACACAAGGCTAATCTGCATACCCACACGCTTCAGCATCGAGTGCGGGATGACGGTTCCATAGTATTTGTTAACGGCCTGATTCAGGCTCCGGATGGAACCATTCTGCAAGAAGCGGAGGGGGGATACAACCGCCGAAATCGTCATCCAGATTTCGAAGCTGCGCAGGGTCGAAGCGGCGGTAGCGACGGAAGGGTCACTCCCATGGCGAAAATCGATGCCTACCGGGGCCTTGGGTACACGATTCTAGCCCTGACGGATCACAACATGGTGACGTGGCCCTGGCAGGATTACGGGCGTGACCCCAATGTGTTGGGGATGCTTGCCGTTCAGGGAAACGAACCCTCCCGGCATCATCATATGGGCAGCTATTTCAACGATTACGACGGCTCGGCCCGCAATGTCGAGGCAAGCATCCAAGCCGTTGGCGAGCGGAACGGCCTGGCCGTTCTGTTTCATCCCGGTCGATATCGCGAGTCGGTTGATTGGTACGTGAATCTCTATGAGAAATACGATCATCTCGTTGGGTTGGAAGTCTACAACCAGGGAGATCGCTATCCGCAGGACCGGGCGACCTGGGATGCGGTGCTGACCCGCCTCATGCCGCAGCGGCCCGTATGGGGAATGGCCAACGACGATGCCCATGGGCATGGACATGTTGGAAGAAACTGGCAAGTGTTTCTGCTTCCGGAACTGACGGAAGAAGCGCTGCGACGCGCCATGATTCGCGGGCATTCGTTCTTTTCCTACGCTCCAGGCGGACACCCCCGTGACAGCGGTGATCCCGCCCCTGTGATCGAAGCCATTCGCGTAAACGCGGGCGCAGGCCAGATTGCGATTGAAGCCTCCGGTTATGACCGTGTCGAGTGGATTTCCGCCGGTCGGGTGATCGCGGATGGTCCCGTGCTGGACGCCAGCGAACGCCAAGGATATGTTCGCGCGGTTTTGATTGGGGAAACCGGACGTACCTACACGCAACCGTTCTTTATTGGAGACCCCCAGGAAGGGACTCCAGCCGAAGAATGACCCACTCGCGCAGCGAGTTCATCGCCCGTACCCACGTCGGTGCGTGTGCCTCCCGGAGGAAGACCAGTCGGCAACCTCGGAGCGGCCGGGGTCGGACCGGAGCGGAGCATTGCAGGGGATCTGCGTGAGCGCCGGAGGGAGCGTTCGGGCGACGATTACCTCGAGGACCAGGACCGGGCCACGCTGGAGCGTGGCGTTCCCGGGGGCGAACGATTGTCGTGGCTTCGTCTTTTCGGTTGACGACTACGCCGACGACGACGTGCATCGAAACACCAGGAGGACGAATCCCCGGGGTGGCCCGGCGCGGCGATTATTCCGCCGGACGGTCCAGCCAGTCCCGCGCGTCCTCCATGGCCTCCACCGCGGCATCGCGGGCCTCTGCCCACCGCTCCTCGGTCGCCTCGCCGATATCGGCGACGGCCTGCTGGATCGCGGACCGCCGCTCCTCAAGCGCGCCGCGAAGCCGCTCGGCCTCGTCGCCGGTTTCGTCGCGCAACTCGTCGATGCGCTCTCCGATGCGGCCGGCAAGATCATCGAGGCGGCCTTCGAGATCATCCTGCTGTGTGAAGGCCCACGTCCGCACGGCATCCACGGCATCCTCGGCCCCGTCCGCAATCTCTTCCCGGATGCGATCCACTCGGTCCCCTACCTCCGGCTCCCGGCGCTCCTCCCTGCCGCACCCGGCAGCCACCAGGACGAGCACGAGCCCCGATCCGATCATCCATCTGTTCATGGCATCCCCCTGTGTTGTCCACATGATAAGGCATCGCTTTCAGACGGCACGGGCCGCCGCCCGCTGGAACCGGACCTGAACGCGTGCTCCCATGACTGCTATTCTCGCAGAGAGCCGTGCGGCGGTCAAGCGCGCAAAGCGATAGTGTCGGGTCTGCGCCCGCGCCGCGCGCTTTGGAGTGCTTGCCCTGTCGGATGACGGGGCGCGAGCTTGCTCGCGCTTTCCGCGGCGCGCACGGCGTTCGGGCGACGAGAACCGCAAGGAGCAGGACCGGGCCACGCTGGAGCGTGGCGTTCCCGGGGCGGGGGCGTCCCCGGGTCTTCGTGGCATCGCCTTCCGGTTTACAACTACGGACCGCGATGGCCTCCGGCCTTTCCCCTTTCAGCGTTTCAGCGCCAGTCCAAAGGGGGATTGACGCGCGAGGGGCCGTGGCGTACGCTATGCCGTACGTTACGAAGGGGAAAGACCATGACACGCATTACCGCCACCGAAGCGCGAAAGAAGTTGTACGTTTTACTGGACGGAGTCGCCGAATCCCATGAGCCGGTGCAGATCGCCGGGAAGCGGCATTCCGCCGTCTTGATCGCCGAGGAAGATTGGCGTGCTGTGCAGGAGACCTTGTACCTGACGGGTGTTCCCGGCATGCGGGACTCCATTCTCAAGGGATTGAAGACCCCGGTGGATAGGTGCGCCAGGGAACTCGACTGGTGAACTGGGCGCTGGTCTATACGACACAGGCCAAGCGCGACGCCAGGAAGCTGACGCGCTCTGGACTGAAGCCCCACGCACAGAAGCTTCTTGATCTCCTGGCCCACGATCCATACCAGACCCCGCCACCCTACGAGAAACTTGTCGGCGACCTGGCCGGGGCGTGCTCGCGCAGAATCAACATCCAGCATCGGCTGGTGTACCAGGTTCTCGACGACATCAAGACCGTGAAGGTCCTTCGGATGTGGACCCACTACGAATAGATGGCGAACAACCGGCGGCAGGGTACGGCGACGCCCCCCTGCGCCGGAGCGTGCCCCCGGGAACGCCGGGCTCCAGCCTGGCCGCTCCAGGTTGGCTTTGGGACAGAATCATGGGGGGGGGCTACGCGCGCGCAGCGGCTTTGGAGTGCTGGCCCTGTCGGCTGACGGGGCGGCCTCGATAGGCCGCTTTCGTGCTTCGCCGCGGCGAGCCGCGGCGAACAGAGCGGCGGCGAGCCGCCGCCCTGCCATTCGACAGGGCAAGCACTCCAGGGCGCCTGCGGCGCGGGAAGAGCATCCGCTCGCGCCGGTCACGCGCCGCGCAGCGGCGCCCTGGAGTGCGCGAGCTTGCTCGCGCTTTCTGCGGCGCGGCTCGCCGCGCCGCCTCCCCGGTGCGCGCGGCGTGCATGCGACGAGCACGGGCTTTACTCGTCCGCCGCTATCGTCGCACGAAAGACCCCCGCGAGAACCGGCCGCGACATGGAACGGAGCGGCAGTCCCGCGCGCTCGGGCGACGAGAGGGGACGACCCGCCTACGCGCTTCGCGCTTCGGCGCGGCAGGCGAGAGCGGGCGACGATTACCTCGCGGACCAGGACCGTGCCACGCTGGAGCGTGGTGCTCCCGGGGCGGGATGGTCCCCGGTTTTCGTGGCTTCGTCTTTTCGGTTGACGACTACGCCGACGACTACGGTGGACGATGGGACGCATTGCGATCGTAATCCGTAGTCGTCGGCGTAGCTTGCCCGCCGTAGCCCGGAGGGCGAAGGCAGGTCGTCGCCCGGCTCTTCCCCGTTCGGTTCACGACTACGGACCGCGATGGCCCCTCACCGCGCGCGGCCGCGTTCGCGGGTGGGGGGCGGGCGGGGGAGGAGGGCGACGCGCTGCGGGCCGAGGCATTCGCACAGGTCGTCGACGCAGGACTGCGTGACCTTCACGCGCCAGGCAGGGCCCAGTTCCATCTCGAAGCCCTCGGCGCGTTCGCCGGCGGGCTCGACGCGCAGGCGGACCGGGTAGTTGCCGGCGTGGCGCTGCAGCCGCCCACGCAGGGCTTCGAGCCGGCCCTCGGCGCCGAGTTCCTCGCGGTCCATCCGCAGCAGGAGTCCGGCGCAGCCGTGCTCGACGGCCTGCGTGATCGGCCAGGCCTCGCGCAGGATCAGGCCCTGGCGTTCGGCGGCGTTCTCCACCTGCCCGACCAGGTAAAGCGGCGCGTCG
>PWTM01000189.1 GCA_003563855.1 PVC group bacterium | reverse complement strand
GCGCCTCGGTGCGCGCGTCGACCGGGGGCATGCCGTCTTCGAGCCGCAGCGCCAGCGCCTCGAGCGCCTCGTCGGCCCGGCCCGCGTCCGCGAGCATGTCCTGGAGCAGCTTGGCCCGCGCCTCGGCCTGCGCGACGGCGCCGCGGTCGATCAGCCGGCGCAACGAGCCCAGCAGCGGGCGGGCCGGAATGGGTTCGGCCGTCAGTTGCTCGAGAAACCAGGCCTCGCTGTCGACGCGCTCATCCGTCGCGGTCTCCGTCATCCGCTCCCCCGTTCCGGCGCCCGATGAACTGCGATGGTGGAGGCGGGGGGAGTCGAACCCCCGTCCGCGCAGGCGTCATCCCGGCCTCTACGTGCGTGTTTCGCCTTTGAATCTCATCCCGGAGACTGCCGGCGAACGGGCCATCCCCGGGACCAGCGCCCACGAAAAAGCTTCGCCCCTCGGGCCGGTCGCCCACCGTCGGGACTAGCCTGCTATCGTCGCCCGGTCCGCCCAGCAGGCGTCAGCGGTCGGACGTCGCGTACTTACGCCGCGAGAGCCAGCTCTGTGTTGGCTTTTGTGTGGGTTCCCGGATGTTTTACGAGGCCAACCGGGGTCCTCGGCACGCCACCGGAACTTCAACCAGCACGTCGAATCCTGTCGCCCCCATGCCCGCTCCGCCGCCGCGCCCCGCGACGGCCGGAGGCCGGCCCTGAAGGCCATGCGGCCGGCAGGGGCGAAGGTAACCCGGCGTCGCTCCGCCGTCAATCCATGCGCGGCGGCATTGACAGCGGTGGGAGCGGTGGCCTTCAATCGCGTCGAAAGGCGCGGGCGGACCGTGCGCGGAGAGAAAGAGATAAGGAGGCGATCATGACGGCAGCGCAGAAGCGGATGGCGGGGGGCGCGGTTGCCAGCCTGGTGCTGGGGATCCTCGGGATGTTCCTGATCGGACCGCTCGGGTCGATTCCCGCGGTGATCTGCGGCCATGTCGCGAAGTCGCGGATCCGGCAGAACCCGGGCGGGCTGGACGGCGACGGCCTGGCGCTCGCGGGCCTGATCCTGGGCTACGTCCAGATCGGGCTCATGGTCGTGATGCTCCCGCTCCTGACGGCCATCGCTCTTCCGTCGTTCGCCCGCGCGCGCGAGCACGCACGGGAGGCCATGTGCATGAACAACCTTCGGCAGATCGATGTGGCCAAGGAAATGTGGGCGCTGGAGAACAACCGGGACGAAGGCACTGTGCTGGGGCCCGCAGAGGAGGCCGAACTGCCGCGCTACCTGGGCGGCAGCCTTCCGACCTGTCCGAGCGAGGGCCGCTACACGCTCCATCCCGTAGGCCGAGGACCGGAGTGCTCGGTCCACGGGGCGCTGCCGGACACGCACTTCCGGTGAGCAGCCCGTTTGCCAGCTTCCAGACGCAGCGCCACGCGGCGGATGCCGGCTACGGCGCGATCGCCTGCGACCTGCGGCCGCTCTTCGCGCGGCCCTCCCTGCGCCGGTGGCTGGCCGACGCCCGGGGCCGCGAGGCGCGCGTGCTCGACGTCGGCACCGGCAAGGGCGTGCTGCTCCGCGACCTGTGCGCGGAGCTGGAGCGGCGCGGGGTCGGCCCGCTCTCGGTGGCCGGGCTGGACGTGGTCGATGCCGGCGCGACGCACGCGATGCACGGCGCGCAGGGGTTCACCTTCCACCCACAGGATGCCGAGCAGACGCCCTGGCCGTTCGCGCCGGGCCGGTTCGACCTCGTGCTCTGCCACCACGTCCTTGAGCACGTCTTCGCCACCGAACGGCTGATGCGCGAAATCCGGCGGGTGGTCCGGCCGGACGGCCGCGTGCTGGTCGGGGTGCCGAACCTGGCCGCGTGGCCGAACCGGCTCCTGCTCCTGGCCGGCATCCAGCCGCTGGGCACCGAGCTGGGAGAGGAATCGATCGCCTACGGCTGGCCCTGGGCGCGGGCGCGCCGGCGGCCGGCGGCGCGCCGGCCCGCCGGGCACATCCGGGCCTTCACGCCGCGCGGCCTGCGGGATCTGTGCGGGGCGACCGGCTTCCGCGCCTGTGGCTGGTGGAACACGGACGCATCACGGCTCCTGCGATTGACGCGGTTCGCCGGCCGGAAGATCGCCCTCCTGCTCGAACCCGCGCCGGTCGAGGCCGGAACCGGCCGTTCGTGAGGCCCTCTCCGGGCCGGGGGTTCCGGTCGTTGCCCGCCCCGGTGGACGATGGGACACATCGCGGTCGTAATCCGTAGTCGTCGGCGTAGTCGTCCACCGATCCTCCCGGCCAGGCTTTCCAGGAAGGCTTCGCGCCCCCCCGGGAACGCCAGGCTCCAGCCTGGCCGACCAAGGGGACGAGAACGCCAGGACCAGCACCGTGCCACGCTGGAGCGTGGCGTTCCCGGGGGGACCAAGCCACGCCCGTCCCCCGCGCCGGCCTCCCTCGGCGCGGGAATCGCCCCGCCACGCCGCTCAGGCGCCCGGCGGTTTCGGCAGCCCCTCGATGCTCTTGAGCGACCGGGCCATCTCCTCGTCGGTGAGCTCGTAGTTGGTGAGCGCCCCGCTCAGGTAGGCCTCGTAGCCGGTCAGGTCCATCAGGCCGTGGCCGGACCAGTTCAGCAGGATCACCCGCTCCTTGCCCTCGTCCTGGGCGCGCCGCGCTTCGCGCACGGCGGCGGCGAGCGCGTGGGCCGTCTCCGGCGCCGGAATGAAGCCCTCGGTCCGCGCCCACTGCACGGCCGCCTCGTAGCACTCGAGCTGCGGAATCGCGTGGGCCTCGATCAGCCCCTCGCGCAGGGCGTGGCAGACGAGCGGGGCCATGCCGTGATAGCGCAGGCCGCCCGCGTGGATGGGCGGCGGGACGAAGGTATGGCCCAGGCTGTTCATCGGCAGCAGCGGCGTCATCATGGCCACGTCGCCCGAGTCGTAGACGTACGGCGCCCGCGTCAGGCGCGGGCAGGCGGAAGGCTCGACCGCCATCACGCGCACGTCCTTGCCGTGGATTCGGTCGCAGACGAACGGGAAGGCCAGTCCGGCGAAGTTCGATCCGCCCCCGGCACAGCCGATGACCACGTCGGGATAGACCCCGATCTTCTCGCACTGCTTCTGCGCCTCGAGGCCGATGACCGTCTGATGCAGGAGCACGTGGTTGAGCACGCTGCCCAATGAATAGCGCGTATCCTTCGACGTCACGGCGTCCTCGATCGCCTCGCTGATCGCGATGCCGAGGCTGCCCGGCGTGTCCGGCATCTGCTCGAGGATCGTCCGGCCCGCCTGCGTGCGCGTGCTCGGGCTCGCGATGCACTCGGCCCCCCAGACCTGCATCATCATCTTGCGGAATGGTTTCTGGTCGAAGCTGATCCGGACCATGTAGACCCGGCAGTCGAGCCCGAAGAGCCGGCAGGCCATGGCCAGCGCGCTGCCCCACTGGCCGGCGCCGGTCTCGGTCGTCAGGTGTTTGATGCCGGCGACCTTGTTGTAGTAGACCTGCGCCACGGCCGTGTTCGGCTTGTGGCTGCCGGCGGGCGAGACGCCCTCGTTCTTGTAGTAGATCTTCGCGGGCGTATCGAGCGCGGCCTCGAGATTGCGCGCGCGGCAGAGCGGCGAGGGCCGCCAGAGGCGCAGCTTCTCGAGGACGGGCTCCGGGATGTCGACCCAGCGGTCGGTGCACATCTCCTGCTCGACCAGGTTCATCGGGAAGACCGGCGCCAGCATGTCCGGGGTGACCGGCTTGCCCTCGCGGTCGACCGGCGGCGGCATCGGGTGCGGCAGGTCGGCCTGCAGGTTGTACCACTGCCGCGGCATCTCGTCCTCGGTCAGAAACACCTTGATCGGATCGCTCATCCTGCTCTCCCTCCCGTGATGACCGGCGCTCCCACGGTACGCTCCACCCAACGAAGCCCCGGAACCGGCGGCCCATTAGACCACACCTCGACGGCGCTCGCCAGCCCTCGTTTTGGGTGCCCCACCCTCGTCGCCTCAATCGTAGTCGCAATCGTAGTCCCAATCGTAGTCCCGGCTCTTGGGGCTGGCGCTCGCTTCCTCGTCACGCCCGGTTCTTCACCGGTCTTCTTCGTGCGACGATAGGGGGCGACGAGAGCGGGCGACGAGTCGGCAGGGGGAACCGGAGAGATTCGGGCGCGTCCCCACGGGCTTGCCCCGTGGGGGGCGGGCGCTTTGGGGAAAACGCTGAAATGCTGAAATGCTGAAACGCTGAAACGGGGACGGGGGACGGGGGCGACCGGGTTGTGGGCGCGTCCCCACGGGCTTGCCCCGTGGGGGGCGGAAAGTTGGGCCTCGGGGGACGCGTAACGGTAGGGGAAGAGCCCGGAGAGGAGCGCGGGAGGACCATGGGCCTACCTGCGCTCTCCTTCGGGCTCTTCCCTCTTTCGGGGAAGCGCGCTCGGGGCTTTCCCAACCTTTCTCCCCCACGGGGCAAGCCCGTGGGGGCCGACCCCGTTCGCGCCGCACGTGG
>PWTM01000010.1 GCA_003563855.1 PVC group bacterium | reverse complement strand
GGCGGGGGCGAAAGCGGCGTCGCCGGGCTTCGCCCTCTGCCGCCGCACTCCATATCGCGTCACCCTTTTGGGCAGCGTAATGGCTTCCACAGAAGCGAAGGGGGTGGCAGTCCGCCCCCCCGGGAACGCCGCTCACGGGGCCTTCGCGGACGCGAGCGGCACGGCCTGCCGCACCACGCCGCCCGGGAGGTCTTCCCCCCACACGCCGCAAACTGGGGGAAGTCCTCGCGCGAGCGAAGAGGGGGTGGCGTCCGACCGCGTTCGACGAGTGCGACCGCTCATGGCCGAGCGTTCCGCATTCGGAACACGCGATTACGCCAGGTCCACCTTTGCGCTCCCGGGGCGGCGGGCGAGGACGAGGCGGTCGTGGCCGGCCGGGTCGGGTTGGACGCGAACGTCCGCGAATCCGTGCCCTTCGAGCTCCGCGCGGACGGCCGCGCCCTGGTCCTCGCCGATCTCCAGCGCGAGCAGCCCGCCGGGACGAAGGCGTCCGATCGCCTGCGCGGCCAGGCGGCGGATCAACGCAAGCCCGTCGACCCCGCCATCCAGCGCGACCGCCGGCTCGTACTCCCGCACACGCGCGGGGAGCGCCGCCCAGACCGCGGTGGCCACGTAGGGGAGGTTCGCCGCGATGGCGTCGAGCCGGGCGGCCGGCGCGTCGCCCAGGAGGTCCGCGCATTGGAAGCGGATGCGTTCCGCCACCCCGTGTCGGCGCGCATTCTCGCGGGCCAGGGCGAGAGCGTCGGCGCTGCCATCGACGGCGAGCAGACGCGCGCGAGGGAGCGCCAGGGCGAGCGCGACGGCGATTGCCCCGCTTCCCGTGCCGACGTCGGCCAGCGCCGGCGCGGCGGCGGCCTTCAGGCCGGGGTCCTCGGCGAGCGCGGTCACCAGCGCCTCGGTCTCGGGCCGGGGGATGAGCGCGCGGCGGTCCGTGGCGAGCCGCAGGCCGCAGAACTCGGTGAAGCCCGTCACGTACTGTATGGGCTCGTCCCGCACCAGGCGGTCGGCCATCCGCGCCAGCGCGGCGGCGGCATCCGGCGCCAGGGGCGTGCGCGCGCCCAGGTAGACCTCCAGCGGACGGCAGCCGAGCACGGAGGCCAGCGCCCATTCGGCGACCGAGGGCGCGTCGTCCAGTCCCGCCGCCGCGAGCCGGGCGGCCAGCGCGCGGAGCGCGCCGCCCACGGTGTCTGCCGGAGGGGAAGGCGCCGGCCGGTGCGGAGCGCCGCTCACGCGTTCAGGTTGGCCTCCATCCGGAGGTCGAGGTCGTGGGTGCGCAAGGCGTCGATCAGCTCGTCGAGATCGCCCTCGAGTACCCGGTCAAGCCGGTAGAGCGTCAGGTTGATGCGGTGGTCGGTTACGCGGTTCTGCGGCGCGTTGTAGGTCCGGATCCGCTCGCTGCGGTCGCCCGAACCGATCTGCGAGCGCCGCCGCCCGGCGGCGCGCTCGGCCTCCTCGCCGCGCAGGCGGTCGAGCACGCGGGCCCGGAGCACGCGCATCGCCTGATCGCGATTCCGGTGTTGCGAGCGCTCGTCCTGGCTCTGGACGACGATGCCCGTGGGCAGGTGCGTCAGCCGCACCGCCGATTCGGTCTTGTTGACCTTCTGTCCCCCGGGGCCGGACGCGCGGTAGAGATCCTGCCGGATGGTTTCCGGTTTCAGCTCGATCCCATCGATCTCCTCGGCCTCGGGCAGAATGGCGACCGTGGCGGCCGAGGTGTGGATCCGGCCCTGCGCTTCCGTGGCGGGCACGCGCTGGATGCGGTGGACGCCGCTCTCGTAACGGAGGCGGTTGAAGACGCCGTCGCCTTCCACGGAGCAGACCGCGGCCTTGATGCCGCCCGAGGCGGAGGGGCTCAGGTCCACGGTGGCGAACCGCCAGCCGCGCGCCTCCGCGTAGCGGGCGTACATGCGGTGGAGGTCGGCCGCGAAGAGCGAGGCCTCCTCGCCGCCCGTCCCGGCGCGGAGCTCGAGGATGACGTTCCGGCCCTCGTCGGGATCGGGCGGCAGCAGGGCGAGGCGCAGTTCGCGCAGCGCGTCCGCGACCTCGGCGTCGAGCCGGGCGAGATCGGTCTCCGCGAGGGCGCGCAGTTCGCCGTCGTCGCCGCATTCGCCGAGGAGAGCCCGGGTCTTCTCCCGCTCCGCGGTCAGCCGCTGCCAGCGATCCGCGCGGTCGAGCTGGTCGCGGATGCGGGCGTGCTCGGCCATCAGTCCGCGGCGCCGGCCAGGCGACGCGTCGGAGGCGAGTTCGCCTTCGAGCGACGCGAGCCGCTCGCGCAGCCGGGCGATGGAGGCGGGGTCGAGCATGGCCGATCCGGGGGGCGAACGGGAAAAGGGCCGGCCCGCGGCAGGCGCGGGCCGGCCCCTCTCGGCGCGATCCCCTAGCGCGCGGCCCCGGCCGCGTAACGCTTGCGGAAGCGCTCGACACGGCCCTCGGTGTCGATGTACTTCGCCTGGCCCGTGAAGAAGGGATGACAGCTCGAACAGGTGTTCACGTGCATCTCTTTCACGGTCGACCTCGTTTCGACCACGCTGCCGCAGGCGCAGATAATCTTCGCCGGGCCGTACTTCGGATGAATCTCCGCCTTCATACCTTCTCCCCGTCGGCGCTTTCCCAAGGGGCTTCGCGCCCGCAAACGGATGCATTGTAGAGTCCGCTGCCCCCGCGCGCAAGCGCGCAATGGGGGCCCGCGCGGAATGCGAAACAGGCGCGCTAATCCGCGTCGCAGATCACGCGGATGGGCGTCGGGTTCTCGATATTCTCCGAGACCGGGCAGCGGCGCTCGACCTCGTCCACGAATGCCCGCTTCTGCTCCGGGGTCAGGTCGGCGTCCAGCTTCACGGTGAGGTCGAAGGATTCGAAGCCGACACGGGCCGCACCGGGCCGGCCGAGCAGCCCGTCCGCGTCGATCCGCCCCTCGACGCGGACCTCGATGCCGCGGAACGGGATGCGCTGTTGCCGCGCCGCCAGCCGCGCGATGGCGCCGATGCAGCCGGCCAGCGCCGCCTGGAAGAACTCCAGCGGGGAGGGACCTTCGTCCTGTCCCCCGCCGCTCGGCGGCTGATCGATGACGATCCGGTGCCGGCCCGCGGTGACGTCCATCCGCGCCGACGCGTCCTGTACGCCGACGACGGAAACGGTCTTGATCGATGCCATGGGGATTCCTCCGTTGAGCGACTGCGTCGCGCACCCTACGGGCGGATGCCGGCCCGGTCAAGCGTCCCGCCGGTCGTCGCGGATTGTCGGGCGGGGGTGCGCGGGGTATACCGGGGGCGGCCGTAGCCGGCGCCGCCGGCGCGGGCGGCCAGGGGAGCGGGCATGCGGCTGACCTTTCTCGGAACCGGGACTTCGCATGGCGTGCCCATGATCGGCTGCGACTGCGCGGTCTGCCGCTCGGAGGATCCGCGCGACCGCCGGCTGCGCAGCAGCGTCTGGGTGGAGGCCCGGGATACGCACCTGCTGATCGATGCAGGGCCCGATTTCCGCACGCAGGCCCTGCGCGCCGGGCTTCCCCGGGTCGATGCGCTGCTGCTCACGCATACGCACGCAGACCACGTCCTCGGGATCGACGACCTGCGGCGCTTCAACGAGCTGCAGCGCGGCCCGGTCCCGGTCTACGGCAACGCGGATACACTGCGCGCGGTCCGTCACATCTTCGCCTATGCGTTCGATGGCGGCACGCCCGGAAGCACCCGGCCGGCGCTTGCGCTGCGACCCGTCCCGGACCGCCTCGCCGTCGGACCGTTCACGGTCGAGCCGCTCGAGGTGGAGCACGGGCCGCTGCGGATTCTCGGCTACCGTCTGGAGGCGGACGGCCGGTCGGCCGCCTACGTCCCCGACTGCAGCGCGTTGCCCGGAACGGTCCTGCGGCGGCTGGCAGCGGGGGTCGACGTCATGATCCTCGACGCTCTGCGGCCGCAGCGTCACCCGACGCATTTTTCGCTGGCGGAGTCACTCTCGGCCCTGGCCGCCATCGGCGCGCGCCGCTCGTTCCTCACGCACATGAGCCACACGCTCGGACACGCGGCGACCGCGGCCGGGCTCCCCCCGGGCGTCGAGCCGGCCTGGGACGGGCTGGCGCTCGAGTGGTGAGTTGCGCCCCCGCGTCGGTGCGGCGCGTCATCCGCGCTCGTCGAGCGCAATGAACGGGCGGGTGGTCGGGCCGACATAGACCTGCCGCGGACGGGCGATCTTCAGGTCGTCCTCCGCCTTCATCTCGAGCCAGTGCGCGATCCAGCCCGGCAGCCGGCCGAGCGCGAAGAGGACCGTGAACATGTTGGACGGGATGCCCATCGCGCGGTAGGCGATGCCGGTATAGAAGTCCACGTTCGGGTACAGGTTCCGGTCCTGGAAGTAGGCGTCGGCCAGCGCCTTCTCCTCGAGTTCCATCGCCAGGTCCAGGATCGGATCGCGGCCGATTCCGAGCTTCTCGAGCAGGCTCCTGCAGGCGTCCTTCGCCAGCCGCGCGCGCGG
>PWTM01000006.1 GCA_003563855.1 PVC group bacterium | reverse complement strand
TGGATGGCCATGTCCACGATCAACGGGTAGGGCATCTCGTGGCGGAACCCGCCGCCGAAGTCCACGCCCTTGAGGAACGCGATTTCCGCCTGCCCGACGGCGCCCAGCCGTCCCGACCGCAGCACGTCCGCCAGCGTCCACATGGCCTCCGCGTAGCGGTAGTTCTGGGACACGGCGCAGATCCGGCCCGTCTCCCGCGCCGCGCGGACCATCGCCCGGCAGGCAGCCATGCGGTCGGCCATGGGCTTCTCGCTGATCACGTGCAGTCCGGCCCGCATGGCGGCCACGGCATGCGCCCGGTGAAAGGCGGGCGGCGTGGACACGACCGCCGCGTCTGCCTGCACGGCCTTCAGTGCGGCCCGGAGCGAGGGGAAGCAGATGGCGGGGCTGTAGCCATGGGCCTCGCAGGCGGCGCGCAGCGCCTCTTCCTTCACGTCCACCAGGGCCACCACCTCGGCGCGGTCGCTCGCCTTCAACTGCCGGCCCCAGACGCGGCCGAACCCCGATACCCCTACCTGCACGAATCTCATGATGCCCTCCCAATTGCCGCGGATGGCACGCCGCCCTCAGGGCTCGCGGACCGCCGGCGTGCCGTGAACGGTTATCCCTTCAGGTCGGTCCGCCTCTCCCAGAACGCTTTCCCGGACGGGTGGTCTTCGTCGTCCCATTCCCGCGACAGGCGCCACAGCTCCTGTCGCCGGTCCCGAAGCTTCGCCGCCGAGCCGGGCCGGTCGGCGATATTCTCCATCTCCAGGGGGTCGCGTTCGAGGTCGAAAAGCTGCGTCTCGCCGCCCGCATACTCGACCAGCTTGAGCCGTCCGTCCGTGACCCCTCGAATACTGTCCGCATAGGCGAGGTAGAGCGAGCCGCGCGACGGCGTGCCGTCCCCCGTCATACAGCCGGCCAGGCTCTTTCCCTCGACGGATTCCGGCACGGGCACTTCCGCGAGCGAACAGAGCGTCGGGAAGAGGTCCAGCAGGTAGACGAGATCGTCGCAGCGCCGGGCCCGGGGCACACCGGGCCCGGCCAGGACCAGCGGCACCCTAACGCTGTGGTCGTACAGGCTCTGTTTGCCCATCAGCCCGTGCTGACCGACCGCCAGGCCGTTGTCTCCGGCGAAGGCGATGACCGTTCGGTCCAGTTCGCCCTTCGCCTGCAGGGCCGCGACCAGGCGCCCGAAAGCATGATCGAGGTGGGAGATCATCGCGTAGTACTCGGCGATATGCCGCCGGATTTCCGCGGGATCGCGGGGAGACGCCGCCAGTAATTCGTCGCGGATCCGAAGCGCGCCGGTATCGATCGGGTGTTCGGGGAGGAAGTTTTCCGGCAGGCGGATGCGGTCCGGATCGTACAGGTTCCGAAACGCCTCGGGCATCGTGCGCGGGTCGTGCGGGGCCATGAGCGACACGTACAGGAAGAAGGGGTTCGCGTCGTCCCTCGCGTCCAGGAATCGGATCGCGGCGTCGACAAAGAGGTCCGTGGAATGCGTGCCGGCCTCGATATGGTCGCAGCCCCGGAGCGTGACGGTGTTCGACGTAAACGGATTCTCCACCCGGGGGCAGGTGCGGTCGTACTTCCCGTCCGGATCGAACCGGTAGGCCGGAACGTTCCAGTGGTCGCCCATGCCGCCGAAGAAGATCTCGTCTCCGTGGGAGAAGCTGCGCGCGTAGGACGGTCGCCCGTTGTGCCACTTCCCGGTTCCGAACGTGGCGTAGCCGGCGGACCGGAAACACTCGCCGAGCGTCGTGTGCGCCGGCGGGATCTGCTGGCCCTCGCGGTCGATGTGAAACAGGGTCCGCCCGGTGTGGAGCATGGCGCGGCTGGGCATGCAGACGGCGCCGCAGGTTCCGCCCGGGATGTGCGCTCGCGAAAACCGCGTTCCGCGGCCGGCCAGTGCGTCAAGATTCGGGGTGTGGATACGGTCGTCCCCCGCGGCGCCGAGCGCGTCGAAACGCTGGTCGTCCGTGAAGAAAAGCAGAACATTAGGCTTTCGACTCATACGCCCGACTCCCGCAGTCGCCACGGCCCGCGCCATCGTCAGGCCGGACCGGTTTCGTTGCCGCTGGCGGACCTTCCACGACCGGCGACGCGGCAGGCTATCACGAGTCGAGGCGCCGCGCGATTCCGGATCGGGGTTTCGCCGAAACGATGCGATCCGCGGGGCCGGCGCGTTACCGGCCCTCGAAGAAATTGCGCCAGACCGTCTCCTGGATCCCCGGCATGTGTTGGGTCCGGTATCCCACGGGGTTCGTCGCGGCCATGTAGCCGTGATGGTCCGAGAGGCCGCGGGCATGGCCGTCGATGTAGAGCGCGTTGTAGTACGCGCCGTGCCCGTAATCCTCCCCGTAGAGCACTTCGCGCCGGGTGAAATGGTCCGCCACGATGGCGGAAGTGACCGGGCTGCTGTGTCGCAACAGGTGGGGAGGCTCGTTCATGCCTGGGCCGAACGTGCCGCGGTAATGGTAACTGATGGTGATGTGACCGGTTGGCCACGGACTCCCGGGGGCAGGCCAGCCGCCGAAGACATTCGGCCCCGCGCTCCAGTCGAGTCCCTGCGTATCCAGCGTGTTGTACTGTCCGAACGGGTGTGACCAGCTCGGACAGTAGAACAGCCGGGCGTCTGCATCGGTGAGATACCCATCGGTGACCAGGGTCGCCAACCCCATCGGAAGGTTCCAGGAGATCACGAAGGTAGAGTTGACGCCAATTCCGGGCGAATTTCCCCTCGGCATCCGGCCGTCATGGTCGTCGGCATACATCGTGAGCGACACCCCGATCTGCCGGAGATTGGACAGGCACGCGGCGCGTCGCGCGCGTTCGCGCGCGCCGCTCAGGGAGGGCAGCGCCAGGGCCATCAACATGGCGAGGATCGCGATGACCACCAGCAGCTCGACGAGCGTGAATGCCGCGCGGCCCGGGTTCCGCGCCGCGCGTCTGCGCCAGATCGCCGGATCTCCCGATTCGGGGCGCGCGACAACATCCGGAAGCACACCCGTGGGCCGTCGAACGAAACGCGTGGATTTCACAGCTTTCCCCTCCCGTTCTGCCGACCGTGTGCGTTCGCGTTCCGCCTGTTCGTCGGCGGGACGCCGCGGGATCGGCCCGTTACTGCTCGAAGAACTCGCGCCATATCGTCTCCTGAACCGGGTTTCCCGGTGCATTCGTGCTCTGGGTGTTCATGGCCCGCATGTAGCCGTGATGGCACGTGAGGCCGCGGGCAGAACCGTCGAGGTGGAGCGCGTTGTAGTACGTGCCGTGGCCGTAGTCCTCGCCATAGAGCACGTTGGAAGCGCCCCAGATGCGCCGCGTGAAGTGGTCCGCCACGATGGCGGTCGACGGGCTGTGCCGTGCTCACGAAACTAGCGCCTCCCGTTCATCAGGCGGTGCACGTCCACCGGCTGGCCGTCCGCGGCCATCAGCCGGTACCGCTGGTCGAAAAACGAGGCGGGGTCCGCCCTCCTCGGCGCGGTCCATTCCCGGGGCGGCTTCATGGTTACGAGGGCTTCCACGCGGCGGGTGCGGAGCACGTCCGCGGGGTCGCCCATGGGCGGATAGAGCAGGGCGATGGCCGGGCGCCGGCCGGCCTGCCTCTGCACTGCCCGGGAGAAATCCAGCGGCACCGGCGCCAGGAGGACGAGCAGGTCGACCGGGTCCGGCTGCCGTTGGACCGCGTCGAAGAGCACCGCGGTCGTGTACCAGTCGCCGACCTCGGTCAGGAGCACCGCCCTTGACATGGATTCGACCTGGCCGGCGGCGATCGCCGCATCCAGTTGTCGGATGTAGCCTTCGGGGATGACGGGTTCCACGGTGTCCGCCACGCGAATCCGGTCGCCGAATCCCGCCTTGAGCCCGTCGATCAGGGCCTGCTCGACGAAGTGGTCCCGCCCGAACCCGCGCGGCACAACGAGGAGCGCGCGGCCCTCGATGCGTTCGGCCAGGTAGGTGCCGAGGACACGCCCGGCGACGGTGTTGTAGTCCTCGAGAAGGGGGCGATCCCCCGGCGGCCGGCTCGGCCCGGCGAAGAGCGCGAGGACCGCAAGCACCAGCGTAATGACCGCCAGCAGGGCTGCCGCCGGCCGGGCCCACGCGATATCGCGCCGGGACATCCGGACCATCGCCAGGGCGCCGACCCCCGCCAGAACCATCCCAATCCATCGTCCGATCATCCGTTCACCGCCCTTCCTCCATGCGCCCGCCTCTCTTGGGAGCCCGGCTACAGGCTAGACGTTATGGCTCCACTGCACAACGAGAATCGCTCGGTCCCCTGCTTCCCGCCATTCCCTGGCCCCTCGCCGGGCCCGCCCGGTCAGCAACGGCGTCCTACTGGATGATTATGCCTTGGTGATGGAGGTGGTGCGGGATCTCCAACGCGTGCCGGTGGAGCGCTTCCTCTCCGTCGCCGTGGGGGGCGTGCGATTCGCCGTCCGGTTCCGGCGTGTCCCCGAACCGGAGCCGGCGGACCCGTTCGACGGGTA
>PWTM01000091.1 GCA_003563855.1 PVC group bacterium | reverse complement strand
GGCCGCCGGAGACGGCAGCCGCCGTCATGCGCGTGTTCCCGTCGCCGGACACGCCGATGCCGCATGTGCATTTGCTGTCCAACGGCCGCTATCACGTCATGGTCACCCATGCGGGCGGCGGATACAGCCGGTGGAAGGACCTCGCCGTCACCCGCTGGCGCGAGGATGCCACCTGCGACGGATGGGGCATGTTCTGCTACGTGCGCGACGCCGCCACCGGCGCTCTCTGGTCAACGGCCTATCCCCCCACGCGGCGCGCGCCGCAGCACGGCGAGGCGATCTTCCTGCAGGGCCGCGCCGAATACCGTCGGCGCGATGAAGATATCGAGGCGCACACGGAAATCGCGGTGTCGCCGGAGGATGACGTCGAAGTCCGCCGCGTGACGCTCACGAATTTCTCGCCCCGCTCCCGCACCATCGAGCTGACAAGCTACGCGGAGATCGTGCTCGCGCCGCTGAACACTGATCTCGCGCATCCGGCCTTCAGTAATCTGTTCGTACGCAGCGAAATTCTCCGGGACTCACAGGCCATTCTCTGCACGCGCCGGCCGCGCGCGCCCGGCGAAGCGCCGCCGTGGATGTTCCACCTGATGACCACCCAGGGCATACCGGCCGGCGACGCATCCTATGAGACTGACCGGGCGCGGTTCATCGGGCGAGGCCGGTCCGTGGACGCCCCGGCTGCATTTGACGGGACCGGACCGCTGTCCGGCACGGAGGGCGCGACTCTCGATCCGGTCGTCGCGATCCGCCGCGGCATCGTCATAGAGGCCGATACCTCTGCCAACTGGCACATCGTCTCCGGCATGGCCGAGACCCGCGAGGCGGCGCTGGCGCTGATCGCCAGGTACCGCGAGCCCAGTTTCGCCGCGCGCGCGTTCGAGATGGCCTGGTCGCACAGTCAGCTCGTGTTGCGCCAGTTGCAGGCCGCCGAAGCGGAGGTGCAGGTTTATGTGGAGCTGGCCGGCTCTGTCCTGTACGCCAACCCGCGCCATCGCGCCGACGCCGGCCTGCTGGCGCGCAACCGGCTCGGGCAGTCCGGCTTGTGGTCCTTCGGGATTTCGGGCGATCTGCCGATAGTGCTGCTGCACATCGCCGACGTGCACCGGATCGAGCGGGTGAGGGAAGGGCTTAAGGCCCACGCCTACTGGCGCGAGAAAGGCTTGAAAACCGACCTGGTCATTCTAAACGAGGATTTTTCCGGGTATCGCCAGGTCCTGCAGGAACGGATTCTGGGATTGATCGCCGCGGGTACGGAAGCGCACCGGGTGGATAAGCCCGGCGGGATCTTCCCGCGGCGCATCGATCAGTTGTCAGAGGAACAGCATATTCTGCTGCAAACGGCCGCGCGGGTGATCCTTAGCGACAGCACAAAAACACTGGCCGAACAGGTCGAGCGGCCTTCGCCGGTGGAGCGCAGGATACCGAGCCTCCTCCCGAGCCGTGCGCCCTTGCCTGCCGACACGCCGTCCGAGCCGCCCCCGCGCGAGCTTCTCTTCTTTAACGGGCTGGGCGGGTTCACGCCCGATGGCCGCGAGTACGTGATCTCCCTTGGGCCCGGACAAACCACGCCCGCGCCGTGGGCGAACGTGCTGGCGAACGCGCAAATCGGCACGGTGATCTCGGAAAGCGGCGGGGCCTGCACCTGGGTAGACAACGCCCACGAATTCCGGCTCACCCCCTGGCATAATGATCCGGTCGGGGATCCCGGCGGAGAGGCGTTTTATATCCGCGACGAGGAAACCGGCCAGTTCTGGTCGCCGACGCCGCTGCCGGCGCGCGGGGCCGGGACCTATGTCTGCCGTCACGGATTCGGGTACAGCGTGTTCGAGTACACGCAGTTCGGGATCGAGTCGGAGCTCTGGATGTATGTGGCCCTGGACGCACCCGTAAAACTGGTCTCGGTCAAGCTGCGCAATCGGTCGGGCCGATCCCGGAAGCTGTCGGTCACCGGATACTGGGAGTGGGTCCTGGGCCAGTGGCGCCACACGAACCTGATGCACGTCGTCACCGCCATGGATCCGGCTACGGGAGCGCTATTCGCGCACAACGTCCATAACTCCGAGTTTGCCGATAAGACGGTTTTCGTCAACGTCAGCGGGGCCGAGCGGACCGTCACAGGCAATCGCGCGGAGTTTTTGGGGCGCAACGGCACGCCGGCCAGTCCCGAGGCGATGCGCCTGGCGAACCTGTCCGGGCGCACCGGCGAGGGGTTTGACCCGTGCGCCGCGATGCAGGCCACGATCGAGCTGGCCGGCGGCGAGGAGCGCGAGCTGGTCTTCGCGCTGGGCGCCGGAAAGGATGCCGAAGCGGCGCACCGGCTCATCCGGCGGTTCGGCGGCCGGGCCGGCGCGCGGCAGGCCCTGGAAAGCGTCTGGGAGTTCTGGAAGCGCACGCTGGGCGTCGTGCACGTCGAGACGCCCGACCCCGCCCTGAATCTGATGGCCAACGGCTGGCTTGAGTACCAGTCCCTCGCCGCGCGCTATTGGGGCCGCAGCGGGTATTACCAGTCCGGCGGGGCGTATGGGTTCCGCGACCAGCTCCAGGACACGACGGCGCTGCTGCACGCCGCGCCGTGGAGCGCCCGCGAGCATTTGTTGCGCTGCGCGGCCCGCCAGTTCAGCGAGGGCGACGTGCAGCACTGGTGGCACCCGCCCGGCGGACGCGGCGTGCGCACGCACTGCTCCGACGATTACCTCTGGCTGGCGTACGCGACCTGCCGGTATGTGAAGATGACCGGCGACACGGGCGTGCTCGACGAGCGGGTGCCGTATATCGAGGGCCGTCCGGTGAATGCGGATGAGGAATCGTACTACGATCTGCCGCGGCATTCGGGGAACTCCGGGACGCTCTACGAGCATTGCGTGCGTGCGATCGAATACGGCCTGCGTTTCGGCGATCACGGCTTGCCCCTGATCGGCAGCGGCGACTGGAACGACGGCATGAACCTCGTCGGAGCGCAGGGCAAGGGCGAGAGCGTGTGGCTGGCGTTTTTCCTGTATGACGTGTTACAACGCTTCGCGGAACTGGCCCGCTGCCGGGACGATGCCGGGTTTGCCGAGCGCTGCGACGTGCAGGCGTCGCAATTGCGGCGGAACATCGAGCTGCACGGATGGGACGGCGAATGGTACCGGCGCGCGTACTTCGATGACGGCGCCCCGCTCGGCTCGGCCTTGAACGAAGAATGCCAGATCGACAGCGTCGCTCAGAGCTGGGCGGTGCTGTCGGGTGCGGCGCAGCCGGAGCGGGCGCGGCAGGCCATGGACCACGTGTATCGCCGCCTGGTCCGGCTCGACGACCAATTGATCCGGCTGTTCGATCCGCCGTTCGACAAATCGGCGGTCGAGCCCGGCTACATCAAGGGCTACCCGCCCGGCGTGCGCGAAAACGGCGGCCAGTACACCCACGGCGCGATCTGGGCCGCCATGGCCTTCGCGCGGCTCGGCGAAACCGAGCGGGCCTGGGAATTGTTCTCGCTGCTCAACCCGATCCGGCACGCGACGGACGCCGAGGGCGTCGATCGCTACAAGGTCGAACCCTACGTAGTTGCCGCCGATATCTACGGGGCCGCTCCGCACACCGGGCGCGGCGGCTGGACCTGGTACACCGGGTCGGCCGGCTGGATGTACCGTCTGCTCGTCGAGACCCTGCTCGGCGTGCGGCTCGAAGCCGGGCAATTGCGGGTCAATCCGCGGCTGCCGCGGGCCTGGCCGTCCATCAAGCTGCACTACCGCCACCGCGACACCTTTTACCACATCCATGTAGCGCGGACCGGGGAGGCTCAAGCGCCGCCCGTTCATGTGGTTGTTGACGGCCAGGAACAACCGGACGGCATCATCCGGCTCGTTGATGACCGTCAAGAGCATGCCGTCGCCGTCACTGTCCGCTGATGCAAACCCTCCCATGCACGAGAAGGCATCCGGAGCGTCCTGTTGGGGTATCGGCCGTTGCAAATACCGGCGAACCATGGATAATAGCCGCCGCAGAACCGATTGCACCGGGTTTAACTGCGGCCTTCCCGGCCCCGGCAAATATTTGGGATGTTGAATTTGCGGGTTATTGAGAGCGGCGGGGTCAAAAAAACTCCTGGTCCCGTTTTTTTTAACCCGACTTCCACGGGGCTTTGAACGGTCTCGTCGATAAAAAATAAATATTGTCCCCAACCCCCCCCTATTTTTCCCTTTTTACCCTCATTTTGCTTACATCATCAAGCATTCTCGGAAGCTTGAAAATACCAAACGCCGATAGCAGCTTTGCCAGTTCCTTATCCGGAGGGGTTACATATTTGAGGTGAAGGTGCCCTACCTTATTCTCAACAACCTTGATTTTCCTGAGCTGCTTCAGAGCTTTCCGTGGAGACATTTCTATGCCGTTAGCCTCCAGTTTCTGCTTCATGTACCGCTCAAGAAGAAGCGCCAGCACGCATATGAATACATGCGCCTTGACCCTTCTGTATCTCCAATGGTGTACAGGCG
>PWTM01000364.1 GCA_003563855.1 PVC group bacterium | reverse complement strand
TCGGGGAAGCAGAATCTTCTCCGTCGACCTTTCGCGCGTCGGCGCATTGCACCATGCGCACATGCTAAGATAGCCGGGGCCAGGCATTTCGGGCAGAGACCGCCAGAAGTGAGATGCGCCCTGGGGAAAGTCCGCCGCGCCGGATGCGTTGCCGCGGCGCGGCCTGGCGTGGTAGGGTCCAGCCATGCACGCGCGTTCCGTCGGCATCGACGCCCTGAGCTTCTACTGCCCGCGCTATGCCCTCGACCTGAAGGTCCTGGCCGAGGCCCGCTCGGTCGATCCCCAGAAGTACGCCGCCGGACTCGGCCAGGACTGCATGGCGGTGCCGCCGCCGGACGAGGATGTCGTCACCATGGGGGCCAGCGCGGCGCTGCCGCTCGTGCAGGAGGGGGACCGGGACGCGATCGCCCTGCTCCTCTTCGCGACCGAGAGCGGCGTCGACCAGTCCAAGGCCGCCGCGCTGCACCTGCACGGGCTGCTCGACCTCCCGCACGGCTGCCGGGCCGTCGAGATGAAGCAGGCCTGCTACAGCGCCACGGCGGCGCTGCAACTGGCCTGCGCCTGGCTGGCGCTGCACCCGGACCGGACCGCGCTGATCGTGGCCGCGGACATCGCGCGCTACGAGCTGCGCAGCCCGGGCGAGCCGACGCAGGGGGCCGGCGCGGTCGCGATGCGGCTGGCGGTCGAACCGCGGCTGCTGGCGCTCGACCCGGAGGCCGGGCTCTTCGCCGACGACGTGATGGACTTCTGGCGTCCGAACTACCGCTCCGAGGCGCTGGTCGACGGCCAGTACTCGACGCGCGTCTACCTCCAGAGCCTCCTCCACTGCTGGGCGCAGTACCGCGAACAGTCGGGCCGCGGGCTCGCCGACTTCGACCGCTTCTGTTACCACCTGCCCTTCACGCGCATGGCCGAGAAGGCGCACGGGCGCCTCGCCCGCGCCTGCGGCGCGCCGGCGCCCGACGCCGAAACGCTCGCGCGCCTGGTCGGCGACGGGCTGCGCTACAACCGGCAGACCGGCAACACCTATGCCGCGTCGCTCTACGAAGGCCTCACCTCGCTGCTCGACACGTCCGACGCCGACCTCGCCGGCTGTCGCATCGGCCTCTTCAGCTACGGCTCGGGGTGTACCGGGGAGTTCTTCAGCGGCGTCGTGCAGCCGGACTACCGCGTCGCGCTGCGCGCGGAGGCCCACCGCCGCCTGCTCGAGGACCGAACGGCCTTGGAATACCAGCAATACGAGGATATCTTCCAGTTGGCTGTGCCGACCGACGGCGGGGAGCATGCGTTCGCCCAGTACCGGACGGGCCCCTTCCGGCTGGCCGGCATCGGGCAGCACAAGCGGATCTACGAGCGGGTCGACGAATGAGGGGGAGGCGCGGGGCGGGGACGCCCGCCCGCAACCGGAGGGACGGCCGATGAAGGCGATTGCGCCGGGCAAGCTGATCCTCAGCGGGGAATACGCGGTCGTCTTCGGTCGGCCGGCGCTGGCCATGGCGATCGACCGCAGCGCGGTGGCCGAGGTGCGGGCGGAAGCGGACCGCGGCGACCGGGGCGTCACGTTCGACCTCCCCGGCGTCAACGCGCACGAGCGCTACACGGTGCGCGCGCTGCGCGCCCTCCAGCGGCGCGTGACGAAGAACTACCGCCTCTTCCTCGACGGCCAGCTCGGTATCCGCGAGGTGCTCCGCAAGCCGATCGAGCTCTTCCAGTTCGGCTTCATCATGGTGCTCGACGGCCTGCACCTGAAGCTCGGCGAGGCCCTGAACCTGCGCGTCGATTCCACCATTCCGATCGGTTGCGGGCTCGGCTCGTCGGCCGCCTCGGTCCTGAGCGCGCTGCGCGCCGTCGGGCACTACTTCCGCGTCGACTTCCGGCCGGACTGGTACTACGAGTACAGCCTCGAGGCCGAGCGCATGCAGCACGGCTTCCCGAGCGGGGTCGATTCCTACATCTCGCTGCACGGCGGATGCGCCCGCTTCCAGGACGGCCGGGCCGAACGCATCCCGCTGCCCCGGACGCCGATCACGCTCGTCGACACCGGCGCGCCGTCGACCACCACGGGGCAGGGCGTCGAGCAGGTGCGCATCCGGCACGGCGCGAGCCGCATCTGGGACGATTTCGCCGGCGTCACCCGCGCGATGGAGGCGGCCCTGGCGTCGAACGACCCGGAGGCGATCCGCGCCGCCATCCGGGAGAACCACCGCCTCCTGCGCGCGATCGGGGTCGTGCCCGACCGGGTCGCGGCCTTCGCCCGCGAGGTGGAAGCCTGCGGCGGCGCCGCCAAGGTCTGCGGGGCCGGCGCGATCGCCGGCGACGCGGCCGGCATCGTCCTCGTCTCGGCCGACGCGCTCCCGCCCGACCTCTACGCGCGCTTCGGCTACACGCCCCTCCCGGTGCGCGGCGAGCCGCTGGGCGTCCGGCTGGTCTGAGTCGGCGGCCGTGCGCAGCCTCTTCGTCACCGGGACCGATACCGGCGTGGGCAAGACCGTCGCCGCAGCCGCCGTCCTGGCCCTGGCCGTGCGCCGCGGCCTCGACGTCGCGCCCATGAAAGCCGTACAGACCGGCTGCCCCCGCCGCGGCGCGCGGCTGGGCGCGCCGGACCTCGACTTCGCGCTCCGCATGGCCGGCCTGCATCCGGCCGCCGCCGACCGTGTCGCGATGGCCCCGTACCGGTTCCCGCTGGCGGCCTCGCCGCACCTCGCCGCCGCGCACGCGGGTCGCCGGCTCTCGGTCGCCGGCCTCGTCCGCCGGTTCGAGCGGCTGCGCGCGCGGCACGCGGCGGTCGTGGTCGAGGGCGCGGGCGGCGTGCTGGTCCCGCTCAACGGCCGGGCCACGATGCGCGACCTCATGGCCGCGCTCGGCCTGCCGGTCCTGCTCGTCGCGCGCACCGGACTGGGCACGCTGAACCACACCCTGCTGAGCCTCGAGGCGCTGCGGGCCGCGCGGCTCGACATCCTGGCCGTGATGCTCTGCGACACCGCCGGCGGCCGGCCCGGCCTCGTCGAACGCGACAACGCGATCGCGCTGCGCGCCCGCGCCGGCGTACCCGTGCTGGGCCCCCTCCCCTTCCTCCCCGGGCTCGCCCGCCCGCGCTTTCCCGCCGCCTCCTTCGCCGCCGCTACCGCCCCCGCCGCCACCGCCTGCCTGCGGACGCTTCTCGCTTGACCGTAGCGAGTGCCCGTGGGATCCCTCCAGGGCGAGTCGGGTTTTCGGACAACGGGCCCGGAATCCTGCGGTCCGCGCAGAGGAGGCGGGCATGACGCCGAGAGAGAGGACCCTGGAGACGCTGCTCTTCGGGAAGCCGGACAAGGTGCCGTTTCAGCCCGGAGGGCCGCGCGAATCCACCCTCAAGGCCTGGCAGGCGCAGGGGTTGCCGCCCGGCACGGGCTGGTTCGGGGCCCTGTGCGCGGAAATCGGCGTCGAGCCGGACCGGCCGAAGATCCAGGGGAATCCGGGGATCGTCTTCTCGATGATTCCCGAGTTCGAACAGAAGATCCTCGAACGCCGGGCCGGATCGCTCGTCGTGCAGGACTGGAAGGGCAACGTCTGCGAGATATCCGACCGGTACGATCCCAGCTACCTGGGCGGCAAGGGCGGGAAGATCGACTTCGTGACCCGGCGCTGGATCAAGTGCCCGGTCGAGAACGAGGGCGACTGGGAGGCGATGAAGACGCGCTACAACGCCCGTGATCCGGCCCGGTTTCCATCGGATTTCGAAGAACGCTGCCGGAAGCTCCGCGATCGCGACGCCTACCTGCAAATCTCCTTCTCCGGGCCCTTCTGGCAACTGCGCGAATGGATGGGGTTCGAAGGCCTCTGCATGGCGCTGATCGACCATCCCGCCCTGGTCAGGGACATGGTCCGATTCTGGGAGGCGCATGTCGGCGCCTTGCTGGACACGTTGTTCGGGCACTGCGTTCCCGACTGCATCCATATATCGGAGGACATGGCCTACAAGCAGAAGGCGATGATCTCGCCGGCCATGTGCCGCGAGTTCCTGATGCCGACCTGGAAACGCTGGGGCGACCAGGCGCACCGGGCCGGCGTGCCGGTCTATGCCGTGGATTCCGACGGCTACGTCGGCGAGCTGATCCCGCTCTGGATCGAAAGCGGGTTCCAGATGAACAATCCGCTGGAGGTCGCGGCGGGAAACGACCTGCCCGCGTACCGGAAGCAGTTCGGCCGGCGCATGGCCTATGCGGGAGGCGTGGACAAGCGGGCGATGGCCAAAGGCGGGGAGGCCATCCGTGAAGAGATGCGCCGCCTTCAGCCGGTGATCGACGCGGGCGGCTACCTGCCCTCCTGCGACCACGGCATCCCGCCGGACGTCTCGTGGCCGAACATGGTCGAGTACGGCCGCCTGCTGGCCAGGGCTACCGGCTGGTGAAGCGGGGGCGCATCTCACTTCGGGCGGTGCAACACCCGCATGGACGGGGCATGGGAGCCGATGTAGTTCGCGGCAACGTTGACGGACACGTTAGATCCGGTGGAGTTTACGAGGAAGTTGAC
>PWTM01000176.1 GCA_003563855.1 PVC group bacterium | reverse complement strand
GGCCTACAGCATCGCCGACCCCGGCCCGCGCGGCCATCGGTGTAGCCGGCCCTCTGCGGCCGGCGGAATCGGGCGCGACCACGCCGGGGACAGAGCCCCGGCCTACAGCACCGCCGAACCCGGCCCGCGCGGCCATCGGTGTAGCCGGCCCTCTGCGGCCGGCGGAATCGGGCGCGACCGCGCCGGGGACAGAGCCCCGGCCTACAGCGCGCTCGCACCTTTCTCCATCCCGCGATCCTGGAGATGCGGGCAGCGGGGCTCAGCTATCCGTGCCTGTCCGCCTTCACCCGCAACCCCAGGGCCTCGCAGTAGGCGACCAGGTCGCGCCAGCCGCGCTCTGCGATGGTGCGCAAGACGCCCTTACTGGGTTCGATAGGCACGCTCCACCTCCTGCCGATCGCGGCGCAATTCCGCATACAGCCCCAGCATCGTCGCGCCGGCCAGGTCGCGCTGCGTCGGATCGCGGGTGAATATGCATTGGCCCGTCAGATAGGCTTCCTTGTCCGGTCGAACCGTGTCAAGCGTGCCGCCACCCCCTGCCCGTCCTGTGGCCGGCTCGGAAGACCCGGCTGGCGTGGAGTTCCTCCGGGAACGGGGACGGGGGTGTGTGGGTGTGTGGGTGTGTGGGTGTGTGGGGGGGATCGGCTTCACCGCCGGCGGTGCGCCAGCCGGTAGCGTTCCGGCGAGGTGCCGTAGGCGAGGCGGAACTGGCGGTGCAGGTGCGTCAGGTTGTGGAAGCCCAGGCGCGGCGCCAGGTCGGCGATGGGGGTGTCGCTCGTCTGCAGCAGATCGGCCAGGACCTCGATGCGCCGGCGGAGCCTTTCCGCCGAAATCCCGCGGCCCAGGTGCGTGTGGAAGGCGCGCTTGAGCCGATCGAGGGACATTCCGACCTCCCGGGCGATCTCTTCGACGGACAGGTCGGTGTCGAGGTGCTGCCAGAGGTACTCGACGGCCGCCGCCACGGTGGGGTCCGCCACGCCCAGCGCATTCGTGCTCTCGCGCAGGATAACGCCGCGCGGCGGGATCCGGATCGGCGTCGTCGGAGGGGGCTCGCCGGCCATCATCCGGGCCAGCAGGTCGCAGGCGGTCCGGTGCAGATGGCAGGCCATGCCCAGCTCGACGGCGCGCGCCTGGAAGCTGTCGAACAGGACAAGGAACTTGCTCCACGGATCGCTGCCCACGTAGCCGACGTGGCGGAAGCCGCGCTCGGCGAAGAACTCTGCCGCGAGGCGCCCCTCGGCGACGTGGTCGGGCAGGACGGCCGGAACCTGGTCGTCTTTGGGATGCGGAAAACTCCCCAGCCGGACCACCCGGCAACCCCGGCGGCGCAGCTTCCGCACACGGGGATCGTCGGGAAGGAGGTTCACCAGCGCGCCGCGCGGCACGATACCCGGCGGCAGGTAGTAGTCCCTGATCTCCAGGTGGACCAGCCGCCAGCCGCGCCGGCGCGCCTCGTCGCGGATCCACCGGTTGGGCGGAAGCAAGAGCGCCACCGTCACCGGATCCGCCGCGGGCCGTTCCGGGCGCTCGGGAGTCGTCTCTGGCGTCGTGGTCATAGGTCTGTCGGGCGCGACAATCTCCGGATCGCCGGCCCGCGCGCGCAGTATAGCGCCGATCGAAGGACAAATCCCCTCCTGTGTCCGTCTCAGAAGACCTGGCCGGCGTGGAGTTCCTCCAGGAATTCCCCCACGGGCAGCACATCCAGGCCGTCGAAGCGATATCGACGGGCTCCGCGGTATACGCCGATCAGCCGCGCCGTTTCGATGCGCCCATCCGCGGCCAGGTCCCGCAGGGGACGCTCCCACTTGCGTTGCCAGCGTTCGGCGTGCTTGACCTCGATGCAGATGACCCGCGGCCGAAGGCCGGGCTGCCGCTTCCGGGTTTCGACGACGAAGTCGATCTCCGCGCCGCCGGCGGTTCGATAGTAGGCCAGCGGGCGATGGAGACCGGCGGTCGTATTCCGCACGCGAAGCTCGTGAAAGACCAGCGTCTCGAGGGCGGTCCCGCGCCAGTCGGAAGCGACGGGATCGCGGAGCAGGCCGGCGCAGGCACGCGCCACGCCGGGATCCAGCCAGTAGAATTTCGGGCGGGCCGCTTCGCGCACCTTCAGGCCGGGCCGGTAGGCCGGCAAGGCGAAGCCCAGCAGGGTGTCGTTCAGCAGCTCGAAGTAGCCGTCGACGGTGCTGCGGGGAACCTGCGCCTCCCGGGCGATGTTCTCGGCGTTGAGCGGTTGCCCGTTGAGCATGCCGGCGACGGCCAGGAAGCGCGCGAACGGGGGAAACTTGCGAACCGCACCCTCTTCCTTGATCTCTTCACGCAGGTAGGTGTCGACATACGCGCCGAGCGTCTCCGGCTCCAGCCCCGGCCGGTCGTGCACCACGGGCAGGAGCCCCCAGTCCAACGCGCGATCCAGATCGAAGTCGTCGCCGAGTTCCGCGGAGACGAACGGTTCCATCGCCAGGGTCACGGCGCGCCCCGCGAGCAGATCGGCGCCGCCGCGTTTGAGTTTCCGGGCCGAAGACCCGCACAGGGCAAAGGTCCATCCGCGCCGCTCCATCAACCGGTGGACCTCGTCGAGCAGAGCCGGCACCTTCTGGACCTCGTCCAGAACGATCCACTGGCCCGGGGCCGGCGTGCCGACGATGGCCTCCAGCCGGTGGGGCGCTGCGGTCAGCTCCAACTGGAGCGATGTGTCCAGCAGATCCAGGTAGATCGCGCCGGGGAGCGCGGCGCGCAGCCACGTGCTCTTTCCCGTTCCCCTGGCGCCGAAGAGGAAGAACGAGGCCTCCGGCACGCGCAGGAGCCGCTGGACACGTTTGCCTTTCATGCGAGCATAATCACATCGTTACCGTGGAATTGCAATGCATATTTACCGTTACGATGGAGATGCGGGCTTAAGGGGACAGGGAGCTTGTGCGTGGCCTTGGGAGGTTCGGCGTGGACAGAGAACATGCAGCGGCCCTCCGGGTGGCGCGTGGCGCGGTCTTCCAAGCCCTGGAAGAACGGGCGGCCCGGGCTTCCAAGCCTTGGAAGACGGGGCGGATCCCGGCCGGCGGCATGAAGTCGCGGATGGGCAGGCGTGCCCCGTAGGGGGGCCCCCCGTGGCCGCCCTTCCGGTCGTCATCCCCCCCCTTTGCGCCTTGGCGCCGTGGCGTGAGAACATTTCCGGAATGGTCACGCAAAGACGCGAAGACGCGAAGGCGGAGGCGGGGGGAGCGAACATCGAACACCGAACGCTGAACATCGACGATGGATTGGTCTGTCCCCGGGGGCTCCTCCAGCTATCCGTGCCTGTCCGCCTCCACTCGCAACCCCAGGGCCTCGCAATAGGCGACCAGGTCGCGCCAGCCGCGCTCCGCGATGGTGCGTAGGGCGACGTCACTGGGTTCGATAGGCACGCTCCACCTCTTCCCGGGCGCGGCGCAGTTCCGCGTACAGCCCCAGCAGCGTCGCGCCGGCCAGATCGCGCTGCGTCGGATCGCGGGTGAATATGCATTGGCCCGTCAGATAGGCTTCCTTCGCATAGACCAGGTTGTCGGCGCTGATCGTTCCCAGGTCCACCTCCCGTCCCAGCGCGGCGGACAACCGCGCGGCGAGCGCGACCCGTTGGGCGGCCGGCGGCCGGCGACCGGGCGCGTACAGTACGGCGATATCCACGTCACTGTCGGGTCGCGGCGTTCCGCGCGCAACCGAACCCAGCACGAACGCCGCCACGATCCCCGGATCGCCGGCCAGGATCGGCTGGATGGAGGTGCAATCCATGCGCTGAAGATGCGTTGTTCGGTCGAACCGTGTCAAGCGCGCCGCCGCACCTGCCCGTCCTGTGGCCGGCTCGGAAGACCCGGCCAGCGTGGAGTTCCTCCAGGACGAGGACGAGGATGGGGTGTCGCCCTCTGCGCATTGACCCGCGCGGGCATTCCGGGTAGGAGTCTCGGCCATGAAGAAGACACAAAACGCAGCCGGAGGCCGGCCGAAGAAGACGGCCCGGCGCGTGGCCTTTCCCACGGATGCCGAAAGCGTCGAGCTGAGGCGCCAGGGCGCGGAGAGGGAAGCGGCGCGCGTCACCCGGCGCAACCCCGACGGCACCGACCGCTTCTTCGGCGCGTTCGACGTCGCCTCGGCGCAGTGGAAGCACCCCTACCGGGTCGAGATCCGATCCCTCTCGGAGCCGCTGAACACCTGCGCCTGCCAGGACCACCGGATGAATGCGCTCGGCACCTGCAAGCACGTCGAACGCACGCTCCAGTTCCTGGCCCACCGGCGCCGACGGCTCTTCGCCGCCGCGGCCGACCGGGGATCGCCGGCCTACGAGGTCTTCTTCGACGCCCGCGTCCAGCCCCCGCGCCTTCGCCTGCTGCGGCCGGAGAAGCGCGTGCCCGCGATCGATGCGCGACTCGATGCGCTCTTCGACGCCGCCGGCGATGCGGTCGGCGAACCCGTCGCGACCTGGACGGCCCTCGAAGCGGCGCTCGCCGCCATGGGCCACCGGTCGCGCGGCCATGTCCGTCTTTCGGAGCAGGCCGGGTACTGGCTCGCGCGCGAGCGCCGCCGCGCCGACCTGCGCACGCTCCGCCAGCGGTTCGAGGCCGACCTGGCCGCCGGGAAGATCACCGACAACCCCGTTCGCCTGCCGCTCTATCCCTATCAGAAGCAGGGGATGCGGCACCTCGCCTTCAACGGCCGGGCCCTGCTGGCCGACGATATGGGCCTCGGCAAGACCGCCCAGGCGATCGCCGCCGCCGAACTGCTGCGGCAGCTCGGGCAGGTCCGCCGTGTGCTGGTCGTCTCGCCGACGTCGCTCAAGACCGAATGGGAGGAGCAGATCGCGCAGTTCACCGGCCTGCAGGCCCACCCGGTCTTCGGCCCGCGCGCCGCGCGGCTCCAGGCCTACGCACAGGATCGCGCCTATACCCTGTCCAACTACGAACAGGTCCGCGGCGATCTCGACGACATCAACCGCCTGCTGGTGCCCGACCTGGTCATCCTCGACGAAGCCCAGCGCATCAAGAACTGGCCCACCCGCACCGCGAAGACGATCAAGCGCCTGGACAGCCCCTTCGCCTTCGTCCTCACCGGCACGCCGCTCGAGAACCGGATCGAGGAGCTCTACTCCCTGGTCGAGTTCGTCGATCCGCACGTCTTCGGATCGCTCTTCCGGTTTCAGCGCGAGTACATGGAGATCACGCCCGAGAACGAGATCCGCCCGCGGAATCTCGACCGGCTGCACCGGGTCGTCTCCACGGTCATGCTGCGCCGTCGCAAGAGCGACGTCGAGGACACGCTGCCGGAGCGCACCGACAAGAACTTCTTCGTGCCGATGACCGACGAGCAGCGCACCCGCTACGCCGAGCTCGAATACCAGGCCGCGCAACTGGTTGCGATCCTCAAGCGGCGGCCGCTCTCGCCGAAGGAACACGACCGCCTGCAGATGCTGCTCGCCTGCATGCGCATGACCTGCGACACGCCGTACATCCTGGACCCGGACTGCCGGGATTGCCCGAAGGTCGAGGAGTTGGAGAGCGTGCTCGACGAGATCCTCTCGGAGGAGGACGCGAAGGCGATCGTCTTCTCCGAATGGGTGCGGATGCTCGACCTGGTCAAGGAACGCCTCGCCGCGAAGGGCATAGGGTTCGCCGAGCACACGGGGCGCGTACCCCAGCAGAAGCGCCGCGCCGAGATCCGCCGGTTCAAGCAGGATCCCGAGTGCCGCATCTTCCTCTCGTCCGAATCCGGCGGCGCGGGGCTCAATCTCCAGGTCGCCCGCGTGGTGATCAACCTCGACCTGCCGTGGAACCCGGCGAAGCTCGAACAGCGCATCGCCAGGGCCTGGCGAAAGCACCAGAAGAACGCAGTCCGCGTGATCAACCTGGTGGCCGAGAACTCCATCGAGCAGGGCATGCTCGGGAAGCTGGCCTACAAGACGGCCCTGTCCGATTCCGTGCTCGACGGCGCCGCGTTCCAGCCGCCGTCCAGGGGGCAGGCCGCGCGGAGCGCCTTCGCGGAGCGCGTGAGCGAACTGATCGGCGGCGAGCCGCAAGCCGCGCGTCCTGCGCCGGAACCGAAACCCGAAGAGGACGCGCGCGGGGTCCTGGCGACGCGGCAGGCGGGCCAGGTGCTCGGCATCGAGCGCGACCCCGCGACGGGCGCCACCCTGGTCGTGGCGCGCCCGGGCGCCGACCTGGCTGCGCTGAGGGCCGAGGTCGCCGTCATGGGCAAGGGCAAGGTCGAGGTGCTGACGCCGGACGCCAAAGACCTGCTGCTGCGACTCCAGGCGATGGGGCTGCTGACCTTGTCGCCCGAGCTGGCGGCCGTCCACGCGGCCGAGGGCTACGTACCGCTGCGCAACGCCGCGCCGGCCAGGCCGGCACTGCGCTACGACGCCGCGCGGGAGATCTGGAAGCGCGCGCAACCCGAGCTCAAGGCGGCGGAAGCGCTGGGCGGCATTGGGCTGGCGGCGCAGGCGGCACCCCACCTGCGCGCGGTCCTGGGCAAGGGCGGCCAGGCGCTCGCCGCGCTCTACGGGGTCGCGGACGGGGACCCCATACCGGCGCACGCCGCGGCGATGCACCGCGCCCTGGCCAGGGACGCCGCCGAACTGGCGGCCGTTGACGAGCCGGACGAAAGCGGGATCGACCGCGGCCTCGCCCTCGCCGCCGACATCCGCCGCGCCGTCGAGGGAACCGCCAGCGTTGACTGAGCGCTCAGCGGTGGAGCCACCACCGGGCGGTGGCGGAGATGACGAAGATGCCGGCGATGGCGATTGTGGCGGCGAGAAGGAGCCGCGCCGGCGCCGTGCTCTCGGGGTCGGAGGCGAAGGCGTGCATGAGGTAGGCGATCGCGCCGCCGAGGAGCAGCGTCGCCACGGCAGCCCACCAGAGCCACGCGGTCGGGCCGGGCGGCGTTTTTGGCGCGTTCCTCATTCCCTGGCTCCTTCGCCCGCGGCGTCGAGCGCTGCCGTGTGGTCGATCTTCGCGAGGCTCCGGTCCGGCACCCAGCCCTCGCGGCCGCCGAGCCGGACCAGGCGCCACCCGTTCTCCGCACGCTCGATGCGGACCAACGCCGCGTACGGCAGGTCGAACGCCGGCGTGGCCCCGGACGCCGGCGCGTATCGCGCGACGATACCCGACTCGACGACCACGGCCTGCGGCTCGCGCTCCCAGAACGTCCAGGCGGCCACGCCGGCCAGTCCGAGGGCCGCGATCGCCGCGCCGGCCCAGGCGACGCCCCGCCAGAAACGGCGGCCGCGCCGGCTCCAGAAGACGAGTCCAACGCCCAGCGCGGCCAATCCGTACCCGGCGCGAATCGTATTCCGCCAGACGCGCTCCGGCCAGCCCCGAAGCCAGCGGCCCGGCGGGCGCCCGGAATCGGGCGGCGGCGCGCCGGCCTCTTCGAGCACGAAATTGAGGTTGGCCTGGATATCGGGATCGCGCGGGGCGTCGCGCAGCGCGCGGGCATAGCTCTGCACGGCGCCGGCGCGGTCCCCCGCCCGCGCGAGCGCGTTGCCGAGGTTGAACCAGAGCGCGGGCGCATCGAAGCCGTCGGCGGCCAGCGCGCGGTAGCGCGTCGCCGCCAGCGTCCAGCGGCCGGCATCGTAGGCCTCGCGCGCCCGGTGAAAGCGGTAGTCCGCCTCGCTTGCGCTCGGGGCGGAAGCGCCGGCCGAGGCCGCGCCGAGCGCCAACCCCAGCGCCAGGCCGCGCGCGAGGGCGGCGGACGGCCGCCGACGGATCGGGGTTACCGCCATCGCAGCCGCTCGCTTTCTCGCAGGAACAGGCGCACGGCCTCCAGCGTCGCGTCCGCCTCCGCCAGCGCTTCCGCCGGGTCGCCCCCGCCGAACCGCCAGTCCTCCCAGCGCCGGAAGCGGTCGCGCATCTCCGCCGCGCGCTCCGTGGCCAGGCCGGCCGTGCGGACGGCCTCGAGCACGCGTCCGGGCGTGACCTCGCCCGGCGGGAGGTTGAGCCGGTTGCCGAAGTAATCGGCCACGGCGCCCCAGCAGGCCTCGAGAAAGGCCGTCCCATCCCCGGCGCCTGCCGCCGCCCGGGCCTCGCGCAGGGCCCGGCGCGCCACGCGCGGCGCGCGGACCCGGCGGGCAAAGGCGGTGTCCTGTTCGAGCCGCTCGCGGCGGTGGCCGGCCAGCATCAAGGCGACCGCCGCGATCAGCGGCGCGACATCGAGGGCCATCTGCAGCAGGCGGCCCATCCCCGTCGCGGCGGCAGGCCCGCGCCACCGCGTGGGCGGCGGCTTCAGGTAGCGCAGGTCGCGGGCGACGGCCGCGTCCGGGTCGGGCGGCGTGGGCGCCCCGCGCACCACGTCGCCCGGCTGCTCATCCGCCGGCAGCACCCGCAACGGCAGCGGCCCGCGCGCGACGCGCCGGTACTCACCGGCCTGCGGATCGAACCAGGCGAAGACGATCGGGGGTATCCCGTCCACGGCCTCGGCGCGCGGGACGAGGACCGCCTCGAAGACCTTGCGGCCGGAGCCGCGCGCCGCGTCGATGTCGCGCTCGACGAGGCGCGGCTCGTAAACGCGAAACGCGTCCCCCGCCTCGATCGGCGGCGCGCGCACCAGGTCCGGGTTCCCCTCGCCCTCGACGATCATCCGCAGGGCGACCGGCTCGCCCACGCGCGTCTCCTCGCGGTCCGCTTCAACCTCGAACGCGAAACGTCCGACCGCTCCGGAGAACTCCGCCGGCCGGTCTTCCTCGGGCAGCGGCCGGATTTCAAGCGTCTGCGGCTCGACCGCGACCCGGTGCGGCCGGCGCTCGACGCGGCCGCCGAAGAAGTCATCGAACATCGGGGGCATGCCGTCGACAGGCGCGCGCCCGCGGGCCCGCACGCGTTCGGCGACCTCGAGTGTCGGCGCCAGCGTGTGGCGGCCGGGGGCGAGCCCGCGGGCGCGGGCGCGAAAACGCCGCACGTCGTACAATGTGCCATCGATCCGGGTCCGGCTGCCGGCCAGCTCCTGGAACCGGCCCCACTCGATGCCGCCAGCAGTAAGCCCATCGAGGCCGACCCGCGCATCGAGGTTCATCTCGCGATGGGCCAGCTCAATGATGACCGCGAAGGTCTCCTGCACATAATACGCATCGCGGTCGAGCGACAGCCGGGCGCGCAGCCGCGGCGGGCCGCTGTCGCCGTCGCTGCCGCCGCCGTCCGAGTCGGCGTGCAGCACGCGCAGGGTCACCGGCGCGACCGGGACGGGCGTACCGTCGATCCGGTAGGACCGCGGTGCGATCTCGTAGACGCCGGGCGCGCGCGCCGCGACGCGAAAGGCGTAGATGACCGCCTCGCTGCGCTGTCCGTTCCGCCAGGCGTGCTCGCGGGTCTGGCCCGCCGGCCGGATGTCGAGGCCCTCGATCGCGGGCCATTCCGGGGGGGGCGCATCGGACCGGTCATGCACGACGAAGCGGAGCTGCGCGGACTGGCCGACGGCGATGGCCGACGGCTGGACGTCGAGATCGACGCGGAACGGGGCGGCACGCCCGACCCACGGGGCGAGCACGAGCGCCGCGAGCGCGGCCGTACGCCGCGCGCGTCGTCTCCGTCCCGTGGCTTTCGGTCCGCCGTGCATCCGTCGCCTCCCGCCGGGCGCCATCCGGGCGTTCGCTCCTTCGACCGGCCCGGCGCGTGGCGCGTTCATCATCTCATCCGCCGTCCCACGCGTCGAGCCGCCGGCGGATGCGCTCCTCGGTATCGGGCGTCGGCGCGACCGGGAAGGCCGGCGCGAGCGTCTGCGCCGCCTCGGCGGTTTCGGCCTTCAGCTCGGCCAGTTGGCGCCGCGCCTTGGTCAGCTCGGCCTCGAGCGCCTCCGTCGAGAACCGGCGGCGCGTGCGCCACCGGGCGAAGGCGCCCGAGGGCGGCTCGGCGACGGCGGCGAGCACGCGGTCGAACCGACGGGCCACGTCCTGGAAGGCCCGTCCGCGCGCCGGTCCCAGGCGGGCGCGGAGCGCAAGGCGCATGCGCGCCGCCGCCGTTCGCGCCCAGTCCTCGTCCCGGGCGCGCAACAGCGTCTCCGGCGTCAGGAACCCGGGCGCGCCCGCGGGCCCGACCCCCGGCGCCTCCGGCACCGCCAGCGCGGCCAGCCGCAACCGGCCTTCGAGGTCGGCGACGTCCGCCAGGTTGGCCTCGCCGATGCGGCGCAAGACGCCACGCTGGGCGGCGAGCCAGAGGTTCCACTCGATCTCGAGCCCGCGCGCCGTCTCCGTACCGACCGCTTCCGCGAAGGCGTCGGGCCCGAACGGACGCTGCGCCGCCGCGTGCGCGAGGATGACCCCCATCGCGGCCCCGAACTCCGGCCGCGCGCGCAGCCAGCCGAACGCCACCCCGCAGAACGCCCGTTCGAAAGGCCGGCCGGTCGCCTCGGCGTCGAGCTCGAGCCAGGCGGCCAGCGCCCGGCCCTCGCCGCGCAACCAGGCCCGGCGCAGGATCGCATGGTTTCGCGTCCGCAACGCCGGGTAGAGGTCCTGCGCCAGGCCGACGGCCAGGGCCGCGGGGGCCTCGGCCGGCCGGGCCCGCCGCGCCGCGGGGGGCTGGAATGCCGTCGCAAAGCGGTCCAGCAGGTGCGCGACGATCGCCTCGAGCACTTCCTCGGGGTCCGCCAGGTCGAGGTTCACGATCTGGATCCGCTGGCTGACCTGGGCTCCGTAGAGCACGCGCGTGCGCAGGACAAGCGCTTCCGGCGCCTCCGGGACTTCCATCATCTCGAAGCGCAGGGGAAAGGCGCGCGCCACCGGGATCGGCTGGCCCAGCCGGGCTTCGACGCGGCCGGCCACTTCTTCGGCGAAAACCAGGATCTGCATGCTCTGGGCCGCGTCCGGCCCCTGCGCGACAAACCGGCGGGTTCGGCTGGCCACCGCCGCGTGTTCCGCGCGGGGCAGCTCGGGCAGCGGCAGCGGTTCCAGGCGCGGCACGTCCTCCGCCTGCGCGGCCAGCGCCGCGAGGACGAACCCGACGCGCGTCCACCGCGCCCTGCGCCTGCTCTTTCCCATCCCTGCCGTCTTCCCTTGCCGGGCGGCCACCGGGCACGCGGACGCGACGGGGCTCAGAGCGCGCCGCGAATCCGCGCCGCCGCCGCCTGCATTTCCGCCTCGTCCGCGTACGGCTTCGCGGCCCAGTTCCAGCGGTGGCCGTCGTCGGCGAAGCGCGGGATGACGTGGATGTGCACGTGCGGCACGACCTGGCCCGCCGCCGCCCCGGTCGCGTGGTGCAGGTTCACGCCGTCAGCCCCGAGCCCCCGGAGCTGCGCGGCCGCGACACGCTGGGCCGCCTGGATTACCCGGGCGAGCAGGTCCGGAGGTACGTCCGTGATCGGGTCCGCGTGTGCCTTCGGGATCACCAGCGCGTGGCCCTTGATCACCGGGGCGACGTCCATGAAGGCCAGCACGGCCTCGTCCTCGAAGAGCCGGACGCACGGCAGCGCGCCGGCCACGATGCGGCAGAAGATACAGTCCGTGCTCATGCGCGTTCTCCTCCCGGCCCTGCGTCAATGCACCGCGCCGCGAACCGGCGCCGGCGCCGGCGCCGGTTCGGGCCGCTCGGCCCTCCGCCGCGCGCACCGCGCGGCGACCACCGTCCAGAGCGTAGCAAGGACGAGAAGCAGCAGCAACCGTTCGCGCGGGCGCGTCGCCCACGCCCGCCGTTCGCCGTCCGCGGCCATGGCGCGCTCAGCCCGCCGCGATGTTGACCAGGCGGCCCGGGACGACGACGACTTTCCGCACCGCCTGGCCCTCGATCCAGCGCGCCACCTGCGGATCGGCCAGCGCCGCGGCCTCGATGGCCGCCCGATCGGCCGAGGCCGGCACCCGGATGTGGCCGCGCACCCGCCCGTTGACCTGGACGGCCAGCTCGACCGTGTCGCGCTCGAGCGCGGCCGGGTCGACCTCCGGCCACGCGGCGTTCAGCACGCTGGGCGAGTGGCCCAGTTCCTGCCAGAGCTCCTCGGCGATGTGCGGCGCGAAGGGCGAGAGCAGCAGCACAGCCGTCTCGATCACCGCCCGGTGCAGGGCGCGCCGCTGCGGGCCGGCGTCCGCGGGCAGCGGCACGTCGTCGAGCGCGTTCATCAGCTCCATGATCTGCGCGATCGCCGTGTTGAAGTGGAAGGCGCCCTCGAGGTCGCGCGTGATCTTGCCGATCGCCAGGTGCAGCTTGCGGTAGAGCGCGCGTTCGGCCTCGTCCATCGCCGCCGGGTCCGGCCGAAGGCCGGCCGCCTCGCGCAGCGCCTCGCGGCGATCCCAGACCCGCGTCCAGAGCCGCCGAAGGAACCGGTGGGCGCCCTCGACCCCCGCGTCGTTCCACTCCGCGTCCCGCTCGGGCGGACCGATGAAGAGCGTGTAGAGCCGGACCGTGTCCGCCCCGTAGGCTGCGAGCAGGGGTTCCGGATCGACCACGTTCCCCTTCGACTTCGACATCTTCGCGAGCGGCCCGTCCCGCTCGCTGCGCTTACAGATCATGCCCTGTGTGAAGAGGTGGGCGAAGGGCTCGTCCACGTGCAGCAGGTCCAGGTCCTTGAGCACCTTCGTGAAGAACCGCGCGTACATCAGGTGCAGGATCGCATGCTCGATCCCGCCGATGTACTGGTCGACCGGCATCCAGCGGTCGCAGACCGCCGTGTCGAAGGCCCGTTCGCCGTCCCGCGCCGAGAGGTAGCGCAGGAAGTACCAGCTCGAATCGACGAACGTGTCCATCGTGTCCGTCTCGCGCCGCGCGGGTGCGCCGCAGCGCGGGCAGGCCGTGCGGACGAACGACGGCGCGCGCGCCAGCGGCGATTCGCCGGTCGGCGCGAAGGCGACGTCCTCGGGCAGCTCGACCGGCAGGTCCGCCTCCGGCACCGGCACGACCCCGCAGGCCTCGCAGTAAACGATCGGGATCGGCGCGCCCCAGTAGCGCTGGCGGCTGATCAGCCAGTCGCGCAGCCGGAAATGCACGCGCGCCTCGCCGAACCCCTCGGCGGCGGCGTGCGCGATCATCTGCGGGATCGCCTCGCGGTTCGGCAGCCCGCTGAACGGGCCCGAGTCCACGACCGTCCCGTCGCCCGTGAAGGCCTCGCGCGCCAGGTCCGTCTCCGGCTCGCCTTCGGGGTTGCGGATCGAGCGGCGGATGGGCAGGCCGTACCTGCGCGCGAAGACCCAGTCGCGCGTGTCGTGGGCGGGCACGGCCATGACCGCGCCGCTGCCGTATTCCATCAGGACGTAGTCGCCGACCCAGAGCGGGATCCGCTCGCCGTTGTACGGGTTGACCACGTGCCGCCCGGTGAAGACGCCGTTCTTCTCCAGCTCGTCGGAGGCCCGGTCGATCGCGTTGATGCGGCCGGCCTTCTCGACGAAAGCGCGGACCGCCGCCGCCTCGGGCAGCCCCTCGACCAGCGCGTCCAGTTCCGGGTACTCGGGCGCGAGGACCATGTAGGTGCAGCCGTAGATCGTGTCGACGCGCGTCGTGAAGCACGACACCGCCGGCGAGGGGTCCGTCCGGCCGTCGGTGCGGGGGACGAGCGGGAACCGGATCTCGGCGCCTTCGCTGCGGCCGATCCAGTTGCGCTGCATCGTGCGCACGCGTTCGGGCCAGCCGTCGAGCCGGTCGAGATCGTCGAGCAGCCGCTGCGCGTAGGCGGTGATGCGGAAGAACCACTGATCGAGCTGGCGCAGCTCGACGGCGTGGTCGCAGCGCTCGCAGGCGCCGTTGACGACCTGCTCGTTCGCCAGCACGGTCGCGCAGGAAGGGCACCAGTTGACCGCCGCGCGGCCGCGGTAGGCGAGCCCGCGCCGGTAGAACTGCAGGAAGAGCCACTGCGTCCAGCGGTAGTAGTCCGGGAGACAGGAGGTCACTTCCCGGTCCCAGTCGTACATGCAGCCCCAGGCCCGGAGCTGGCGCTTCATGACGGCGATATTCCGCAGCGTGTGCGTGCGCGGGTGCTCGCCGGTTCGGATCGCGGCATTCTCGGCCGGCAGCCCGAAGGCGTCCCAGCCCATCGGCGTCAGCACCCGGCGTCCGCGCATCTTCATGAAGCGCGCGACCGCGTCGCCGAGGATGTAGTTGCGCCCGTGCCCGACGTGCAGCGTGCCCGAGGGGTAGGGGAACATCATCAGGCAGTAATACTTGTCGGCGGACTCCGCCGTATCGGTCGCGAAGAGCCCGTGCTCCTCCCACCACGCCTGCCACTTCGCCTCGATCGCCGCAAAGGGATACGTCTCGTTCATTCCGCACGACCTCCGCGCCCGGTCAAAGCCGTGGAGTCTAGACGGCCTCCGACGCCGGGGCGAGGCGAATCGCAGCGGACATCTTTGCGTCGTCCTCTTCCTCGTCCTCGTCCTCGATCTCGATCTCTTCGTCCTCCGACCTCCGAGGACGAGGACGAAGGACGAGGACGATCATGAGAATACGTCAACGCGGCGGACTATGCGTTGAACGACTCGAAGTGGACGGCCGCGCGGGGGAGACCGAGGGCACGCAGGTGGGCGACCGCCGACTGGCGCAGGTTCTCGGGGCCGCAGATGTAGGCGGAAAGGCGCGCGGGGCCGTCGCGCCCGACGAGGCGGCCGAGCAGGGCGCGGTCGATGCGCCCGGTCCCGCTGCCGGCTTCCCGCGTCACGACGGGCACGTAGCAAAAGGTCGCGTGCCGCTTGGCGAGATCGGCGAAGAACCCGTCCGCGAACAGCTCGGCCCGGGTGCGCGCCGTCCAGACCAGCGTCACGGAATCCGCGAAGCCGGCCGTGTCCCAGGCCGAGAGGATCGAGAGGAAGGGCGTGATGCCGATGCCGCCGGCGACGAAGAGGAACGGCCCGGTCCCGCGGGCCGGGGTGAAGCGTCCGTACGGCCCGTCGCAGAGCGCGCGAACCCCCGTGGGCAGCGCGGCAAGGGCGGCGGTGTAGTCGCCCAGGGCCTTCACGACGATCCGGACCGAGGACTCGCCCGGCGCGGAGGCGATCGTGAACGGGTGCTCGGCGCGGCCGCAGACGGGCGAGAGGAAGCGGAAGTAGGCGAACTGTCCGGGGCGATGTGGCAGGCCGGCGTCGCCGGGCCGGCGGATGGCGATCTCGACGAGGGCCGGCCCGCGCGGGCGCACATCTGCGACCGTGAACCCCTGGCGGTAGCGCCGGATCGCGCGGCCGGCCTTGTGGTAGGCGTAGGCCGCCAGCGCCGCCGTTCCCCAGGCGCCCATGACGCCCAGGCGCAGCCGGTTTTCCGCCGTGGCCGCGGCGCGCAGCACGTGGACCGTGACCAGCGCCAGCGCCAGGGCGGTCAGGTTGTGAAACCGCTTGAGGCGTGTGTAGTCGAAGGCGCGCCGGCGGATCAGCCGCGCCCGCAGGGCAGCCAGGGGGCGCAGTCGGTGGAGCGAGGACTCGATCATCAGCAGCAGCGTCACCGCCGCCACGATCGCGAAGAGCGCCAGGGCCGCGAGGCCGGCCTGCACGTGCCCCATGCCGAGGTGGAGGCCGAAGACCGCCTTGAACACGACATGCGCGAACGCCAGGACGATGGCCGCGGCCGCGAGGTAGCCGTGAAACGCCATCACCCGGTCGTGCCCGAAAAGCCGGTCGAAGAGCGGCACGCGCGCGGAGAGGACGAGGGCGTTCGCGAAGGTCACGTAGCTCGCGACCCCGGCGAACATGCCCAGGGAATAGCTGTGCCCGATCGAGTACCAGTTCCCGGCGAAGTAGGCGTGCAACGGCAGCGCCGGGCTGAACAGGGCGACACCGAGCCAGAAAACGCGCCCCAGGCGCTCCGCCCGCGGCCGCTCAGGGCGCATCCGGCGCCCGGATCAACCGCTCGAGGCGGGCCACGTAGTCGGCGGCCAGCCGATCAACGTCGCGCCGCTCCGAGGCCGAGGTGACCGCATCCACCTCGGCCCGCACGGTCCAGTCCCGGATCTGCGTCGTGTGCAGCAGGATCCGGTCGGCCTGCGCCCTGTTCGCGGCCAGCCATTGCACGATCCAGGGGCGCACCTCGGACTGAACGCCCGAGTTGGTGATGAACACCGCATCGAAGTCCGCGGCATTGGCGTCCAGTCCGCGCCGCGAGTGCTCGACGCGTGTGACGGCGTAGCCCTTCTCGACCAGTTGCCGTTCCATCGCGTCCATGAGTTCCCGCTTGAAGGCCGTGCGTTCCCAGGCGAGCAGGACCCGTCGCGCGGGCGCTTCCTCTGCCGCCGCCGAAAACGCCGCCACCGCGAAGGCCACCGCAAGAAGCTTTCTCATCGTGCATCCTCTTCCCGCATCCGCGGGCGCCGCCCGGACCGCGCCCCGCGTCAGCGCGGACAGTGTTCCACATCGAGGGAGTCCTCGCAACCCGGCGCACCAGGGCACCCGGCTCGCAACGGGCCCGTCCCGCCATCGGTGCAGGCTGGCCCTCTGCGGCCGGCGGCGGATTCTGGGGGATCGACGGGCACGGCCGGGCGGGCGATGATCCGTGGCCGGGTTGACCGGAGCGCGGGCGGATGCATGATGCGGTCCGGACGTCCCCGCGCCGGGAACGCCGACCGTCCGGTCGGCTGGGAAGAGGATGAGAACGGGGAGAGTGCCGAGCAGACGCTCGGCGCTCCCGGGGGAGCAGGTAGATCGGAAGAGCGTCG
>PWTM01000172.1 GCA_003563855.1 PVC group bacterium | reverse complement strand
GGTGGCGCTGGAAACGGCGGGCTTCGCGGGCCTGGCCGCGCACCTGCTCCACGGCCGCGGCAAGCGCGCGCTGCACGAGGCGATGTGCGCGCCCGGCTACCAGGGGGTCGCCGCGGAGCTGGCGGCGCTCGCCGGGTGCGCGGAGCCGACGGCCGGCCGGTGGCACGACCTGGCGGAGTCCTTCGCGCGCGTGAGCGGGCGGCTCTTCGGCGGAACCCTGGACCGCCCCGCGCTGGCCTGGAGCCACGCCCGCGGCCGGCGCGTCTTCGCCCGCTGCGACCTGGTGGCCGACCGGATCGTGGTCCATCGTCGCCTCGACGCGCCGGACGTGTCGGCTGCTACGCTCGACTTCGTCCTCTACCACGAGCTGCTGCACCGCCGCCACGGCATCCGCTGGGCCGGCGAACGTGCCCGGACGCACACGGCCGCCTTCCGGCGCGAGGAACGCCGCTTCCCGGGATGGGCCGCCGCGGAGGCCGAGCTCGAGCGGCTCGCCGGGGAACGAGCGCGCGGGCCGACCCGCGCGCCGCGGAATACTCAAGGGGACCGTTGAGGACCGGTGGTCCGCGGGCTTGAATGCACGGTCCCGGCGGCCGTATCGGCGCCGCGCTTGCCGGGGTCCCAGCGTCCGACGAGCCGCTCGAAGCAGGGATCGGGAAACCACCGTTTGAATTCGCGGTAGAGTCGCTCCTCCGTCGCGGAGTTGAGCGGCGGGCCTCCGTCGGTCTTCGGGATGGGGCGGTCGGCCCCGCCGGGCGCTGCGTCTCCGGCCGCCCGGCGTTCCAGCAACGCGTCCACCCCGGTTCCCCTGGAGAAACGCAGCTTGGCCCGGTCGACGATTTCGGCGGGCAGCCAATCCCGGAAGGCCTCGCGCAGAATCCATTTTTCGACGTCGCGGCCGTCGGCCCCGCGGTGGATCTTCCACGACACCGGCAGCCGGCGGGCGAACGCGGCGACGCCCGCGTCCAGGAACGGGGTCCGGTAATGCAGGGCAAAGGCCATCATCGCGCGATCGAGGCGTTGCAGCGCGGTGTTGTAGGCGATCTTCAGCAGCTCCTCCATGAGGGCCGCCCGGGCGGAGTCGCCGGGGACGTCCTTGAGCAGGTGGTAGCCGCCAAACAGCTCGTCGGCGCCCTCACCGCTCAGGACGCAGCGCGTGGTGCGATGCGCCAGTTCGGCCGCGAAAAGATTGGACAGGCAGCCGCTGACGCAATCCTCGTCGTAGGATTCGAGGCATCGGACGGCCGTGGGAAGGCGCGCCTCGATTTCGTCCCCGGTGAAGAAGCGCACCTCGTGCTTCATTCCCAGGTGCCGGGCCACGAGACGGGCGTTCTCGATATCCGGCGCCTGCGCATCGGCGCCCACCGTCAACAGCGGCATGTCCGCGCCCAGCGCCTTGACGGCCGCGGCGATGATCGAGCTGTCCAGCCCGCCGCTCAGCAGGCAGGCGCCGACCGCGCCGTCGGCCAGTCGGCGTTCGACGGCGTTCAAGACCGCGGCCCGCAGGGCGGCGGCGGCCTCTTCCGGGGTGTCCGGCACGGAAACGGCGGGGGCATAGGGTTCGAAGCCGGTCGGGCCGCGCCCCGGGGAGAAGAGGGTGCCCGGCGGCAGTTCGCGCACGTCCTGCGACCGGCCGGTCAGCGCCTTGAGTTCCGAGGCGAAACAGAGCCGGCCTTCGCGGTCATGGCCCCAGTACAACGGGCGCAGCCCCATGCCGTCGCGCGCAAGGATCAGGTCGCCGTTCCCGTCCAGGACGGCGCAGGCGAAGAGGCCGTCCAGGCGGCCGGCGAAATCGCGGCCGTGCGCGCGAAACAGGGCCATCGCCACGTCCGCGTCGGTCGCGTGGCCGGAACGCGCGTTGTAGAGTTCGCCGTCCAGCACCAGGGTCGCGTCTCCGTCCCGGGCCGTTCCGTCGCCGCGTGCCGGGGAGTGGGAGGATGCACGCGCGCCGAGGACGAAGCCCTGGCCGTTCAGTATTCGGCAGGTATCCGGCCCCCGGTGGCGCAGGGCCTCCAGCATTTCCCGCACGCCTTCGCGTGCGCCGTCCCCGTCCTGTGTGCCTGCGATCGCGCCCATCAGTCGATCACTCCCGCTTCCCGGAGAAAACGCCGGGCCGTCTCCGCGACGTCCCGGCCTTCCTCGTCCACCTCTGCGTTCAGACGCCGCATCGTTTCGTCGTCGATCGTTCCGGCCAGCCGGTTCAAGGCCTCGATCGCTTCGGGGTGGCGTTCCGCCAGGGCCCGGGTCACCACGGGCGCCGCCTGGTAGGGCGGGAAGAAGTTCCGTTCGTCGGCGAGCATGCGCAGCTTGTAGGCGACGATCCGCCCGTCGGTGGCAAACGCGGCGATGACGTCCACGTCCCCGCGGTTCAGCGCGCGATACATCAGGCTGGGATCCATGTCGCGGGTTCGCGAAAAGGCGAAGCCGTAGGCCTCCCGGAGGCCCGGGTACCCGTCCTCCCGCACGGTGAACTCGGCCGTGAAGCCGGCCGTCATTTCCCCGGCCAGGGGTTCGAGGTCCCCGATGGTCTCCAGGCCGTGCTCGCGGGCGAACGCGTCGCGAACGGTGATGGCATAGGTGTTGTTGAAGCCGAACGGCGCGAGCCAGGTGCAGTCGAAGGCGTCCGCGTAGGCTTCCTGGACGAGGGCGTACACGCGTTCGGGATCGGGGACGACCGGCCGGTTCAGGATGGCCGTGAGGGCGGTGCCGGTATACTCCGCGTAGACATCGATGTCCCCCCGGACCAGCGCGGCATGGCAGATCATGGTCCCGCCGAGGTTGAGGCGCCGCCGCACGGCGAGGTCGGTCCGCGCCTCGATCGTCTGGGCCATGAGTTCCGCCAGGATGAGCTGTTCCGTGAAGTCCTTCGAGCCGACGGTCACCGTGGATTCCGCATCGCGGCGGCAGCCGGCCACGAGCAGGAGTCCGCCGAGGCCCAGGGCGAGGCCCCGGCGCAGGCGGCGCCGCGCGACGGCGGACAGGAACGGGTACATGCGTGGGGTCATAGGTGGAGTCTCCTTTTCAGCCCGCGTTCGATCTGGCCGATACCGGCCCCGAGCGCCAGGGCCATGCCCGACGCGCCGGCCACGCCCAGCAGAATCAGCCGGTCGTTCCCGGTGGACAGCCCGCGGAAGATATACTCGCCCAGTCCGCCCGCGCCGATCAGGGCCGAGAGCGTGGCGATGCCGACGGCGATGACGGCGGAGGTGCGGATGCCGGCCAGGATGACCGGGGAGGCGAGCGGGAGCTCGACCATCCAGAGCCGTTGTCGGGCCGTGAAGCCCAATCCTTCCGCCGCCTCCAGGATGTCGGGGGCGACCTGGTTGATGCCGGCGAGGGTGTTCACGATGATCGGAAGGAGCGCGTAGAGCACGAGGGCGGTCACCGCGGGCGGCCACCCGAGGCCCAGGGGGATCATCAACAGCGCGAGCATGGCAACGCTCGGGATGGTCTGCAGCACGCCGGCCACCCCCAGGGCGAGGCCGCGCCACGCCGGGCGGCGGGCGATCAGGATGCCGACCGGCACCCCGACCAGGATCGCCGCCGCGATCGCCGTCCCGGTGAGCAGCGCATGCTCGAGGACTTTCTCCCCGAACTCGATGCGCTGGCTCCAGGCGAACTGCAGGAAGGTCATGATGTGCGATCCGTGAACAACTGGAGTTGGCGGGCCGGCTTGCCGAAAAGCTCGCGGACGAAGTCCGACGCCGGGCGGGAGAGGATTTCCGCCGCCGTGCCGAGCTGCTCGATGCGGCCGGCATGCATGACCGCGATGCGGTCCGCGACCGTGAGCGCTTCGAAGATGTCGTGCGTGACGAAGATCCCCGTCTTGCGGAGCCGCGCCTTGAGCGCGAGCAGCTCCTGCTGCAACCGGTCGCGCGTCAGCGCATCCACGGCGCCGAACGGTTCGTCCATGAGCAGGTAGTCAGGATCGCCGGCCAGCGCCCGCGCCACGCCCACGCGCTGCTGCTGCCCGCCGGAGACCTGGGCCGGGTATTTCCCCGCGTACACGTCGGGCGGCAGGTCGACGAGCTGCAGGAGTTCCCGTGCGCGCGCGCGCCGTGGCGCGGGCGGCACGCCGCGCAGGCGCAGCGGAAGGGCGACGTTGCGGGCCAGGTTCAGATGCGGCATCAGCCCGATGCCCTGGAAGACGTACCCGATGGACCGGCGCAGCGCGATCCGGTCCCCCGCCGTGATATCGCGGCCATCCACGAGGATCGTGCCCGACGTCGGCTCGACCAGGCGGTTGATCATCTTCAGCGTGGTGGTCTTCCCGCACCCGGACGAACCCAGGAGCGCCAGCGTCTCGCCGTCCCGGACGGTCAGCGAAATCCCGTCGACCGCAAACGTTCGCCCCCCGTCGAACGTCTTGCTCGCGTTTTCGATGACGATCATGGTTCGGCGCCCGCGGTCCCCGTCTTGTCGATCTCGAAGATCCCGACGAACCCGTGCCCGCAGCCCAGGCCCTGCTGCAGGGCGCCGACCAGGTGCCGCAGGGCGAAGCCGAGCTGGGGCTCGATGATGTTCTCGCGCGGCAGGCCCATGCCGTACCAGCCGGTGCCTTCCACGACGCGTTGGACCCGTTCGAGCATGTGCCGGAGCGGTTCCGGGCACGCCGCCGGGGGGTCGGGGATCGGGCCGGAGAACGTCCGTGAGCGCTCGTCGTACCGGTCGAGCAGCTCCGCCGTGAAGCCCACGAGGAAGTTCCAGCACTGCTGCAGGTGTTCGTAGTATCCGTTCAGCAAGGGGAACCCCTTCGCGGGAACGTAATCGAAAAGGAGCGCGCTCAGATCGGTGCGCAGGTTGACCTCGTGCAGCGCGTTGACGGCCCGCCGGATGGGCTGCGGCCCGGCATTGTAGTCGCCGGTATCCATGTGGCGTCCCGTGAGGACGGAGCGGTCGTAGAATGCCAGCGGACGGATCAAGACGCCGGCGCGCGCGGACGCCTCCGCGGCCATGGCCTCGGCTTCCTGGCGGCTCACGAGCCGGAGCGTCAGGTGTTGGAGCGTGTCGCGCCGGGCCTCCCGCTCCGCCCCGTCGTAGATGTAGGAGACCACGTAGTCCATGTTGCGGTTCTCCGCGACGTCCGTGGCCCAGAGCGATTGCCACTCGTAGGAATAGCGCCCCAGCCAGTCGCAATGGACGAGGCTGTACGCCGGCGTCCGGTCCGCGATTTCCGCCAACAGGCGGACCATGGTCTCGTCTTCGTTCAGATGAGAACTCGATCCGTAGGACATGAAGTACAGGTCGTAGGGCTCCTCGTCGCCGCCGACGGGGAGGCCCTGCGTGAAATCGCCCTGCTCGAACAGGAGTTTCGGGCTGTGGCCGTAGAGTGCGGCGGCCTGCTGCAGCAGGTCCTCGTTCAGATCCACGCCCTTGTAGAGCCCCATGGCGGCGGGCGGGAGAACGGCGACTTCCATCTGCTTCAGGTCCGCGTCGCGATCGCGCACGCCGGTCAGGAGTTCGTAGCCGTCGGCGCTGCCGCACCCGAGATCCAGAATACGGATGCGCCGCATGTCCTGCGCGAGCCGATGAACGAGCCGTTGCAGGAACGGCCGCAGGTTGTTGCGGGTGACCTCGTCTTCCCAGAGCCGGCGCACGTTGTCGTACTTGCCGCTCAACCCGGAGGCCTTCGCGTATTGCCCGCTGCGCGCGGCCTCGGTGTAGGCGGCCATCTGGCGGTTGGCGTTCATGACGGGGTTCCTTCCGCGCGGGGGGTGTCCAGGGTGGCCGGGAGGATCCCGGGAATGTGCCGGCGAAGATCCTTCCGCAGGGCCGGCGGAAGGGCGGCGCGCGGCCGCGTCCGGATCTCGCGGCAGCGCTCGTGCGCGGCACGCAAGGCGCCGCCCTCCCCGTCTTCCAGGGGGTAACAGGCGTAGACCGGGTCCCGGGTCGGCAACGGCAGGTGGTACATGAACGTCTTGTGGTCGGACGCCATGACCTCGTCGAGGATCTCCAGGAACCGGGCGCCGCTTTCCGGGCCGATGGCGGGTTCCGCCAGCATGCGCTTGACGATCCCGATGTGTTCGTTGTCCAGCACCGCCTGTTCCGGGCAGAACGTGTTGGTGCGCTCCAGCAGCCCGAACGCGTAGTGGATGTACTGCGCGCCGGCGCGCGGGACGGACGACAGGGTGATCATCTTCTCCACGGTCGCCTGGATGCCGGGCACCGAGGCGTCGGCCACGCCCGCCGTGGAATAGCAGGGCAGGCCGTAGAACCGGGCCATTTGCGCGCAGTCCAGGTTGTAATGGTTGAACTCCGGGGCCGCGTACATGTCGTTCAGGTTGTCGAGCCGCGTGCGGACGGGAACGGCCCCGTAGAGGATCGGCGCGCCCGGGGCGACCAGTTGGTTGAGCGTCACGCCGGCCAGCAGCTCGGCGTTGATCAGCGCGACCATGCCGTATTCGTCGAACGGGCCCGTCGCGCCGCCCATCGGGCAGCTGGAAATCACGACCGGGACGCGGCGGGCCGATATCTCCATGAAGGTTTCCGTCGTATCGTCGACCATCTGCAACGGGCTCTTGACGGCACAGCAGATGAACGAGAGGAGCGGGTTCCCGGCGAACGCCTCGCGACCGCCCGCGATGATTTCGCCGGCGCGCAGCACGGTATCCAGCCGGGCGAGGCAGGTCAGACCGGCCTGCACGTGCCGGGTCGTGTTGTCGAGGCTGGCGAGGAACTTGTTGACGTCCTTGTTTTCGGGGGTGACGTCCGCATCCTGGATGTTGACGCAGCGAATGAAGAAATCGAGGTGCTCCAGGTGTTCACACAGGTGTGCGGCCTCGCGCAGCCGCGCGATCGAACCGGGCTGGCGGGTGAAGCGCGGCTGGGCCCCGTCAAAAGACACGTCCAGCCAGATGTTGGTTTCCGACCCGCTGCCGAAGCGAACCCGGGGCTCGGCCGCATCCAGGACCAGGCGGTTCCGGGGCTCCCGGGCGCCCAGCACGACACGCGCGGGGGCGCTGCGGATGCACCGGTCCACCAGGCCGGCCGGAAGGTGCACGCGCGCGACGTCGCCCGACGCGTCCACGCGGGCCCCGGCCTTCTTGAAGATGTCCGCGGCCCGCGCGTTGTAGCAAAGGATGCCCTGCGCCTCGAGAATCCGGCGCGAGAGGGCGTCCAGGTCGCGCACCTGGCGGTCCGAAAGGCGCAGGTGTGGCCGGACCAGCACGCCGGTTCGTTGCGGATAGGTCTCGCTCATCGGGTCGCCTCCCTTTCGGCGGTCGCGCCTTCGCCGTACCGAAGGCGGGGAAAGGCCTTGCGGATCTCCTGGCGGACGGATTCGGACAGTTGTTCGCGGACCGGCGCCTGCCGGATGCGGGCCACCTCCGCGACGGCGCGGGAGAGCGCGCTGTCTTCCGGGCTCGGGCCGGTCGTCTTCCGCTTGCTGCGGTTGGCCAGGCGCGGCACGAAGAACTCGCCGCGCATGTGGCGGACCGTGTGTTCCTCGGCAACGTAGTCGGACCCCGGCCCCTTCTCGATGATCAGGTCGGTCGCCAGGGTTTCGTCGCTCACCTCGATCCCGCGCAGTACGCGCCGGCACATGCCCAGGATCTCGTTGTCGAGCGCGAGCTTCTCGTAGGCGACCGTCAGGTCCGCCTCCATCAGCCCGGCGATATCGTGGATGTAGTTGGCCCCGCTCATGGCCACGAGCAGGCTGGACATGGCGCTCTCGAAGGCCGCCTGCACGTCCACCGCCTTCGCGTCGCTGGTCCCGGCCGTGGAATACAGCGGGATTTGCAGGTGTTGGGCCACCTGGGCCACGGCCGCGTTGATCATGGCGCGCTCCACGGCGCCCCCGACGTGATCCATGGTGCGGAGGTTCGTGATGGAGCCCACGCTGCCGCACACGCCCGGTGCGCCCTTCCGCACCGATTGCACGAGGGCGATGCCCCCCAGCGTTTCGGCCACGTGCGTCAGGATGTTGCCCGCCAGCGTCACCGGCGAGGTCGTCCCGCAGATGGGCTCGGTGGGGGTGACGATCGGCAGGCCCCGTTCCGCGAGCGCGCAGGTAATCTCCCCGTAGGTGTCATCGATCTTGAACGGGCTGATCACCAGGGAGATGAACGAGACGAACGGGCGCTCGCGCAGCGCGTCCGCGCCGCCCGCGATCATCTCCGCCAGGCGCACGGCATCCCGGCAGCCCTGCATCGAATACAGGCCGCCCATCACGTGCTTCTGCGTATGGTTGAGCGCGTGGAAGAAGCGATTCACGTCGATGTCGTCCCGCGCGGTGATCTCGTTCGGGAAGACGTTGATGGTGAACAGGTCGATGTGTTCCAGGGCCTCGACCATGCGGGCATTGAGGATGACGTCCTCGAGGGTGGACGGGCGCCGCTCGCCCGTGTCCGGATCCAGCACGTAGATGGCGGTGCCGCCCGTTCCGTAGTGGACCCGGTTCCCCTCCAGGACGCAGTCGTGGCGGCCGTCCCGCGAGAAAAGCGTGACGGACGAGGGCGTGGAGGCAATGGCGTCTTCGACCAGGCCACGGGGCAGCGTGCAGCGGAGGGTCGCCTCGTCGACCTCGGCGCCCGCACGACGGAAGGCCTCCCGCGCGGTCTGCGAATACACGGCCAGGCCCGACTGGGCCAGGATCCGGAGCGCCTCTTCGACGATCTTCTCGACCTCCGCGTTGCCGAGCGGTCGATAGAGACCGCCGCGTTGCGGCCTGTCTTCGGTCTTGCCTTCGTCGATCATCGCCGCACGTCCTTCCTTGATTCGTTCCGCCCGCACACGGCAGGCCCGGGGCAACGCAGGGTCCGGCACCCCGCGCGGCCGGCGACCGCCTCCCGCCCCGCCGTCGTGTCCGCGCGAATACCGGCATTGCACACGCGATGGCGCACAGGTAAGCAGAATTCGCGCCGATTGGCAAGTTTTTTTCTTGGGGCCGTATTCCCCCGTGCGGCGCCCGGAAGATGCGGCTCTCCGGCCGCGACAGGGCCGGGGCAAGGGGGAGTGGGCAGTTGGCAGTGCTTTCAGTCCGCTCCAGTGTCTCGGCTTCCGGGGTCGTGCCGTGGGGTCGTTGACAGCGGATACGGGTTCGCCTAGGGTCGGGCCGGACGGTCCCGCGGGCGTTTAGCTCAGCTGGTTAGAGCGCTTGCCTCACATGCAAGAGGTCACTGGTTCGAGTCCAGTAACGCCCACCAGGCCGCGGCTTGGACCGTCGCGAAGGAGCGTGGCCGGATGCGCCGCATGACGCGGAGCGGTCGATGCTTGAACCCGGGGGAACACGGACATGGCACAGGCGGATATCGGTATCGTCGGATTGGCGGTGATGGGGGAGAACCTCATCCTGAACATGGAGAGTAAGGGCTTCACCGTCGCGGCCTACAACCGCACCACGGAGAAGGTCGACGCCTTCCTCGCGGGCCGCGCGAAGGGGAAGAAGATCGTCGGCTACCGTTCCGTCGAGGAACTGGTCGCCGCCCTCCAGCGGCCGCGCAAGGTCATGATGATGATCAAGGCCGGGAAGGCGGTCGATGCTTTCATCGAGCAGATCCTCCCGCACCTGGAGCCGGGCGACATCCTGATCGACGGCGGAAACTCGCACTTCCCTGACACGACACGCCGCACGGCCTTCGTCGAGAGCAAGGGCCTGCTCTACATCGGCACCGGCGTCTCCGGCGGCGAGGAGGGCGCCCTGCTCGGTCCCTCGATCATGCCCGGCGGCTCGCCCGCCGCGTGGCCGCACGTGAAGCCGATCTTCCAGACCATCGCCGCCCACACGGCCGAGGGCGAGCCCTGCTGCGACTGGGTCGGCGAGAACGGCGCCGGCCACTTCGTCAAGATGGTGCACAACGGCATCGAGTACGGCGACATGCAGCTCATCTGCGAGACCTACCAGATGATGAAGGACGGTCTCGGGCTCTCGAACGACGCGATGCACGAGGTCTTCGCCCGCTGGAACAACGGCGTGCTCGACTCCTACCTGATCGAGATCACCCGCGACATCCTCGGTTACCGCGACGAGGAGGGTGCGGCCGTGCTCGACCAGATCCTCGATACGGCCGGGCAGAAGGGGACGGGCAAGTGGACCGGGATCGCCGCGCTCGACCTCGGCCAGCCGCTGACGCTGATCGGCGAAGCCGTATTCGCCCGCTGTCTCTCCGCGATCAAGGACGAGCGCGTGACGGCCGCGCAGGCGCTGGCCGGCCCGAGGACCCGGTTCGAGGGCGACGCGGACGGCCTGGTCGCCGACCTCGAGAAGGCGCTCTACGCCTCGAAGATCGTATCCTACGCGCAGGGCTACCAGCTCATGCGTGCGGCCGCGGCCGAGCATGGCTGGAAGCTGAACTACGGCGGCATCGCGCTGATGTGGCGCGGCGGCTGCATCATCCGCTCCGTCTTCCTCGGCCGCATCAAGGAGGCGTTCGACCGGGATCCGAACCTCGTGAACCTGCTGCTCGACCCGTTCTTCCAGGCCGCCGTGGCGGACGCGCAGGACGCCTGGCGGCGCGTGGTGGCCGCGGCCGTCCGGCTCGGCATCCCGATGCCCGCGACGAGCTCGGCGCTGGCCTACTACGACGGCTACCGCAGCGAGCGGCTTCCGGCCAACCTGCTCCAGGCCCAGCGCGACTACTTCGGCGCGCACACCTATGAGCGGGTCGACCGCCCGCGCGGCGAGTTCTTCCACACGAACTGGACCGGGCGCGGCGGCACGACGGCCGCCTCGACCTACGTGGTCTGAGGCCCGGCGAACCCCGTACGCAGGAGATGACGATGCCCCGCGATTCTCTCTTCGACCTCGACGGCCGCGTGGCCGTCCTGACCGGCGGCGGCGGCGTGCTCGTCGGCGCCATGGCGCGCGAGCTCGCCGCGCGCGGCGTGAAGGTCGCCGTGCTCGACCTCTCCGCCGAGGCCGCCGAAACCGTGGCGGCCGGCATCCGCGAGGCTGGCGGCACGGCGCTGGCCGCGAAGGCCAACGTGCTCGAACGCGAGAGCCTCGAGACGGCCGCCGCCGCCGTCGAAGCCGAACTCGGCCCGGTCGATATCCTCGTCAACGGCGCCGGGGGGAACAGCCCGAAGGCGACGACGTCCGACACGCTGTCCTTCTTCGACATCCCGCCCGACGCCCTGCGGTTCGTGGTCGACCTGAACCTGGTCGGCACGGTCCTTCCCTCGCAGGTCTTCGGCCGGCGGATGGGCGAGCGCGGCGAGGGGTGCATCGTCAACGTCTCGTCGATGAACTCGTTCCGCCCGCTGACCCGGATCCTCGGCTACTCGGCCGCGAAGGCGGCGATCAACAACTTCACCCAGTGGCTCGCCGTGCACCTGGCGCAGAACGTCTCGCCCCGCATCCGCGTCAACGCGATCGCGCCCGGCTTCTTCGAGACGGCCCAGAACCGCTTCCTGTTGCGCGGCGAGGACGGGGAGCTGACCGACCGCGGACGGCAGATTGTCGCGCACACCCCGATGGGCCGGTTCGGCGAGCCGGCCGACCTGCTCGGCGCCCTCGTATGGCTCGTCTCGCCGGCCGCCGGCTTCGTCTCCGGCGTCATCGTCCCGGTCGACGGCGGGTTCTCCGCCTTCTCCGGGGTCTGAGCAGCCCCGACGTAACGCCCTTTGCTGCCAGCCCGCATAGGTGAATCGTCCTCGTCGTCGTCCTCGTCCTCGACGGTCGAGGACGAGGGACGAGGACGAGCACGAGCACGAGAATGCCCTGGCGGGCATGCCCCGCCCGCCCCCCCAGCGAGACCCTGCAATGCCGGAACCGCTTGAGACCCTGGTCGGCGTCGATTCCGACGGCTGCGTCTTCGACACGATGACGCCGAAGCAGACGCGCTGCTTTCACCCGGCGATCGTCGCCTGGTGGGGGCTCGATCGGATCGAGCCGGAGGTGCGCGCCGCGGCCTCGTTCGTCAACCTCCACTCCCGGAGCCGCGGCCGGAACCGGTTCGTCGCGCTGGTCGAGACGTTCGAGCGGCTGGCGGCCGACCCGAAGGTCTCGGCTGCCGGCGTCGCCTTGCCCGATCTGGCAGGGCTGAAGGCCTTCGTTGCCGACGGCAAGCTCGACCAGGATGCGCTGCGGGTTGCGGTCGCGCGTACCGGCGACCCCGGCCTGCGGCGCGTGCTGGACTGGAGCCTCGACGTCAACGTGCGCATCGCCGCGCTCGGCCCGCTGCCGCCGTTTCCCGGCGCGTGCGATGCGTTGGCGCGAATGGCCAAACGCTCGGAGGTTGTCGTCGTCTCGCAGACACCGGGCGAGGCGCTGGTCCGCGAGTGGGCCGAGCACGGGCTTGACCGATGCGTCACGGCGATCGGCGGCCAGGAGCAGGGCAGCAAGGCCGAGCAGCTTGCGCGGGCGATGGGCGGCCGTCCGCCGGACCACGTCCTGGTGGTCGGCGACGCGCCGGGCGATCTCGAGGCGGCGCGGGCGGTTGGCGCCTGCTTCTACCCGATCGTGCCGGGCGAAGAGGCGGCCTCCTGGGCGCGGCTGACCGCCGAGGCCTATCCGCGATTCCTTCGCGGCACGTACCGCGGCGCCTGCGAGGCCGCCCTTGTCGCCGCCTTCGAACGCCGGCTCGACGGCCCCGCCGGCGAGCACGGCTGAACGCTGCGCCGCTTGAGTATCTTCGCGGTATGAATGGCCCGGCCCAGGGGCGAGGTGTAGATGCGGACGTCTTCCGCATCCTTCAGGACCTCCGCGATCTCGAGCGAAGAACGGGAGACCTCCGCCATACCCCTTGGGGTCAGATCGCAGGCGTCCTCAACAGGGACCGGGGTATTCCCCTGCCGATACTCGGTATGGCCATGCCGCATCAGGAGGATGCGGCCGCTGCTCCGCGAACTCATGGATGCGTGACCATACATTGCTCCGGGCGTCGAACCGTAGACCGCCGGCCTGGAGGCGTCGAGCGCGAAGGGGCCTAGATCAGGTGTGTCCCTAATCTTGGTCATCCTTGCGACTATGATTCGGGAGAGGGCGCTTGCGGGGGAGGTGGAGGTGGGTCAGGATCGGGCCATGATTCTCGTCGTAGCCACGCGGAACCCGGGGAAGCTGGCGGAGCTGCGGGCGCTGCTCGCGGCGCCGGGGCTCGAGCTGCGGTCGGCCGATGCGTTCCCCGACATCCCGGACGTGGTGGAGGATGGCGCGACGTTTCGCGAGAACGCGGCGAAGAAGGCGCGGGCCTTCGCGAGGGGCACCGGGCACTGGGCGCTGGCCGACGACTCGGGCCTCGAGGTGGACGCGCTTGGCGGGGCGCCCGGGGTGTGGTCGGCGCGCTATGCCGGGGAGCCCTCCGACCCGGCGGCGAACAACCGTAAGCTGCTCGCCGCGCTGGCGGGCCGGACGGACCGCGCCGCGCGCTTCCGCTGCGTGATCGCGCTGGCGGATCCCGGGGGCGGGGTGCGGACCGTCGAGGGCTGCTGCGAGGGCCGCATCGCCGAGGCGCCGGCCGGCCGCGGCGGCTTCGGCTACGATCCGCTGTTCATCCCGGCCGGCCACGCGCTGACCTTCGCGCAGATGCCCCCGGAGCAGAAGCACGCGATCTCCCACCGCGGCCGCGCCCTGGTCGCCGCGCGCCAGGCCTGGGCCTCGCTGCTCGCGCGGTAGTCCGGCGTACGTCAGATAAAGAGCGTGGTCCGGGATCGGTCGGCGTCGCCGAGGAAGGCGCCGACCCCGCCGAACTCGATGCCGTCGAGCAGCTCCTCCGCGCGCAGGCCCATGACGTCCATGGACATCGTGCAGGCGATCAGCCGCGCGCCGCCGCGGCGCGCGGTTTCGATCATCTCCGGCAGCGAGGCGACCTGCTTGCGGCGCATGATGCCGCGCATCATCGCCGTGCCCGCGCCGAGCATGTGCATCTGCGAGAGCTTCAGCCGGGCTGCGCCGCGCGGCAGCATCCATCCGAACATCCGCGAGATGAGGTCCTTCGCCACCGGCGGCGGCGTCGGCTTGCGCAGGGCGTTCAGGCCCCAGAACGTGAAGAACATCGAAACTTCGCCGCCCATGGCGAGGGTGCCGTTGGCGATGACGAAGGCCGCGAGCACGCGGTCGAGGTCGCCCGAGAAGACGACGAACGTCTTGCGACGCGTGTCCGGGGCCGGCGCGCCCTCGCGCGCGGTCGGCGCGGACGCCGCCTGCTTGCGAATACGGGCCTCGATCAGCGCGCCGTTGCGCTCGACGCCGAGCAAGGCATGGCCGACGCCTTCGCACCAGGCGCGGACGTCGGCCGCGAACCCCGGGTCGCTTGCGCGCAGGACCAGCTCGTCGCCCGGCGCAAGCGCGTCGATCTCCTGTTTCAGCCGCAGGATCGGGCCCGGGCACTGCACGCCGGCGCAATCCACCTCGACAACCCGCCCCGTGGCGGTGGCCGGGGCTTCGGCCGGCGGGGCCCCGGCGGACTCCTCCGCGTAGGCGAGCGTGGCCGGCCCGTCCCGCTCCGGCGACTGCACCTCCCGGTGCCAGGCGCGGAAGGTGGTCGTGCCGCCGGCCAGCGTGGCGACGTCCGCGAAGCCGCGCTGAACGAGCAGGCGCTGCGCCAGGTAGCTCCGGAAGCCGACCTTGCAGTAGGCCCGGATCGGCCGGTCCCCGGGCAACTCCGCGAGCCGCCCGCGCAATGCGCCCAGCGGGATGTTCACGGCGCCGGGCAGGTGCCAGAGCTCGTATTCCGCGGCGCTGCGCACGTCGAGCAGCAGCGCCTCTTCGGTCTGCTTCGGCCAGTCCTCGGCGTACCAGAGCCGGAGGTCGCCGCGCAGGACGTTGGCGCCGACGAATCCCGCCATGTTGACCGGGTCCTTCGCCGAACCGTAGGGCGGCGCGTAGGCCAGTTCGAGGCGCTCGAGGTCGTAGACCGTCATCCCGGCGCGCAGCGCGGTCGCCAGCACATCCAGCCGCTTGTCGACCCCGTCGAAGCCGGCGATCTGCGCGCCGAGGATGCGCCCGTCCTCCGGGGCGAAGAGGAGCTTGAGCTGCATCGGCGCGGTACCTGGGTAGTAGCCCGCGTGGCCGGAGGGATGCAGGTAGACCTTGCGGAAGGGAATGCCCGTACGCCGCAGCGCCTTTTCGGAGGCGCCGGTCGCGCCGGCCGTCATGTCGAAGACCTTCACGATCGCCGTGCCCTGGGAGGATTCGTAGACCGTATCGCGGCCGCAGATATTTTCGGCCGCGACGCGCGCCTGGCGGTTCGCGGGGCCGGCCAGCGGGATGAGCCAGGCGTCGGGCAGCACCGTGTGCGCCACCTCGACGGCGTCGCCGGCCGCGTAGATGTCGGGATCGGAGGTGCGCATGTGCGCGTCCACCCGGATGCCGCCGCGCGGACCGAGTTCGAGCCCGGCGGCGCGCGCGAGTCCCGACTCGGGCTGCACGCCCGCGGAGAGAATCACGAGGTCGGTCTCGACCGTCGTCCCGTCGCGCAGTTCGACCGCGGCCCGTTCGCCGGCCGGCCGCACGGCGGCGGCCGGGGCGCCGAGGTGGAGCCGTACGCCGTGCTCCCGCAGGTGCGCCTCGAGCGGCGCGGCCATCTCGGGGTCCAGCGGCGGCATCACCTGGGGCTCCATCTCGACGAGGTCAACCGTCACGCCGCGTTCGCGCAGGCTCTCGGCCATCTCGACGCCGATGTAGCCGCCGCCGATGACGACGGCCGCCCGCGCGCCGGCGTCCACGCGGCGCTTGATCTCGTCCATGTCCTCGATGTTGCGCAGCACACGGACGGCCGGGTGTTCGATGCCGGGCAGCGGCGGGCGCAGCGGCGAGGCGCCGGGGCAGAGGGCGAGCGTGTCGTAGTGCTCGGTGTAGACGCGGCCGCGCTCGAGGTCGCGGACCTCGACCCGCTTCGCCGCGCGGTCGATGGAGAGCGCCTCGTGCCCGGTGCGCACGTCAAGGCCGAGCGAATCGCGCAGGCTCTGGGGTGTCTGGAGCAGGAGGCTCGCGCGATCGCGGATCGCGCCGCCGATATGGTAGGGCAGGCCGCAGTTGGCGAACGAGACGTAGGCCGTGCGTTCCAGCACGACGATCTCGGCCTCTTCGTCGAGCCGTCGCGCGCGTGCCGCGAGCGATGCCCCGCCCGCGACGCCTCCGATGACCACCAGTTTCATGCCCTTCGCCTCCTCCGCCCGATGCCTGCCCGGCCGGGTGCTGTACGGTACACCGTTCCGGCGCCGCGTCCACTGAACTCAGCGGTCCCGTAGGTCCCGCTGTACGGACGGGTGAACGGGAGGATCAGGGGGGGCGCCCGCTCAGTCCGCGGGCGCCTCGCTCGCGCCGACGGGGGTCGTCTGTTCCAGCATCTCGCGCAGCTTGAGCAGCGCCTCGTTCTGGACCTGGCGCACCCGCTCACGCGTGATGTCGAAGCGCTTCCCGACGTCTTCAAGCGTCTCGACCTTCGCGCCCTTCAGGCCGAAGCGGTGCTTGAGAATCTCGCGCTCGCGCCGGTCCAGCAGGTGCATGCGCGCCTCGATCTCCTCGATCAACTGTGCGTCGTGCAGCTCCTCGTAGGGCGTGCGCGCCCGCTCGTCGCCGATCAGGTCCCCGAACGTCCCGCTGTCGGTATCGCCGATCGGCGCGTCCAGCGAGGTCGGCTTGATCGCGACCACCCGCCAGTTCTCGATCGTCGCGGCGGGCACCTCCATCGCCTGCGCCAGTTCCGACGCCTTCGGCTCGCGCCCGAGC
>PWTM01000297.1 GCA_003563855.1 PVC group bacterium | reverse complement strand
TCGGGGCAAGCAGAATCGTCTCCGTCGGCCTTTCGTGCGCCGGCGCATGGCCATGCGCACATGCGAAGATAGCCGCCGCGAGGCCTTTCGGGCAGAGACCGCCAGAAGTGAGATGCGCCCGGGAAAGTCGCGCCCCGGGATTGCGGTCTTCCGGCTCGCCGGCTACATTCAGCGCGTGCCGCCGCCCGGCGGACGCGGAGGATGGACGCATGGCGTATGCAGGGGTCGCACTGATCGTCGCGGGATCGATCCTCGGTCTCGTCAGCTCGATCCTGCTGCTCGTCGCCGGCTTCCGCGTAAGCGTCGGCTGGGGCATCGCCCTGCTCTTCATCCCGGGGCTGGCCGCCCTCCTGTTTCTCGTCCTTCACTGGCCGGAGGCCCGTGCCGCGTTCCTCGCAGGATTGGCCGCCTTCGTTCTCGTCGGCGGCGGGGCGGTGGCCTTCGCGGGCGGCGTCAACCCCCAGGCGCTTCTCGACGCCCGAGTCGCTACCATCCGCCGGCCTTGCGATTCCAAGGGAGGGGGACCTTACCGATGAGCGGTGCGCATACGTTTCTCGTAACCGGCGGCGCGGGATTCCTGGGCATCAACCTGGCGCGCTTCCTCCTGGAGAAGGACCAGCGGGTCGTTTCCCTCGATATCGCACCGTTCGACTACCCCGACGCGCGGGACCGGATCGTCGAGCATCGGGGCGACATCCGGAACCCGGAAGACGTGCGGCGCGCGCTCGACGGCGTGGACATCGTCGTTCACGGTGCGGCGGCCCTGCCGCTGTACAAGCCCGCCGATATCTACTCCACGGACGTGGACGGCACCCGCACGGTCCTCGAGGAATCGGTGCGCGCCGGCGTCCGCCGGTTCATCCACGTGAGCTCCACGGCCGTCTACGGCGTTCCCGATCATCATCCCCTGCTGGAGACCGACCCGATGCAGGGCGTGGGCCCCTACGGCGAGGCCAAGGTGGTGGCGGAACGGGTCTGCGAGGCGTTTCGCGCCCAGGGCCTGTGCCTGCCCATCCTGCGGCCCAAGTCGTTCATCGGCCCTGAACGCCTGGGCGTCTTCGCCATGCTCTACGAGTGGGCGCGGGACGGCCACAACTTCCCGATTCTCGGCAAGGGCAACAACCGGTACCAGTACCTGGACGTCGAGGACCTCTGCGAGGCCATCTGGCTGAGCGCTACGCTGCCCGAGGAGCGGGTCAACGACACGTTCAACCTCGGGGCCCGGGAGTTCGGCACGCCGCGGACCGACTTCCAGGCCGTGCTCGACCGGGCGGGGCACGGCAAGCGCATCGTTTCCCTTCCGCTCAAGCCGGCCATCCTCGCGCTGCGCATCCTCGAAAAGCTCGGCCTCTCCCCGCTCTACAAGTGGATCTACGAGACGGTCGGCGAGGAGTCCTTCGTCTCCATCGAGAAGGCCGAGCGCGTCCTGGGCTTCGCCCCGAAGTACTCCAACCGCGACGCCCTGCTGCGGAACTACGAGTGGTTCCTCGCCCATCCGCCCGCCGCGCAAGGCGGCGTCAGCCACCGCGTCCCGTGGAAGCAGGGCGCCCTCAAACTGGCGAAGCTCTTCTTCTGATCCGCCCGCAAGGGCCGACCCGCCGAGGACCGAGGCGAAGCGCACGCGCGACGCCCACCAGGTTGAACGTTCAACGTTGAGCGTTGAGCGTTGAACGTTTTCCCCGACCCCCCCCGCCTTGACACGCGCCGAAATACTGATATCCTGTCTCACCAGTGATGCGCGGGAAGGTACAGATCCTTGGGCTGGCGGCGCTGTTTGCGCTGTTCATGATCCTGCCGCCGGTGCATGTGGCCGGGCTCGACGGCTGCGCGGACGGGGCCTGCGCTCACACCTGCGATGCGGGGAGCCGCGCGGACGACGAGCCGGCGGACGGCGACCATGACCCCGAGGAGTGCGGACTCTGCCGGGCGGCGTCCACGCCCCTGGTCGCGGCGGCCCCGCACCCCTCTCCCCCGCCGGCCGGCCTGGCCCGGCATGGCCCCTGCGCGCGGCCCGAGACGGTCGCCGCCAGGCGCCCGCGGCTGCAGCCCGGCGCGCGCGCTCCGCCCGCCGGCCGCTGACGTCTTCCGGCTTCCGCAAAGCCCGCACCCTGCCGGCACCCGCCGGGACGGCGTGCACAACGGGCGTGCGCGGTAGGCCCGCGTCCCCCTTCACGTATCCGTTCGTATCCATCATTCAAAAGGAGCACTCGATCATGATCAGGAACTTCATCCGCGCGGGGCGCCCGGCGTCCCGCATCTCTTCTCGCGCGCTTGCGCCCGCCCTCGGGCTGGCCGTCGCGCTCGCGGGCGCTGCGCGCCCCGCCGCCGCCGTCGATCCCGTCGGCGCCGCCGCCCGTCCGGCCCTCACGCTCAACCCGGCCATCTCCGTCGTCATCGACGGCGCCTACTACCGCTCGTTCGGCGACGAACCGGCGGCGCACCTGCGCGAGGAGATGGAAGGGTTCGGACACGGCCATGCGCACGACGACCACCACCATCACGCCCACGGCTTCGTCGACGGGTTCAACCTGCGCGAGGTCGAGATCATGTTCGCGGCCGACGTCGACCCGTACTTCAAGGCCTGGACGGTCGTGGGGGTCTCCGAGCACGACATCGAGCTGGAAGAGGCCGTGGTGCTCACCACCGCGCTGCCACTGGGCCTCCAGCTCAAGGCGGGACGGTTCCTGAGCGACATCAACCGCCAGAACGCGTCGCACCCGCACGACTGGAACTTCGCCGACGCCCCCCTCATCCACGAGCTGCTGCTCGGGGACCACGGTCTGAACGAACGCGGCGTGCAGGCGTCCTGGCTGGCGCCCACCCCGTTCTTCCTGATGCTGGGCTTCGAGGCCCTGCAGGGACGGAACGAGAACCTCTTCGCCTACCTGGCGGATGAGGAGAATCCGCTGGCCGAGCACCGGGGCCCGCGCCTCTTCCTCGGCTGGGCGAAACTCGCGCCGATGCTGCGCGGCCCGCACGCCTTCCAGGTCGGCGTCTTCGCCGGCCGCGGAGTGCACCAGGAGGCGCACCTGGGGCCGGAGGGCAACGCCGACCCCGGCAGCCACTGGCTGGACGGACACCAGTGGCTCGCGGGCGCGGACTTCGTCTACCGCTACACGCCCGCGACGGCCTACGGCCACCGGTGGCTGACGCTCGAAGGCGGCTACCTCTACCGCGAGAAGGACATCGGGCTGATCGCGCACAACAACCCGGAGCGCGCCCCGGTGATCGGCAACCGCGCGACCGCCCGCCAGGACGGATTCTACGTGCAGGGCGCCTACGGGTTCCTGCCCCGCTGGCGGCTCGGGCTGCGCGGCGAGATGGTCGGGCTGGTCAACGAGGAGCGCAGTCCGAGCGGAAGCTCCGAGGCGCACGACGCCTCGACGCGCCTCTCGGCGATGGTCGACTGGACGCTGACGGAGTTCTCCCGCCTGCGCTTCCAGGTCAACCACGGCCTCTACGAGACCCATGACGGACGCGAACCGGCCACCGAGGCGTTCCTGCAGGCCGTCTTCTCGCTCGGCGCGCACGGAGCGCACCGGTTCTGATCCCAAAGGCCGGAGGCCGTCACCGATGACCGATCACCGATCACTGATCACTGACTTCTTCTCGACCGGGAAGAAGCCCGCGACCCAAACACTTAACTCGATAGGAGTGAACCCCTGATGACAACCCTGTTTCCCACTCGTTTGCTGCGCCTGGCGGCGGCCGCCCTCCTGGCGACCGGCGCCGCGGCGCCTGCGGCGGCGCGCCCGTTGCGCGTCGTGACGACGATTCCCGACTTCGCCTCGATCGCCGCGGCGATCGGCGGCGACGCCGTCGATGTCTACAGCATCTCGGCCGGGCAGGAGGACCCGCACTTTCTGCAGGCGCGCCCGGCTTTCGTCGTTCGCGCCCGCAACGCGGACCTCTGGATCCGCGCCGGGATGGACCTCGAGGTCGGCTGGGAGCCGATCCTGCTCGAAAGCGCACGCAACCGCGCCATCCTGCCCGGGCGCCCCGGGTTCCTGGACGGCGCCGATCACATCGAGATCGCGCTCGAGGTGCCGGATGGCCCGATCAGCCGCGCGATGGGCGACGTGCACCCCTCGGGCAACCCGCACTACCTGCTCGACCCGCTGAATGCGCGGTCGGTGGCCCGGGCGATCGGGGCGCGGATGGCGCGGCTGCGGCCGGAGCAGGCGGAGCGGTTCCGCGAGGGCACCGCGGCGTTCGTGCGTGAACTGGACGCGCGCATGTTCGGCGAAGCCGCGCTTGAGAAGGCGGACGGCGACGCGCTCTGGGCGGCGGCCCGGGAGGGAACCCTGGACGCCTGGTTTGCCGAGCACAACGTCGAACCCGGCGGCTGGCTCGCGCGCATGGCCGGGCTGCGCGGGACGCCGATGGTGACGTTCCACAAGAGCTTCACCTACTTCGCGCACCGGTTCGGCATCGAAATCCCGATCGAGCTCGAGCCCGTCCCCGGCGTGCCGCCAAGCCCGGCGCACCTGGCCCGGGTCATCGAGCGGATGCAGGCGGACGAGATCGGCCTCGTCCTCATGGAGCCGTTCTACCCGCGGCGTCCGGCGGAGTTCGTCGCGGCGCGCACGGGCGCGCGGGTGGCGGTCGTTTCGACGCTCGCACCGAATACGGAGCCAGACGCCTGGTTCCGCATGATGGATGCGATTGTGGAGGCGGTCGCGGGCGAGTAGGCGTGCGGCGGGCGGGCGGCGCGGCGGGAAGCCGCGGCCGC
>PWTM01000144.1 GCA_003563855.1 PVC group bacterium | reverse complement strand
CATTCATATACGGAAGCGCCCACCAGGCGTTTGAAGGTCGTCCTCCTTCGTTAACTGCCTCGACAACTCCTGCGAGACTAACTCCAACGCTATCTTTGCCGCGAACTCCACCGAGTCGGGGCAGGCAGAATCGTCTCCGTCGGCCTTTCGTGCGCCGGCGCATGGCCATGCGCACATGCTAAGATAGCCGCCGCGAGGCATTTCGGGCAGAGACCGCCAGAAGTGAGATGCGCCCGGGTCGCATCGCGGCTGCATTTTGCCGTTGCCCTGCGGTCCGCGCCGCGGCAGAATGCCGCTGTCCCCAAGGGAAGCGCGGCGTCGGGGTGGCGCCGGCCGGGCCCGAAGGAAAAGGAGCGGACACGATGAAGCGGATCATGGGTGGTGGAGTGTTGCTGCTGGCGGCGTTGCTGGCGGCCGGGTGCGTCGAGAGCACGACGCTGATCGATCTGGAACGCGACGGGAGCGGGACGATCACGGTGCGCGAGTTCTTCTCGCCGCAGGTTACGCAGGGCATGGCCGGCATGGCCGCGATGGGCGGGCTGGCCGAGGACGAGGCGCCGAAGGATTTCATCGGCGACCTGATCAAGCAGCGGACGACGCAGTTGGGCGAAGGCGTGACGCTGGCGGGGGAGGAGCGCTTGACCAACGAGCGGGGCTGGCAGGGCTACCGGGCGCGTTTCGCGTTCGAGGACGTGCGCCGGCTGCGGATTGCGCCCGGGTCGATGGACGCGGAGGGGGCGCCGGACGAGGACGAGACGCTGCGCATCACCTTCGAGCCGGGCACGCCGGCGCGGCTGGCCGTGCGCTTCCCCGATGCGCCGCCGGACGAGGAGGGCGAAGAGGCGCCCGAGGCGCCGGAGGCGATGGACGAGATGATGATGCAGATGATGCGGCCGATGCTTCAGGGCATGCGGATCGCCGCGTTGATCCGGTTCCCGAACGCGATCGAGGAGACCAACAGCCGGTACGTCTCGGAGGACCGCCGCACGGTGACGCTGATGGACGTGGCGATGGAACAGGTCCTGGCGAATCCGGAGGCGTTTCGGCTGTTGCAGAGCCAGTCCCCGGATACGCCGGCGCGGCTGGCCGAGATGAACATCGAGGGCGTGCGCCTCGAGGCGCCGGGCCACACGGTCGACGTGCGGTTCTGAGCCTCGCGCCTGCCCTGGCCTTGACAGGCCGCGGCGCGGCGGGGAGGATGGCGCGCAGGCGGCAGTGCCGCCCGGAGGGCAGGCCATGCGCAGACTCGCGATCGGGGCGTGGATACTGACGGCAGTCGCGGCGGGTCTTCCCGCGGCGGCATCGGCCGGCGGCCGGACGACCGACGAGCAGGTCGGCGTGGCGCTACGGTTGACCGCGCCCGGCGTCGGCGATTTCGACGCCTACCGCGTCGGCACCGGCGCGGAGGTGCAGTACCGCCGCTGGTACGGGTTCGGCGGCTTCGCCCTCTCGGTCGGCGCCGAACGCTGGGCGTCCGCCCGGAGGAGCGGCAACTGGAACGGCGAACTGGACGGCCACACCACCCTGTTCCCCGTCGGCGCGTCCGCGCTGGGCCGCTGGCCACTCTCCGAAGGGCTCCTGCTGCGCGGCGAGGCGGGCCTTCGCCTCGTCCCCGCGGCATCCCGGCTTGAGCGGCGCATCGCGCCCGATGCGCCGTGGGAATCGATCCGCCTGCGGCCCGGCGTGATCTTCGTCGGCGCCGTCGGGGCCGATCAGTTGCTGACCGAGGCGCTGATCGTTTACGCGGACGTGTTCTACCAGCACGATATCGTCAAGGGCCGGGCGCGCACGGACGCGGGCCGGATCATGGACCATCACCTGCTGGGGTTCGGCGCCCGGCTCGGGATCCAGTACTGGTTCTGACCGGGCGCCGGCCCGTTCAGCCGGGCGCGCCGTTTCCGTTTCCGTTGCCGTTGGGCACGGCGATCGGCGTCGGGGTCAGCCGCCAGATGTCGCGGTTGTACTCGGCGATGGTCCGGTCGCTCGAGAAGCGGCCCATACGCGCGACCGTCAGGATCGCGCGGCGGCTCCAATCCTCCGGGTCGCGGTAGCAGGCGTCCACCTCGTCCTGGCGTTCGACGTACGCGCGGTAGTCGGCCAGATGGAAGAAGGGGTCGCCGCCTTCGACGAGCCGCTCGGCGATCTCGCGGAACAGGTCCGGGTGCGCGCGATCGAAGGCGTTCCCGCGGATCGCCTCCACCACCGCGGCGAGCTCGGCGTCGCCCTCGAGCCAGGCGCGCGGGTCGTACCCCTGTGCGCGCAACGCTTCGAGCTCCTCCGCCCGGTGCCCGAAGACGAAGACCTGCTCGGGGCCGACCGCTTCGGCGATCTCGATGTTGGCCCCGTCCCAGGTGCCGATCGTCAGGGCGCCGTTCAGCGACAGCTTCATGTTCCCCGTCCCCGAGGCCTCCATGCCGGCGGTCGAAATCTGCTCAGAGAGGTCGGCCGCCGGCATGATCCGCTCGGCCAGCGAAACGCGGTAGTCGGGCAGAAAGACGACCTTGAGCCGGCCCGCCACGTCCGGGTCCGCATTCACCACGCGCGCCAGGGTGTTGATCAGCTTGATCACCCGTTTCGCCCAGTGGTAGCTGGGCGCCGCCTTGGCGCCGAAGATGAAGGTGCGCGGCACGATGTCGCGGTCCGGGTCCGCCTTGATCTGAAGGAACCGCGCGACGATATGCATCGCGTTGAGCAACTGGCGCTTGTACTCGTGCAGCCGCTTGACCTGCACGTCGAAGAGGCTGTCGGGATCGACCGTCTCCCCGCACAGGCCGCGGATCGTCTGCGCCAGCCGCACCTTGTTCTCGCGCTTGATGGCGCGGAACTCGGCGCGAAACGCCGGGTCCTCGGCCAGCGGCTCCAGCTCGCGCAGCCGGTCGAGGTCGCGTATCCAGCCGTCGCCGATCCGCTCGGTCAGGGCGCGGGCGAGCGGTTCGTTGCAGAGCAGAAGCCAGCGGCGGTGGCTGATGCCGTTGGTCTTGTTCTGGAAACGGCCGGGGAAGGCGTCGACGAAGTCGGCCGCCAGGCGCGTCTTGAGAAGCTCGGTGTGCAGCGCCGAGACGCCGTTGACCGCGTGGCTCCCGGCCATGGCCAGGTTCATCATCCGCACCTGCTTGGGCGGCCCCTCCTCGATCAGCGACATCCGGCTGCGGCGCTCCCCCTCGCCCGGCCACCGCGCCTCGACCTGCTCCAGGAAGCGGGCGTTGATCTCGAAGATCAACTGGAGGTGTCGCGGCAGGACGCGTTCGAGCAGGTCGACCGGCCAGCGCTCGAGCGCTTCCGGCAGCAGCGTGTGGTTCGTGAAGCTGAACGACCGCACCGTGATGTCCCAGGCGGTGTCCCAGGGCAACTCGGCCTCGTCGACGAAGAAGCGCATCAGCTCGACGATGGCCAGGGCCGGGTGCGTGTCGTTCAACTGGATCGCGTTGCCGCGCGCGAACCGCGACCAGTCGCGGTGCCGCTTGCGGTGGCGGCGCAGGATGTCGCGGATGGCGCAGCAGCAGAGGAAGTACTCCTGGATCAGCCGCAGCTCCTTGCCGGCGTAGACGCTGTCGGAGGGGTAGAGCACCTTCGAGATCGTCTCGGCCCAGTTCTCCGATTCGACGGCCTTGACGTATTCGCCGCGGTTGAACACGTCGAGCCGGAATCCCTCCGAGGCGCGCGAGGCCCAGAGCCGGAGCAGGTTGACCGTGTTGCGGCCATGGCCGATGACGCCGAGGTCGTGGGGAATGCCCTCGATCATCTGCCAGTCGCGCCAGACCGGACGCGGTTCGCCCCCCGGACCCGGCACCGAGGCCACGTGGCCGTAGAGCAGCACGGGCACGGCGTACTCGGGGCGCACGACTTCCCAGACGTCGCCGAACCGCAGCCAGTCGTCGGGCTTCTCCACCTGCCAGCCGTCCTCGAACTCCTGCTTGAACATGCCGTGCTCGTAGCGCAGGCCGTAGCCGTAGCCCGGCAGCTCCATCGCGGCCATGGAATCGAGGAAGCAGGCCGCCAGCCGGCCGAGGCCGCCGTTGCCGAGGCCAGTGTCCGGCTCGATCTCGCAGAGCTCGTCCAGGTCCATCCCGAGCGAACGGAGCGCCTCGCGCGCGCGGTCCAGGATGCCGAGCGCCAGGAGGTTGCCGTGCAGCAGTCGCCCGAGGAGGAACTCCATCGAGAGGTAGTAGAGCCGCCGGACATTGCTGTCGAGGTAGGCGCGCTGCGTGGCGATCATCCGCGCCGCCGCCAGGTCGCGCGCGACATGCGAGAGCGCCGTCATCTTGTCGAAGTCGGTCGCCGTGCGCCAGTCTTTGTAACAGGTGTACTTGATATGGCCGAGCAGCCGCTCGCGCAGGTCCTCCGGCGTCACGTCCCGGGTCGGGTCGTGGATGCGGATTTCGGGAACCTTCTCGCCCATCGCGGTTCTCCCCCGTGCAGCGAACGCTGAAACGCGGAGCATAGCGCCATCCCCCCCGTCGTTCAATGGCGGTCATCCGCGCGCTCGGTTGACGGGCGCATCTCACTTCTGGCGGTCTCTGCCCGAAATGCCTGGCCCCGGCTATCTTAGCATGTGCGCATGGTGCAATGCGCCGACGCGCGAAAGGTCGACGGAGAAGATTCTGCTTCCCCGGCTCGGTGGAGTTCGCGGCAAAGATAGCGTTGGAGTTCGTCTCGCAGGAGTTGTCGAGGCAGTTAACGAAGGAGGACGACCTTCAAACGCCTGGTGGGCGCTTCCGTATAGGAATGGATTCT
>PWTM01000167.1 GCA_003563855.1 PVC group bacterium | reverse complement strand
TCTCCCGCCCCTGCATGACTCTCGCGCGTGCCATGCCCGAACTCTATGACCATCCGCCCGGCCGAGTCCAGCACCAAAACGAAGAAATCTCGCCCCGTGCGTTTCGGGGCAAGGCGGCTCTCTCTCCAGTCGCCGAAGTCATGGGGGGGGCAGGCCAACACTCAGGTGCCCGCCCGCTTCGGGCGGGTACCTGAGTAGTTACGATCCCGTAGTGATCAGGACCGGGAGGCCCGGCCTCCACCCCCCTGATTTTCGAACCCATCCGATCCTGTCTCTCTTCTTCTTCGTCCGCAGATTGCGCAGATTTTCGGACAGGACATGCCAGCGGCCTCTTCCCCCGGGCGCCTGAGAAGTTCCCCTTGTCGTGGCGGGCTCATGGCGGTGTATCTCGGGCGGCGAGTACGGGCGACGATAGCGGCGGACGATGGGAGCCCGGGCTCCTTCCTTCGTCCTCGTCCTCGTCCTCGGATCTCGAAGGACGAGGACGAGGACCGCTCGCTTCGCTCGCTGAGGACGAGGACGAGCAGGATGGTCGGCGGCGCAGTTCCGCCCGCAATGAGTCTGTCCCCCAAGCCAACCGTTCTGTCCCCTTGGCCGGCCAGGCTGGAGACTGGCGTTCCCGGGGGGGGACGCTCCGGCGCGACACGCCGAACTTGGCGGTGCTGTCGCCGGGTCTTCAGCCTGTGGAGTGCGGTGGCAGAGTCCCGGGCGCGCCTCGCGCCCGGGACGGCGACACCGCTTTCGCCCCCGCCAGAGATCGCTTGGCTCCCGCCAGCCGAAAGCGGCGTCGCCGGGCTTCGCCCTCTGCCGCCGCACTCCATATCGCATCACCCTTTTGGCAGCGTAAGAGCCCTCCGCAAGAGCGAAGGGGGTGGATGTCCGCCCCCCCGGGAACGCCACGCTGCAGCGTGGCACGGTCCTAGTCCAGGAGGTGCTCGTCGCCCGCTCTCGCCTGCCGCGCCGAAGCGCGAAGCGCGCAGGCGGGTCGTCCCCTCTCGTCGCCCGAGCGCGCGGGGCTGGCGCTCGGTTCCCTGTCGTGGCCGGTCCTAGCGGGTGTCTTTCGTGCGACGACAGGGGACGACGATAGGGGCAGACGATGGGAGCCCGGGCGCGGCGCGCGCGCGTTGACACGCGGCGCGGCCGGGGGCAGGCTTCGCCGATGACGCGTTTGCCGCCATGGCTGCGTTCTCCGCTGACGACCGGGGCCGACTACCGCCGCGTGCACGGCCTGTCCGGCGGGTTGCGGCTGGGCACGGTCTGCCGCAGCGCGCGGTGTCCGAACCGGCACCGCTGCTGGAGCGAGGGCACGGCCACCTTCATGGTCCTGGGCGAGCGCTGCACGCGCGGGTGCCGGTTCTGCGCCGTTCCGACGGGCCGCCCGGCGCCGCCCGATCCGGGCGAGCCGGACCGGTTGGCCGGGGCCGTGGCGGCGCTGAGGCTGGAGTTCGCGGTGATCACGATGGTCACGCGCGACGATCTGCCCGACGGCGGCGCCGCGCACCTGGCCGACTGCGTGCGGGCGATTCGCGCCGCCTGCCCGGAGACGAAGGTGGAGGTGCTGGCCTCCGATCTCGGCGGCTGCGCGGCATCGCTCGACACGTTGCTCGCGGCGCGCCCCGAGGTCTTCGCGCACAACCTCGAGACCGTGCGCCGGCTGCAGCGCGAGGTGCGGCCCGACGCCAGCTATGCGCGGTCGCTTGAGGTCCTGCGCCGTGCGGCCGAACACCCGGCGCGCCCGGTGGTGAAGTCCGGGCTGATGCTGGGGATGGGCGAGACGGAGGCGGAGCTTGACGAGGCGCTGCGCGATCTCGTGCGTGCCGGGTGCCGGCTCCTGACGCTCGGCCAGTATCTCGCGCCCGAGCCCGAGGCCTGGCCGGTGGCCGCGTATGTCACGCCCGAACGTTTCACGGCGCAGGCCCGGCGGGCGGAGGCGCTCGGATTCGACGCCGTCGCCTCGGGGCCGCTGGTGCGCTCTTCGTTCCGCGCCGCGGATCTCTTCGCGCGCGCTGCCCGGGGCGCGGCGGGCACCCGAACGGAAGGGCGCGGATGACGCCCGAAGCCACGAAGCACGCGGGAGCGACGGAGTTCCTGGCGGTCATCCCCGCCTACCGCGAAGCGTCGCGCATCGGCGAGGTGGTGCGCGCCGTCCGCGCGGAAGGGCTGGGCGCATTGGTCGTGGACGACGGTTCGGACGACGGCACGGCGGAGGCGGCGCGGGCGGCCGGGGCCGAGGTGCTCCAGCACGAGCGCAACCGGGGCAAGGGGACCGCCCTGGCCACCGGTTTCGCCCGGGCGCGGGAGCTGGGGGTCGAGGCCGTCGTGACGCTCGATGCCGACGGGCAGCACGACCCGTCGGAAGCGCCGCGGTTCATCGAGGCCTACCGGCGGACCGGCATGCCCGTCCTGATGGGCAACCGCATGGCGGTGCCGCGGGGCATGCCGCCGATCCGCCGCTGGACGAACCGCTTCATGAGCTGGATCCTGAGCCGGGAAATGGGGCAGTACGTCCCGGACACGCAGTGCGGGTTCCGGCTGTTCCGCTGCGACCTGCTGCCCTTCATCGAGGCCCGCTGCGCCGGGTTTGCCGCCGAGTCCGAGATCCTGCTCCATGTCGCGGCCCGCGGCATTCGCATCGGCAGCGTGCGGGTTACCACCATCTATGCCGGTCAGAAGAGCTCGGTCAGCCCGCTGCGCGACACGTACTGCTTCTTCCGCATGCTCTTCGCCCACCGCGCCCAGCGCCGCCGCCGTCCGCGGCGACGGCCGGTCTGATCCGCGGCGACCGGCGGGCGCAGGCAAGAAGGGGTCAGTCCCTGAATCTCGTAATCGATCGGTGTTTGCGTCTCGCGTCCTTGCTGCGCCTCTACGCCCCCGCACAGGTAACGCGCGGATCGAGCAGTGATCGGTCGGCGTAGTCGGTCAGGTAAGATTACGAGATTCAGGGACTGACCCCTTTTCGCTCCTTTGTACGCCACAGCGCGCGCCCAGGCCTTCACCTGTTCTTCATGTGCTTACGCCAATTCTTCTGCGTCGGTGTCAGTCGGACGTACGGGTTGAACTCCACCTTCGTACCGCACAAATCGTCGTACCATGTGCCGCCCTGGTAGACGATCTGGAACAGCGTCAGCATGGCGCCGATCCCTGATCCGATGTGTCGAAGCCGAAGTAGCGGGCCGCGTTGCGGTAGCTGAGGTCGCGGACGAGGCCGCCGATCCAGTCGGGATCGTTGGGCAGCAGGCCGGCTTCCATCTCGGCGCCCAGCCGGTTGCAGAGGATGCGCCGGAAGTACTCGTGCCGCGTATAGGAGAGGAAGGAGCGCGAGTCGGTCAGCATCCCGACGAACCGGCTCAGCAGGCCGAGGTTCGAGAGGAGGTCGAGCTGCGCCTCCATGCCGTCCTTCGTGTCGAGGAACCACCAGGCGCTGCCGTACTGGATTTTTCCGGGCGTGACGCCGTCCTGGAAGTTGCCGGTCATCGCCGCGAGAACTGCGCTGTCGCGGGGGTTCAGGTTGTAGAGAATCGTGCGCGGCAGGCGGCCGTCCGCTTCAAGCCGGTCGAGAAACCGGGCGAGCGGGCGGGCGATCTCGAAGTCGCCGATCGTGTCGAACCCCGTGTCGCGGCCCAGCGCCTGGAACCGGCGCGTGTTGACGTTGCGCAAGGGGCCGAGGTGGAGCTGCATCGTCCAGTCCCGCTGCGCGTCCATCCGGCCGAAGGCGTCCATCAGCGCCGAGGCGAACGCGCCCGCGGCCGCGGGGTCGATCGCGCGACCCCCGCGCAGGCTGTCGAACGCGGCGGCGACCTGGCGCCCGGTGAAGTCGTCCGCGGGCGGCGTCATGAGGCCGTGGTCCGAGAGCCGGCCCCCGGCGGCGTGGAACGCCGCGTGGCGGCGGTCGAGCGCCTCGAGGAGCGTGTCCCAGTCGCGGACCTCGACGCCGGCCGCCGCCGCCAGCCGGTCCACCCACGCGTTCCAGGCGGCCGGGTCGTCGGTCTGCAGGGCGGCGTCCGGGCGGAAGGTCGGGAGGACGCGGACGGGGAACGCGGCGTCCGCGGCGATCCGGCGGTGCGCCGCGAGGTCGTCGGTCGGATCGTCGGTCGTGCAGACCAGCCGGACGTCCATCTGCCGCATGATGCCGCGGGCGGAGAAGCCGGGCTCGGCGAGCCGGGCGTTGCAGGCATCCCAGATGTCCCGCGCGGTGTCCGGGCCGAGCAGCCGGTCCGCGATGCCGAACGGGCGGTTCAATTCGAGGTGCGTCCAGTGGTAGAGCGGATTGCGCAGGGTCATCGGCACCGTGGCGGCCCACTGCTCGAACTTCTCCCAGTCCGACGCGTCGCCCGTGCAGTAGCGCTCGGCGACGCCGTTGGCGCGCATGGCGCGCCACTTGTAGTGGTCGCCGTCGAGCCAGATCTTCGTCAGGTTCTCGAACCGCCGGTCGTCCGCGACGTCGCCCGGGGGGAGGTGGCAATGGTAGTCGAGGATGGGCATCGGCGCGGCATGCCGGTGGTAGAGTTCCCGCGCGGCCTCGTTCTGCAGCAGAAAATCGGGGTGGATCAGCGGCGGCGTGCTCATGGTCAGTCCTCCGTGCGCGTAGATTCTCGCACAGCGCTACGCCGCCGCCAAGGCCATCGGCGTGGTTACCGATTAAGGTCTTCTACCGCGGATTACGCGGATGGCGCGGATGATTACTTCGAGCGGGGCGGGTCGGGGCGGCGATGAAATCGCCGCGGCGGGGCGGGGTCGCCGAGCGGACCAAACACGTTTGGACCGACCGGCGACCC
>PWTM01000070.1 GCA_003563855.1 PVC group bacterium | reverse complement strand
CGCACTCCATATCTGCGCCCGTGTGGCCATCATGTGGAGTGCGGCGGCAGAGGGCGAAGCCCGGCGACGCCGCTTTCCCGCCGAACCCGCAGCGCCCCCGCGGCATGGACCGAACCACCCCGCCCTCGCCAAGGAAGCGAAAGCGCCGTCGCCGCTCCGCTCTTCCGCCTTCGCGCTCCGCGCTTCGGCGCGACTGGCGGCCGGCGCACTCCAAACCTGCGCCCTCAGCGGAGCCGGCCGTGCTTGTGGTACTGGTGCGGCGTCAGGCGGTACTGGCGGCGGAACGCCTTGTGGAAATACCGGTTCCCGGTAGTGTTGCTCGATGAATCGTTCGTTCCTGGCCCGCCCATCGGGCCGGCCTACAGTGACGCTGAGATTCGGACGAAGCGCACCGGATCGGCCTCTGTATCGAAGACGAAGCGCCAGCGGGTGAATCCTGCGGGCACACCGGACTGGTCCGGATCGGCGACGACGAGATCGGGGCGCGGGCTCCAGTCCTTAAGGTCGATGGACGATTCGAAGATGACGTTGATTCCGTCTTCCGCCGCAAGGTCGCGAAGCACGACAACCATGCCATCCGCGTCCGTCGCGAGCGGCCACAGGTTTGGCACGGACGGATCGGTCCCGAGAAGAAACTCGAAGAGATTGTTCAACGGGTCGCCATCGTCATTGCCCAAAGCAAGGGCGGCGCGTCCGGCCGCGGTTGGCAGTCCCTGTTCGCGACCCCAGTCGAGCAACGCGTCGCGTTGGTCGGCCGGGCCGTAGGTGAATTGCGCGGTGGCCGTGGTGGCGGCGCTGGATTTCACCCGCACCCAGTGGGCGTGGAAACCTTCCGCAAAGAGGTGGGTGCGCGTTTCCCCGGCGGCGAGGGTGAAGGACTGGTAGGTGGACCAGGTGCCGTCGGCGACGAAATCGACCTCGACGGTGATGGTGGCGGCGTTGGTGGTGGAGAGGGTCAATTCCTTGCGGTCGTAGCCATACATCAGGTAGGGATCGGATGCTTCTCCGGCCGAGACGGTGGTGTCCTTCCAAGGCCCGCCCCTTCCGCGTGGCTCGCCCATCTGCCAGATATCGTCCACCTCGCCGAGCCACAGCGCGGCGCCGGAGGGGCTGCGCACCAGCGAGTCCGTGGCCTGGGCGTCGTCGAGCACGCCGGTGAGGACGAGGAGCCCGCGCCATGAGGTGAAGTCGGTGATGCGCTTGCCATGGGTGGCGAGCGGCCGCATGCGGTAGCGGCCGCCGGAGTTGCCGCGGGGGACTTCGTAGAAGGTTCCGTGGAGATTGAGCAGTTGGCGCTCGGTGACGATCTCGCGGAAGCCGCGCGCCCAGCCGGTAAGGAACGGGGAATCGTACAGCGGATCGAGCCGCGGCAGGCGCAGGCGTGTGCTGCCGCTGGTGATCCAGACCGAGGCGTCGTCGCCACCGAAGGCTTTGCTGAGCGCCCCTGCCGAGCGCAGGTTGGATTCGGCGCTGGCATTTGTGACGTCTTGCAATTGCAGGTTCCCGCCGATCCGGTGGTAGCCGTGGTTCGATGCGAACTCGAGTTGGAGGTCGGTGCCGGACATCGGGCGGATGATCCCGTCGGAGTGCCCGACGGTGTCGCGGATGTCGGCGAGCGCGGCGAAGCGGTCGCCACCGAGGGAGGCGATGGATGCATGCGGGTAGGGATTGGAGAGGAGGAAGTAGGCCGTCAGATCGCTGGAGGACGCCTCGGGCTTCAGCCGCAGCCATTCGGCGGGATGGTCGTTGAAAATCTCGAAAACGTATCCGTTTGCGGGGATGTTGACTGTTTTTTCGGGCGACCAGGCGCCCGTTCCGTCGGACGACTCGATCACCACCGGGACCTCCGAGGCGCCGTCGTTGCGCAGGTGCAGGGTGATGCGGGAGAATCCGTTGATGAGGAAGGGCACGGAAGTTTCGCCAGCCGACACGCTGTCGTTCAGCCAGACGCCGCCGTGCCCCTGGGGCGCGCCCCAGTCGGCGAGATCCTCGAACTGGCCGAACCAGAAATTCGACTGGGCACGGAGCGCGAGGGGGTTCGCAAATCTGGATAAATCGTTCTTCGCGATCACGAGCTGGCCATTGAACATGCAGTAATCCACCGGCATTTTGTGATAGCTGCTGATCGGTCGCAGCCCCGAGAAATCCGCGGATGAGAACGTGGCCGGGAAATCGAAGAACATGCCGTGCATGTGCATGAGGTAGGGCGAACCCGGCGTGGCGGGGTCGAGCTGGCGGATGCGCGGCCACTCGGTGTGCCAGCCATGCGAGCCATCGTGGGTATAGGAGGACTTGGGCACCCGCCAGGTGGTCCATTCCCCATTCTCGAGCACACGGACCAATACGGACTTGGCGTCAAAGCCGGTGGCCCAGACCGGATCGGTCGCCGGATTCGGGTTTCCATAAATGCCACCCGGGCCGGTGACTTCGCAGTGCTGGGTGGTGAAGTCCTGGATCCAGCCGGCCATGAAGTGCGGCTGACCGGGCACCGGGCCGATATCCTCCGAGTAGGTGGTGTTGCTGTTGATGGGATCCAGCGGCAGGTAGCTGTTGTCGTTTTCCGCGTAGGTGGTGCCGTCCCACCGGGCAAGCACCCCGGCCGGGCCGAAGGGCGTATGCTGGCTCGATGGCCGCCCGTTGTTGCCGGCGATGAAGTAGCCCTGCCCGGTGTAGGCGCCTTTGCCGTGCATGCCGAAGAGGAATTTGTCTCCCTTGAGTTGGACGTCGGGATAGCGCGTGATGACGCTGAGATCATGGACGTTCACGTCGTAAAGCCCGTCTTCCATCGTGAACATGTAAACCCGGTTGGCGGGATCGGTGAGGTGGGCGGCGGTCGCGGTGGGGCGGCCCGGCGCGACGGAATAGGGCAGGCTGCGGACATTGCGCCCGGCATCGATGAAATACGGGCCGATGATCAACTGGTTGGACGGCTCGTGGATGAAGCGGTTGGCCGGAGTGCCCCCGATCGATTCGGGCCTGGCGACCAGGTTGAGCTGGTCGTCGATCTCGTAAAGTTTGTTGGAGTTATCCCCGGTGGGAAGGTGCGGGCCGTAGGTGACGGCCCACAGGCGGTCCGCCCACGGGACCACCGCGCCGATGCCCACTTCCGAGTGCGAGTTGGTGACGGCGAGGTGGGGATAGACGCCGGAGATACGGACTGGTGGACCGGTGACGAACGAGGTGAGCGGCAAGGTCGTGTCCCAATAGTCCGGACCCAGCGATCCACCAGAGGAGGTGGTGTCGATGAAGAGCGAACCGGCGAAGGAGCCGGGCGTGCTGCCGCTCGCCGTTACGGTGACGTCGATGGTTTGACCGTCGCCGAGGGTGACGGGCACGGATGGATCGCTGGCGACCGTGAAGGCCGTGGAGGGATGCCCCGGATCGTCGGTCACCACCAGATCGTCAAAGGTGACGGTGGCTCCGTCGGCGGCGAGCACCTCGTAGCGGATCGTCCTCGACCGGCTGCTTCCCTCGATGAAAGCTGGAAACTCGAAATTGTCGTTGGGGGAGGTGGTCGCGATGCGGACGGCCGGGTTGCCGGAGTATTGCAGCTCCGGCGACGGTCCGCTGTGGCGGCTTCCCAGCCAGGTGAAGCTGCGCGTTCCGGCGGGCGCGGCCTCCGCTTCCGGAGAATAGATCCCCAGATACAGCGTTCCGTTTCCGGCCAGCGCGTTGAAGGCGTCCGTCAGGGCGGCGCTGCTGAAAACGATGGTCGTGTCGTCGCTGGCGCCCGTTGCCGGGGTGAAATTGAAGGTAGCGAGCGGCGTGCCCATGGGGCCCGGCCGGATTTCGCCATGCCAATCGGAATCCAGTTGGAACAGGGTGTAGGTCTGGTTCAGGACCGAGGTATTGTTCTCCTCGAGCTTGGGAAACAGCGTGAGGGTGACCGCCAGGCCCGGTGCCTCGCCCGAGAGGTCGAAGGTCAGGTAGGACCGGAAGAAGTCGTTCGCGCCGTCGATCGCCCCCACCGCCAGACTGACGGTGCTGTTCTTGTCGAGATCTTCGTCCGTGTGGGGGTGGTTCAACCGGCTCCGGTCATCGAAGTCGGGCAGGAGGGTCGTTTGCGCTTGGACGGAGGAGCCCATCAGGAAGAGGGCCAGTCCGGGAAGGGCGAGATACTTGATCTTAGAATTCATGTTTGCCTTGAGAGAAAGATTGAATCGGGAATTGGAGGACTCATTTCGGTGTGCTTTCGATCCGCACAAAGAGCGCGAAAAAGAACCGGCGGCTCCGCAGGGCGTTCCGTTTGAACAACCTGGCAGAGCCGCCGGGAACGAAGAGGAAGCCGCGGCGGCTACCGACGACGGCGGCGGAGCAGGGCGATCAAACCGAGGACGCCAAGCAGGGCAGTCGAAGGCTCGGGGATCAGATTCAGCGTCACATTGTCGAACTGGATGTAGTCGGAATTATCGCTGTCTGATCTGATCATCGGCATATAGAAGGTGACCGTCTGGTCGGTCAGTCCGTCGAAATCGCCTGCGTTCACGTTGCTGCCACGGAGAAGATTCCCTGTTGGATCCGCCAAGTCGATCGTCACGCCGGTGGCGGAAACCGGGTCGTCGGTGGCCTTGCCGAACAAGCCGATGGTGTCGTCGACCGCATCATCATAGCCGTCGATGCTGCTGTAGGTGCGGGCGTAGATCCAGTTGCCGGTAATCCCGCTGCTGGTGTAGTCGAAGGTGAGCGATATCAGGTCCAGCGTGACATCCGACGGGATGGTCAGACTGAAACTGAGGACGGTATCGTTGGTGATCGAGTCGCCGGTCGAGCTGGTGCCGATGTCGGCCCTGGTCAGCCGCAGCGCGTCCGACTGCAGGGCTGTGGCGGGGAAACTG
>PWTM01000290.1 GCA_003563855.1 PVC group bacterium | reverse complement strand
TCGCGCCGGCTCATCTGCCCGGTTTCTCCGCGGGCGCCTCGAACCGGAACACGTACTCGCCGGAGCCGATGTCCACGACCGTCGCGCCCTCCGCGGTTCCCTTCAGCGCGACCCCCTCCGCCTCGGCCAGCGGGACGTCGCCCTCGGTCACGCCCTCCGGTCCGGCCACCGGCAGGGACACCGTGGCCCCGCAGTTGGCGGGGACCTCCACCGTCAGCGTCACGCTGCGCCCGTCCCGGCGCCACCGGGAGGACACCCGGCCGCGCACCGTGCGGACCGACGCCCAGGCCCAGGCGAGGTCTTCCGGCAGGTACGGCTTGAATACGATGCGCTCGTAGCCCGGCCCCGTTGCATCGGGCCGGATGCCGGCCAGCCCCCAGTAGAACCACTCGTCGATCGCCGCGCCCAGGGTCGTATGGCAGAGCGACCCCGAGCCCATCCAGTTCTCCGTGATCGTCGTGCGCTTGGGATCGCGCAGCATGTAGCCCCAGCTTGGGTAGTGCGTGTCGTTGACCCGGCTCCAGACGATGTCGCTCCGGCCGGATTCGGCGATCGCGGCAATGGCCCACTTCGTGCCCGCGTAGCCCGTCGTCAGCCGTTGCTGGCGGTGGTTGACGCTGCTGTTGAGAAAGGCCTGCACCCGTTCCCGGTGCTCGTCGGGCGCCAGGCCGAATGCCAGCGCCCAGGCCTGCGCGCTCTGGCAGCCGACGTCGAAGAAGCCGCTGGCTGGATCGAAGAAGCGCTCGTTGAACGCCGCCTTGATCGCCTCGGCCAGCTCGCCGTACCTCCGGGCGTCGTCCGCTTTTCCGAGGACGCCGGCGATGCGCGCCATCGTGCAGACGTCGAGGTAGTAGAACGCCGTGGCGATGGAGAGCGGCTGGTTCTGGCGGGCGCCGGACGCGCCTTCGTTCGTCGCGAGGTGATCGCCCCACTGCGAGATCTGCAGGTGGCCGTGTTCCCCGGCCGAAGGGAAGCGCTTCTCCCGGGAGCAATGCCAGAAGAGCTGCTCCAGGATCTCCTCGGTGCGCATCGTCCGGACGGTCTTGCGGCCCGTGGCCTCGAGGTAGGCCAGGTACTTCTGGAGGTAGGGGTAGCTCTCCTCCAGCAGCCGCCGGTCGCCGCAGTGCAGGTACTGCCACCAGGGGATCAGCACGAAGGCCGCGCTCCAGACCAGGTCCTCCTCGGGCCCGGCCTGCGGGGCGATCATGCCCACGAAGCCCAGGTCGTCCTGCTGGTCGTAGAAGTCCGCGATCCACTTGGCAAATACCCGCGGCATCCAGAAGTTGTAGTAGGCCTCGTTCGCATAGCTCCAGGCGTCGCCCGCCCAGCCCAGCCGTTCGGGGCGTTGCGTGTCGTCGGTCGGCACGCCCATCTGGATGTTGCACCGCTGGGATTGGAGCGTGCAGCGGTGGATGGTGTTGACCCCGTCATGCCCGCAGGCGAATGCACCGGTCTCCGCGACGGCGGTGCGGACGAAACACCCGGTGATCGCCTCCAGCCCGGGGGTGCCGGGAAAGCCCGAAACGGCGACGTACTGGAACCCGTGATAGGTGAAGCGCGGCTCGTAGGTCTCCGCCGCGCCCCCCTTCATGGTATAGCGATCTTCCTGGCGCGCCGCGCCGTTGCTCCGCGGGTCCAGCCGCCCGCGTTCGTCCACCGCCTCGGCGAAGCGCAGGCGGATCGTCTCGCCGCGCCGTCCGTTCGGAACCGCGAGCCGGACCCAGCCGGTCATGTTCCTGCCCAGGTCGTATACAAAGACTCCGGGTTCCGGCTCGGACACCGAGACGGGGCGCAGGCGCTCGACCACGCGGCCCGGTTCGTGCGCCGCCATCTCGCGGCGGCCGCCGGGCCCGGGCGCGAGGTTGACCGCGGACCAGGCGGAGTCGTCGAAGCCCGGCGCGTCCCAGCCCTCCTGCTCCAGGCGCGCGTCGTAGTCCTCGCCGTCGTAGAGACAGTTGGACGTGATCGGCGACCAGGCGCCCCGCCAGGCCGCGTCGCTGCACACCCGCTGACGGGTCCCGTCCGCGGTCTCGATATCGAGCTGCACGAGGGCGCGCGGCGAACCGTGCCACTGCATCTGCCAGCCCCAGTACTTCTTCTGGCCATTGAACCAGCCGTTGCCGAGCAGAACCCCGACCACGTTCTCGCCGGACGCGAGCAGCGGGAGGATGTCGTAAGCCTCGACCAGCACGCGCTTCCGGAAATCGGTGCGCGAGGGGGAGAGCACGTCCTCGCCGACCTTGCGACCGTTGAGGCGCAGCTCGAAGAGCCCGAGCCCGCAGACGTAGGCCCGGGCGCGGCGGACGGTCTTCCCGATGTCGAACGTCCGGCGCAGCATCGGCGAGCGCGGATCGGGCTCGAGGGCGGCCACCTCGGGCGCCACGCGGCCCTGCTGGAAGGTCGCCGTATCCGCAACCGGCTCGTCGGGCTTCCCGAGGCCGATCCATTCCGCCTCCCAGTCGCCCTCGTCGAGCAGCCCCGTCCCGAAGGCGGCTACGGCGCTCCAGCCGCCTGCCGTGCCGGCCTCGTCCCAGGCGCGAACGCGCCAGCAGGCGTCCATGTCGCTTCCCAACGGCGCGCCCGCGTAGTCCACGTTCACCGACTGCGAGGATTCCACCCGCCCGCTGTCCCAGAGGTCGGCCTTGCCCGGTTCCAGCCGGCCGGCCTCGGTCGCCACCAGGACCTGGTAAGCGCTCTGCCGCCGGCCGCGGCCGGGCAGGGCCACCTCCCAGGAAAAGCGGGGCCTCCGTGTCCCGAGGGCCAGGGGCGCCTCCGCGTACTCGATCCGCATCCCGATGGCCGATGGACTGTCCGACTCGCGCATAGCACCCCTCCGCTTCCGGCTCTACGGCCGTTCGATCCATGGAACAAGCGCGACCCATTGGAACACCGCCGGCCGCGGAGATCAACTCAGGGCTCGGCGAGGACTTTCCTCTTCTTTCAGCGTGCGGGGGGTATCACCCCGGGCGGCGTGGTGCGGCAGGCCGTGCCGCTCGCGTCCGCGAAGGCCCCCGCCTTTCAGAATCATTGGGCCGGTCCTGCGCCGCGCAGCGGCTTTGGAAAGCTTCCTGTTGGATGACGGGGCGGCCTCTCGAGGCCGCTTCCGTGCCCCGCCGCGGCGAGCCGCGGCGAACAAAGCGGCGCCGAGGCGCCGCACTCCAAGGCGCCGCTGCGCGGCGCGGGAGGACCTGCCGCACCACGCAAGGCCGGCCCCGGGGCGGTAATGCCCATGACTTCGCAAGGGTGCCGCGTCGCCCCGGGGGATCGAGCCAAGGGGGCGATAACGTAGACCGGAGCGTGCGCCCCTGGGAACGCCAGGCTCCAGCCTGGCCGAGCAGGGGGACGAGAACCGCAAGGACCAGGACCGTGCCACGCTGGAGCGTGGCGTTCCCGGGGGGAGAGCATCAACCCCCTTCGCTTCTACGGGGGGCTCTTACGCGGCCAAAAGGGGGTGACGCGATATGGAGTGCGGCGGCAGAGGGCGAAGCCCGGCGACGCCGCTTTCGGTTGGCGGGGGGGCGAGAGGTCCCTTTGTGCATAAGTATTAGCAGCACCAATGCCAGCCTGGTGTGACCGCACCATTCAGGTGCAGATTAGGGCGAAAGATTAGGGCGAAAGAATAGGGTGGGTATCGCTGTTTCCTTAATCTTTTGCCCTAATCGTTCGCCCTAATCTGCTTGCCGAGCTCAGCGAACTGCTTTCTTCTTTTAGGATGCCTCGCATGGGGCACTGCCGCCTCAGGGGTCGAGCAAGGGGGGCGACAATGCCGAGAGGCAGCAGAGATTCCTCGGCATGTCCTCAGGGCGCGACAGGCTCGGGCGCGGCGGAGTCCCCGGTCATGTCGTAGGGCAAACGCCAGATCCTGTCCCCGGCCTTGTTCGTGAACCAGAGGTGGGACTCGGAGAACTCGTCGGCATCGCCGTCGGCCCAGTAGGCGTAGAAGTCCGGATGCGCGTTGCGCGGGCGGCGGGCGTAGCCGTGATTGCGCGGGCTCCCGGACGTGACGGCGCGCTGCTTCGTCCAGGTCGCGCCCTGGTCGACGCTCGTCCAGAGTTCGATCTCGCCGCCGGCGCCCCAGCGTTGGGGGCCGGCGCCGATGGGGGCGATGACCTTCCACGTGCCGTCGTCCTCGATGTAGATCGAACCCATGTCGTAGTTGTGGAGCGCGGGGGCGACCTCGTGGAAACGCCAGTCCTCGCCGGTCCAGCGGGCGATCATCCAGGCGCGTGGGTTGCCGCCCGGCCCGGGCTGGTGATGCCTGGACGTGATGTAGAGGATGACCGGTCGGCCGTCGGCGTCGGCGGTCATGTCGCAGATATACACCAGCGCGTTATCGGCGGGGTCGCTGTTGGTGGAATAGTTGCGGATGCGCGCGGGGTTGTCGGCCGTGGTGAGCGGGATCGCGAGCGGGGTGCCGTCGGCCGTGGTCCACGTTTCGCCCAGGTCCGGCGTTTCCATGTAGTAGAGGTCCGTGCGCCGGTCGACGTTGCCGCCCGGGTGACGGTTGAAGGAGGTGAGGATGCGGTCGCCGACCTGGTCGCTGGTCTGGTAGTGGCCGCCGATGCCCGCGAGTTTCTTCTCGGCGTCCCATTCGACGCCGTTGCGGCTGGTGCGGAAGTAGAGTTCGCGGCCCGCGGTGTAGCGGGTGTAGGTGAAGAAGAATCCCTTGCCCTCGAACCACCAGGGCTGCGGGTAGGTGAACTCCCAGTCGGGCAGACGCTCCCAGTCGTCGATCCCGTAGGGCGCCCGGCTGCGATAGACGCTGCCGAGGCGCCGCCTGCCGCGGCCGCTGACGAAGATCCAGAGATGGCCTTCCCCGTCGATGGAGAGCGAGCCGTTGTCGTG
>PWTM01000168.1 GCA_003563855.1 PVC group bacterium | reverse complement strand
TTCCCGACGTCCGCCACGTCCGCAAGCCCGACCAGTTCGACCTCCGGATGCCGGAGCAGCAACTCGGCGATCCCCACGCCGCCGTACCCGCCGGCGCCCACAATACGTGCCCTTATCATGCGAAACCCTCCACGGCCGACTCTATCTCAAGCGTGCAGCATGCGCACGGCCGCACGCGTCTCGCCCGGCATCGAGGGTGTCCCTGTTGCCGGGCGCACCGGTTCACTCGAACCTGTAACTGCCGCCCCAGGCGCCCCAGTTAGACGTCGTGATCCCGTTTCGCGTGCTGCCCTGGTAGTTCGACTGGCCAGCCAGCACCCGGACAGTGACGGCGCCTGTTTCGCCGGCCCGCAGCACCCCCGCGTGGACAGCCGCCTTGGCGACGGTTGAATCGTCCGAATAGACCCCGTTGGCGCCGCCCCAGACGTCGCCGCTCGTTGTGCCCGTGGCGCGGAACTGGAATCGCTGTCCCACCCGGTCGCGGTAGGCTCCCATGGTCCCCGGCGCGGCGGGAAGCGTGCCGATATCGACCGTGTCCTCATCGTCAGGCAGACAGCCCGGCGTCAGGACCAGGGCCAGCCCGATTCCGAGCACCGTCGCCGCATTCCATAATCTCTGCATGTCCGCATCCTCCTCCTGGTCGGCAGGCGACGACCGTCACGGCAGTCATCGCGGGCCGCACTTGATTTCGTGATCCCCTGCCGATCCCCGCGAGGTCAACGACCGGCAGGAGGGTTTACCCGGAAAGCTCTTACCGACTTCAGCGGCCCTGCGCAAGCCCCTTTGACCCAGCCCCTTTGACCCGGCACCTTTAGCCCGGGCTGTCTTCTTCAGCCGTTCGGGGATCGTGTCACAAGGGCGAAGCAGGCGTATGCCGCGCGCAGGGGCGCGGCGTTCCTGCGGCGGATCGTGACACACCGGACGTTCGCGAATGCTGCGCGCTACGGCGGGCGGTGGCGGCCCGATGCAGCCTGGCCCTCGGCCCAGGCTGCGGCCTGGGCCTCCAGGAGTTCGGCGGCGCGGCGCTGCGCCTCGTCCTCGGTCATACCGGGGGCCATGAGTGCCCGCGCCTCGTCGATGCCGAGGGCGGGCCAATCCGACGGAGGGACGGCCACCTGGCCCGCGAGGACGAGCACACGGGCGTCGGCCCGGCGGGCTTCGCGCGCCACGCCCTGCACGACCTTGCCCCGCGCGGACTGGCCGTCGAAACGGCCCTCGCCCGTGATCGCCCAGTCGGCGCCCCGCAGCGCGTCGGGAAGTCCCACGGCGTCCATGACGGCGTCGATGCCGGGGACCAGCCGCGCGCCGAGAAACGCGACCGCGCCGGCGCCCAGTCCGCCCGCGGCGCCCGCGCCGGGAAGATCGCGCACCGCGATGCCGAACTGCGCCTGCAGAACGTCCGCGAGGCGACAGAGTCCGGCCTCGAGGCGTTCGACCGCGTCCGCGTCCGCGCCCTTCTGCGGGCCGAAGACGCGCGCCGCGCCCTCGGGGCCGCAGAGCGGGTTGTCCACGTCGCAGAGCACGTCCACGGGCGGAAGCCTGGGGCGCGGATCGGGCGGCTCGATCCGCGCGAGGCGTGCGAGCGCGCCGCCGCCGGGAGGGAGCGCGCGGCCGGCCCGATCGAGAAACCGCCAGCCCAGCGCCGCGGCCGCGCCAGTCCCGCCGTCCACCGTCGCGCTGCCCCCGATGGCCAGCCGGATGCGGGCCGGCCGGAGCCCGCGCGCGGCCGCGATCAGCTCGCCGGCCCCGTGCGTGGTCGTCCGCAGCGGATCGCGCTCTTCCGGCCGCAGGAGCGGCAGGCCGCAGGCCGAGGCCATTTCGATGATGGCGGTCCGCTCGCCCGGCGCCCAGGCGTAGCGCGCTTCCACGGTCCGGCCCGGGAGCGGCCCCGTGACGAGCCGCCGCTTCCAGTGGCCGCCGGCCGCGCGGCGGAGAATCTCGGCGGTCCCCTCGCCGCCGTCCGCCATCGGAAGGCGCCGCGCCTCGATCGCGGGATCGACCTGTTCCAGCCCGCGCGCCACGGCCTCGCAGGCGGCCTCGGCCTCGAGGCTGCCCTTGAAGGCGTCCATGGCGACGACGCACTTCATCCCGGGGCGCCGAGCACCTCCGCGATGCTGTCGCAGACGTAATCGAGGTTCCCGCGCGTCAGGCCGGCCACGTTGATGCGGCCGCCCTTGACGATGTAGATCGCCTTCTCCGTCCGCAGCCGCGCCACGGCCTCGTCCGACAGCCCGCTGAAGGAGAACATCCCCTGCTGCGTGCGCAGGAACGAGAAGTCCCCGGGCACGCCGCGGGCGGCCAGGCCGTCGACAAGCTCTCCGCGCACGGCGTGGATCCGTTCGCGCATCGCGGTGAGTTCCTCTTCCCAGCGCGCGCGCAGCAGGCGATCGCCGAGCACGCGGGCGGCCACGGCCGCGCCGTGGATCGGCGGGTTCGAGTAGAGCACGCGGACGATGCGCTGGAGCTGTGAGAGCGCGGTCGCGGCGGTCCCTTCGTCTGGCCCGACGAAGGTCAGCGCGCCCACGCGCTCGCCGTAGAGCGCGAGGTTCTTCGAGAAGGACGTCGCCTGCAGGAACGGGACGCCGGCGGCCGCGAAGGCCTCGGTGGCCGCGCGGTCCTGGACGAGCCCGCGCGCAAAGCCGAGGTAGGCCGCGTCCAGGAAGGGAAGCCAGCCGGCGTCGGCCGCGGCGGCGGCGATTTCGAGCCACTGTTCCGGCGCGGGGTCGGCCCCGGACGGGTTGTGACAGCAGGCGTGAAGCACGACCACGTCGCCGGCCGGCACCGCGCGCAGCGCGGCCAGCATCTCCGCCGTGTCCAGCCGGTGAGCCGCCGCGTCGTACCAGGGATAGGCGCTCGCCTCCATTCCCGCGGCGGAGAAGACGCCCGCATGGTTCGGCCAGGTGGGCGCGCTGAGCCAGACCCGGGCGTCGGGCGCGGCGAAGCGTACGAACTCCGCCCCGACCCGCAGCGCCCCGGTGCCGCCCGGCGTCTGGAGGGTCACCGCCCGCGGCCCGGCCGTCTCGGCCGGCCCCTCGAAGACGAACGCCTGCACACGCCGGCGGAAGTCCGGGTCGCCGGCGATCGGCAGGTAGGTCTTCGTCGTCTCCGCGGCCAGCAGCGCGGCCTCGGCGGCCTTGACCGCCTCGAGCACCGGCGTCCGGCCCCCGTCGTCCTTGTACACCCCGACCCCGAGGTTCACCTTCTGCGGGTTCGGGTCCTCGCGCCAGGCCTCGGTCAGACCGAGAATGGGATCGGGCGGGGCGGGTTTCAGCGTATTGAACATGGGGGGCGTCCTCCGGTTACGGGTTCAGTCGCGCTTCGTGTACAGGTCCACCCAGGCTTTCACCGTGTCGCGCTCGACGCCGACGATCGCCATCTCGCGCGCAGCATTCTCCGGCGAATCCGAGGCGTGCGCCGCGTTGATCATGATGTCCTGGCCGAACTCGCGGCGCACCGAGCCGGGCTGCGCCTTGCTCGGGTCGGTCGGCCCGAGAATCCCGCGGATGCGCTCGACCGCGTCGGCCCCGGCGTAGACCAGCGCCAGGCAGCGCTCCCTGCCCGGCTGCGTCTTTTCGGCGTCCGGGCAGCGCTGCGGCCAGACGCCCGTCATGAAGTGGACGATCTGGGAGAACTGCTGATCGCCGTAGTAGGGGCCGAGCTGCTCGCCGAGCTGCCGGCGCAGCGTCTCCGGCAGCTCGATCCCGAGCTCCTGCGTCAGCGCGTGGGTCGCGCGCTCCGCGACCAGGCTGTTGAGCTTCGTGCGCAGCACCTCGCGGACCGGCCCGTAGAAGGCCTCGGCCTCGGCCACGCTCATGCGATGGACCTTCGCCCCGACGATGCGGAGGCCCGAGCGGCTGAAGAGGTCGATGATGTTGCCGGGCCGCGCGCTGGGGAACCGGAAATTGTCGGGCTTGATCAGCACCAGCGTCCGCTGGGCGTCGGCCGCGTTCAGGACGTCGGCCGCGTCGCCGATCAGGCCGCCGTCGCGTTCGCCGAAGTCGGACCAGAGCCGCATCGTCAGCATGGCGGAGGCCGGGTCGGGCCCCACGAAAACCGCGGGCTCGATGTACCGCACGAGGCCGTTATCGCCGAGGACGTAGTCGCCGAACGTGTCGCGGATCGTTTCGCCCGCCTCCATGTCCGGGCGGATCGGCCCGGCGGTCCGGTAGATCTTCTCGACGGCGTCCTCGCCCTCGAAGAGCAGCATCATCACCCGCCGGCGGCGACCGGAGCGGGGATCGGGGCCGAGCGCCCGGCGCACGTAGTCGCCGAGCAACGGCCGGATCGCCGGATCGATCCGCTCGTTTCCTTCCAGCGAGTCCGCGTACCGCTCCACGAGTTCGGGGCTCGGGCCGAACATCCGCGCGGCGACCAGCTCGAGGCCTGTGCGGCTCATGAACCGTCCGATGATGCCGCCGGTCCGCGACTTGGCGATCGAGTACGGGGTGATTAACGCAAAGGCCAATTCCTTCGCCATGTCTCGGATCCTCCGCTACAAAAGGGGCGAGGCGCGAAGGCGCGCCGCCCGTGGGGCGCAAAGGTAAGGGGTCGGGCATGTCCGATCAAGACGCAATCGGGTCGCGGCCGGCTGCGGATCTCGCGCTCCGCCGCGGCCGCGAGGCGCTGGCGGTGGCGGCGGCCATCGAGCGGGCGGTCGACGCCGGCCGGCCGGCGGACACCGCGCTCGCCGGCCTCTTCCGCGCCCGCCCCGGCTATGGCGCGCGCGATCGCCGGGGCTATGCGGGGGCGGTGTTCGCGCTCCTGCGCTGGCGCGGCTGGTGCGGGCGGGTGGACCGCGACGGCCCCCGGGCGCTGGCGCGCGCGCACTGGCTGGACGCGACCGAGCC
>PWTM01000071.1 GCA_003563855.1 PVC group bacterium | reverse complement strand
GGTAGCCGCTCGGCGCCGTCCGTACCAGCCGATTCGGGAGAGCCCACAAGGCGCGGGCTCACGCGGATTAGCCGCAGCATCGTGTTCTCGGCAAAGAGGTTGCGCTCGCAGGGGGGCGGATTCCTGGTCTTAGATGCCGCTTTTTGGGGCCGAAAACGCGTTTTAAGGGGCGGGGGGGGGCGTTGGCGGTTAGCGGCTATCGGTGGGGGATTGCGACCACGCAGTGGTCGCAGCCGGAGGGGCTACTCGGCCATCGGGTCGCTCCATTCGCCGGGGGCATCGGCGGGGTCCGTTGCGCGGCGGCGGGCGAGGGCGTAGTGGGCCAGGCCGAAGAGGGCGACGGGGAGCATCCCGACGAGGGCATAGCGGAGGAAGCCGATATCGGGCGGGGCCGGCGCGCGGCGCCAGAGGTTCCAGAAGACGAGCAGCCCGCAGATCCAGACCACGAGGAAGTTCGGCGCCGCGTCGCCCGAGCGCATCGCGTGAAGACCCTTGAACCGGGTACGCGCGAAGGGGAAGAGCAAGCTCGATCCCATGTAGCCGAGCTGGTCCTCGGCGACGTGGCCGAGGAAGCCGGCGATCATCACCAGCGCCGCCCGCCAGCCGAAGAGCGGCCAGGCGGCCAGCGCGGCGCCCGCGGCCAGCGTCAGGCTGTGGCTCCAGGTCCGGTGCCAGGGCAGGAAATGCAGGACCACGCGCCCGTCGGCCTCCGGCTCGAAGGCGAAGCTGGGGCCGTCGAAGATGTCGACCGTCGTCTCGGCGTCGTAGGTCTGCACGAGCGGCCCCTCGAGTGCGGCCCGGCCTTCCGGCGGCCGGTCGGGCTGCGTGCCCGGGATCGGGACCTGGCCGGTGTTCACGGCCGGGCCGAAGCGCACGCGCACCTCGCCGGCGTCCGCGTCGAAGCGCACGGTGTACTGCTGCCAGGCGTCGGCGCCGAGCGAGATGGTGTTGAGCTTCGCGCGGACGGTCCGGCCCTCGCGGCGGGCCTGCGCCACGGCGCCGGCCAGGGCTTCGGCCATGCCCTGCGGGTCCGGATGGAGCGGGTCGGGGTCGAGCGTCAGGTCGTGCCGGTAGAAGAAGCGGTAGAACTTGAAGTCGAGCGTGTCGGGCAGCAGCCCGAAGGCGCCGCCGAGGACGAAGTAGAGCGGGTTGCCCGCCAGCGCCGCCTCGATGGACCAGGGGAAGAACGAGGCCGCGGTTACCCCGGTCACGAAATGCGCGATGCCCTTCACCCGTTGTTCCTCCCGGTCAGATCAGCCGCAGCCAGCGCGCCACGTCCGGGCCGAACCCGGAAAGGTTGCAGGCCATCGGCAACAGCAGGATGCCCAGCGCGTTGAGTCGGCGCGAGCCGAAGAGGACGGGCAGCGACCCGATCCCGGCCCCGACGGCCATGACGAAGAGCCCGCTTGCGCCGGTGAGCGCGGCGACGACCGCGACGATGATGCCGAGTGCGGCGATGGAGACGGCCCGGTAGTTCGTGCGGCGGATCAGCCCGAGCGTCAGGCGCGTGAGCGGCGAGAGGAGCAGGAAGGCGACGGCGCCGGCGACGGCGGTCGCGCCGAGCACCATCAGGTAGTCGTAGCGCGTGCGCGGCGTATAGAAGGCCTGCAGCATCCAGGCCGCCCCGCCCCGGCGCAGCCCGAGGCCGGGCACGAAGAAGAGCATCAGCGCGCCGACGTAGTAGACGAGCTTCGAGGCGCCCTGCGAGAGGATGAAGACCCGCTCGTCGCGCTGTGCCGTGGCATGGCCGGCGAGCAGGCCGCCGACGCCGCCGGTGACGACGGGGAAGAAGGCGGCGAACCCGCCGCCGAGCCCGCCGGCGGCCGTGGCGCGCAGGATGACGTCGCCGCTGAGTTCGAGCGACGCGGTGCGGACCTGCGGCGGCGGCTCGGTCGCGCTCAGCACGTTGAACAGGCACCAGGGCACGGCGAAGAGTCCGACGAAGGCGGGCATGATGTTCTGGAAGGCCATCTCGACGGCGACCGGCGAGCGGTAGAGGACGATGAACCCGAGGAACCCGCTGAGCAGGAAGGTCAGGAGCCCGGCCCCGAGCGAGCGCCAGGCGTCGGCGAAGCGCGCCCAGCCGGAGGCGCCGTGGGTCCCGCCCCGCGGCCACTCGGACATGAGGATGAAGGTGATGATGACCCAGAGCATCCAGTGCAGGTGCGGGCCGAGCACGGTCCGGGCGAGCGGCAGGTAGCGGGGCGCGAGCGGGCCGACGACGAAGACGAGGAAGAAGACGCCGGCCAGGCCGCCGACGCCGGTCAGCATCACGCCCTCGTAGCCGCGCCCCATCATCAGGTACTTCTGGCCGGGCAGCACGGTGAACATCGCCGACTCGTCCGGCGCGCCGAGCAGGATCGAGGGGATTGTATTGAGCATGGACCAGCCGACGACCAGGCCGGTCATCGCGGGCAGCACGACCTCGGGCGGCAGCACGACGCCGGCCTCGTTCAGGGCGAGCAGGCCGAGGATGAGCCCGCCCATGACGTTGAAGACATGGAGCGCGGGGAGCAGCGAGAGGAGGCTCGAGGCGGCCGCGCCGAGCACCGCGCTGCCGAGCACGAGCAGGAACGCGGTCACGGCGCGGGCGCCCCGCCGGCGGGCCGGAGGTCGTCCGCGCGAAGGAGCCGGAGCTGGATCGTGCCGCGGTACTCGTCGCGCCGCGCCCGGAGCCGGAGGCGCTGTCCGGGCGCCGGCATGCGGTCGGCCAGCCGCTGCGCCAGCTCGTCCCAGAAGACGAGCGGAACCGCGGCGCCGCTCCCGTCCTGGAGCACGACCCGCCAGGGCGCGTTGCTTCCCGCCGGCGGCGCCCGCACATGCACTACCTCGGCCTCGATCTCGACGACCGTCCCGGTGTCGATATCGGCGAGGGTTGCCAGGGGGACGGGGCGGTCGGGGGCGTCGGACGGGTCGGACACGTCCGACACGTCCGACGGGTCCGCCGGCGGCGGTGGCGCCGGCGTCTCACGGTCGATGTGCAGGGCGCCGGCGTCCTGGAGCCACATCGAGACTGCGTCGGCGGTGACCTGGAGGCTGCCGGCCAGCTCGACGCGGTCGCCGGCGCGGGGGATGCGCCCTTCGCGCTCGAGGACCTCGGCCTGGCGGCCGCGCACGCGGATATCGATCGCGCCGGTCCCGTCGTCGAGCGTGAAGCGCAGGCCCTCGATCCGGCCGCCCGAGCGGAAGACGCGCGCGTTCCGGTGGACCTGGCCCGCGACTCGCACGTAGGCGAAGTTCATGGTCTCGGCCACGTCGTCGACGCGCACGAGCGGGATCTCGCGCGCGCGGACCATTGCGTAGAGCAGGCCAAGCCCGACGGTCGCCAGCAGGATGGCGGCCCCGCGGAAGAGGCGCAGGCTCATGCGCCGGGGCATGCGCGTGCCGCAGTGCGGGCATCGCGCGCGCGCGCCGGCGAACCTGCCGCAGGCGGGGCAGTGGATCGGGTCGACGGTTCCCGAGGGCGTGGACTGCGGCGTCGGCTCCATCGGATCGCACCTCCCGCCCGTTTCGCGCAGGGCGCCGGACTGGTGCTCGGGGGGGGACTCGAACCCCCACGGCCTAAAGCGGCCACTAGCCCCTCAAGCTAGCGTGTCTGCCATTCCACCACCCGAGCGCGGCCCCGCGCGGCGTCCCATCGCCTGGGCCGGAGCATAGATCATGCCCTTCGCCCGCGCAAGCGCCGGGTGTCGGTTGGCGGTTGGCGGGGGACGAGGAGGACGAGGGGTTGCGACCACGCAGTGGTCGCAACGGTTCGCAACAGGAGGGGGAGGGGCGGTTGGCGGGGGCGGGATTGAATCGGGAATCCGCGGGGTTGACAGGAGCTTGGCGTCTGCGCCAACATCCGCCCGACAGGGTTCAGGCGCACGGACGGGGGGGAGGAATTCCACCATGGCGATCTTGATAGGGATGTCCGCGGAGGTGAAGGGAGAGACGCACGAGGTCGACCGCAACAAGGTCACGATCGGGCGCAACCTGACGAACCTCATCACGATCGAGCATCCCACCGTGTCCGGGCGCCACTGCCTGATCGCGCGGGAGGGACGGCGGTACTCGGTTACGGACCTCGGCTCGACCAACGGCACCCGCATCAACGGGCGGGACGTGACCGAGGAGACGCCGATCCACCCGAAGGACCTGCTGCAGATCGGGTCGGTCGAATTCATGTTCGACGCCGAGGACGCCGAGCCGGCCGCGACGCCGCCCATCAGCCGGAGCGAGACGAAAGTCGAGGTCGCCCAGGACGGCGGGAACGGCGCGCCGGTCTCCTTCGGCAGCATCTCGCCCTTCGGTCCGCGGAACCGCGAGAACGCCGCGCTCTGGTACGGGCTGATCGTCGTGGTCGGACTCCTGGCGATCGTTGGGGTGGGGATCGTCCTCTACCGGCTGTTCGCGGGCGCCTGACCGGCTGCGCCATGCGCCCTACGCGCCCGCGCGGTCCGGCCGGACGCCGGGGGTTCACGCTGGTCGAGGCCTTGACGGCCCTCGCGCTCTGTGTGCTGGTGCTGGTCTTCCTCTTCGCCGCGCAGGCGGCGCTGCGCCGGGCGCTCGGCGCCCGACAATCGCCCCGCGGCCGGGACGACGCCCTTGTAACGGACCTGCTGCGGCGCGTGGCGCGCGACCTCGAGTCGGCCGCCGCGCCCGACGGGATGGGGCCGCCCGTCCTCGCGGTCGCGCGGGACCGGAACGAGGCGCGGATCGAGGTGCGCACGGCCATTCCGGGACCCGGCGAAGGGGATCCGCGTCGGTTCGCGCTGCGCCGCGTCGAGTACCGCTGGACGCCGGCGGGCACGGTCGAGCGGACCGAGGCGCCCTGGCCCCCGCACACGGGGGAAGCGCAGACGCCGCGCCGCTGGGCGGAGGGCGTGGCCTCGTTCGAGGCAGAAGCCTGGCACGGCGGCGCCTGGCGCGACGCCTGGCCACCCGACGGCGGGCCGGAGCTGCCGAGCCGGGTCCGGCTCCGGATCGAGACCCGGCACGGAACCGCCGCGGAGGCGGAGGTCTGGATTCCGGCCGGCGGGGCCTGGTCGCCCGTCGAGGGGTGATGGGCGGCGGGAGGATGAAGGAAAGGGAAGTGTTGCGACCACGCAGTGGTCGCAACCGGAGGGGAGGAGAGGGAGGCGGTGGCTCTCGGCGGTTGGCGGGGCTGGCGTTCCGGGCTGTCCATTTCTGAAGGTTGCGGCGAAGATGGCCGGGCGCACCGCTGGCGGAGGAGTAACGGATGACGATCGTAGAACCGCACATTCACATGTACTCGCGGACGACGGACGACTATACGGCGATGTACCGCGACGGTATCCGCGCCTGCGTCGAGCCCTCCTTCTGGCTCGGGGCGAACCGGCGGCACGCGGGCACATTCTTCGACTATTTCGACCTCATCCTCGACTTCGAGTCCATGCGCGCGGAGCGCTACGGGATCGACCACTTTGCGGCCGTGAGCGTGAACCCGAAGGAGGCGGAGGACCTCGCGCTGGCGTCCGCCGTGCTCGACGGGATGGCGCCCTACCTTGACCACCCGCGGTGCGTGGCGCTCGGCGAGATCGGGTTCAACCGCATCACGCGCAACGAGGAGGAAGTCTTCGCCCGCCAGATCGAGATGGCGAAGGCGCGCGGGATGCTGACGATCGTCCACACGCCGCACGATACGCCGGAGGTCAGCAAGCGCCGGGGGACGGAGCGGATCCTGGCCATGCTGCGCGAGCAGGACGTGGACCCGGGCCGGGTGGTGGTGGACCACAACACCGAGGAGACGATGGACCTGACGCGCCGGACGGACGTATGGGCGGGCATGACGGTCTACCCGTACTCGAAGCTCAACCCGGCGCGCGTGGTCGGACTGCTTCGGCGCTGGGGTCTTGAGCGGGTGCTGGTGAACAGCTCGGCGGACTGGGGGGTATCGGACCCCTGCTCGCTGCCGAAGGTGGCGGCGTTCATGCGCGGGGAGGGTTTCGACGCGGCGGCCGTCGAGACGGTAATGTTCCGCAATCCGATGGCGTTCTACGGGCAGAGCGAGCGGTTCAAGCCGCGGCTCGATCTGCCCTGGATCGACCCGGCGCAGTACCAGCGGTAGTCCGTGGCCACGCGTGGCGCGAGACGCCCGTTCGGCGCCTGGGCGCGGCTCCTGCGGCTGCCCAACCTGCTGACGGTTCCCGGCGACCCGCTGGCGGGCGCCTGGCTGGCGGCCGGCGCCCGGGACGGCGCGGCGCCGGCGGGGCCGGCGGCTGCGGCCGCCGGCGCCGCGCTCGCGCTCTACGGCTTCGGCCTCGTGCTGAACGACCTCACGGATCGCGCCGAGGACGCGCGGGAGCGGCCGGAGCGCCCGCTCCCCTCGGGCGCCGTCGTTCCGGGGGCCGCGCGCCTGGCCGCCGCGCTGCTGGCGGGGATCGGGCTGCTCTGCGCCGCGCTGGCCGGCCGCGGCGCCGCGGCCGCCGGCGTCGCGCTGTTCGGGGCGATCGTCCTCTACAACCGGTGGGCGAAGACGACCGCGGCGGGGCCGTGGGGCATGGGCGCCTGCCGGGCGGGCAGCCTCTGGATGGGCGCGGCGGCGGCCGGGCCGGCCGGTTTCGCGGCGCCGGCGGCGGCGGGTGCGCTCGGCCTCTACGTGGCCGCGGTCACCTGCGCGGCGCGCGGCGAGACGGCGACGGCGCGTGCGCGGCGCGCGGCGGACCCCGCGGTGCTTGCGCTCGGGGGCATCGCGCTCGGGCTGCTCCTGGCGGCGCCGGCCGACCCGGCGCTCTGGCTGCTGGCGGCCCCCCCGCTGCTGCTGGCCCTGGCGGCCGCGCGCCGCTGGCGCGCGGCGGGGCCGGGCCGGGGTCCGGAGGCGATCGGGCGGCTGCTGGGCGCGCTCCCGTTCCTGCAGGCCGGCGCGGTGCGCGCCTCCGGCGCGGCCGGCGCCAGCCCGCTGGCCGCCGCGCTGGCCCTCGCGGGGCTGCTCAACTGGGCGGCGCGCCGCCGGATTCCGGCAAGTTGACGCGCGGCGCCAGAAGCTCGAAGTTGCACAGCCGGAGTTCCGGGCTGCCGTCCGCCTCGCGCAGCAGGGCGCCGTCGGCGCCGACCGAGAGCAGGACGTGGTCCTCCTTCAGCCGCAGGGGCTCGAACCCCGCCTCGCGGAGCCGTCCGCGCATGCGTTCGAGCAGCACGGGCATGTCGAGCCGGCTGATGTAGCCGGAGAGGCAGGCCTGGGCCAGGTTCACGCCGCGGCAGTGGTCGCGGTCGTCGGCCGCGAGCATCTCGTCGCGGCCGTTCCAGTAGCCCCAGACCGTGACGTAGACGTGGTCCGGCCGCAGCGCCGGCGCGCCGTCCGGGGTGCGCTCGGTCGCGTGCGTGGCGTACCGGCGCGCGTCCTGCACGTAGACCGGCCGGTCCGAGTCCGATTCGAGGCCGGTCATGTAGATCGCGCGCGGGTAGACCGTCGGCACGCCGCGGCGCGCGAGCTCGAGCGCAAAGGCGAACTCCTCGAATGGGCTGTTGAACCCGTAGGCCCGGATGCGCCGGGTGTCCGGCGTGGCGCCCTCCGCGGTCTCGCCGACGCGGGAGACCTTCCAGACGAGATTGATCTGGTCCTTGGTGCGCGTGTAGTAGACCTCGTTGGTCTCGGAGAGCGCGGTGCGTTCCGTGCGGCGCCAGCGCTCGGGCTGGAAGAAGTCGAAGAGCCGTGGTTCGCGGCCGACGACCCAGAGCGCGCCCTGCGTGCTCTCCGAGTGCCCGTAGACGTAGTCCACGCCGCGCACCCGGGTAGGCTGGAGGTGGGCGGGCCAGGGTTCCGTGTCCGGGGCGCCGAAGCGGTCGCGCTGCTGGCGCAGGTAGGCCGCGCGGCGGGCCTGAAGCACGACCCGCTCGTATTCCGGGGTCCGTTCGAGCAGCTCGAAATCCACCAGCGCGTAGGCGATCGCGCCGTCGCGCTCGCGCAGCAGCTCCCCGTCCGGGCGGGGGCGCACGATCAGGTGCGCGGGCTTCATGTCCAGCACGCGAAACCCCTCCCGCGCCAGGTCCTCGGTCGCCCGGCGCGTCAGCGCCTCGATGGCGCGCCCCTGCGCATCGGCCGGACGGCCCGAGGCGGCCATCGCCTCGGTGATCGTGACGCCGTCCACCCAGGCGTACATGAGGATGTACTGCCGGAAGATGTCGAGCTCCACGTCCCGGTGCTTCGCCTTCTTGCGGGCGATCGCCGAGCGCGACCGGCCGGTCTGCCACTGCGGCAGTCGCTTCGAGGGCACGTAGATCGCCATCGGGCGGTGGGTGCGGATGCGGGCGGCGGCCGAGTCGCGCAGCTCCATCACGAGGGAGAACTCCTCGTACGGACTGTTGAAGGCGGCTTCCGAGAACTTGTGCAGCGTCACCGTGTCGAAGGGAATCGCCTCGCCGACCCGGCACCACTTGACGACCAGGTCGAGCGTGCGCCCGCCGACCGGCCGGGTGGTCACGCGGTAGACGGTGCTCGTGCCCTCGAGCCGCTCCCGGTTCTGCGCGAACCAGTCGCCCGTGAACCAGTTGCGCGGCATGAGCTGCTCGGCGAACCGGCGCCCGAAGGGCGTGACATACAGGTCGCCCGCGTCGGCGGTGCGCAGGTGAAGGTAGTCGACGCCCAGGATGCGGACCGGGCTGGCCGGCGGCATCGGGGGCCGGGCGCCGCCCGTATCACCACTGCTCATCGTGCACGAGCGCCTCCCGCGGCTTCCGCTTCTTCGGCCGGCCGGCGTCCGCCGGGTGGCCCAGCGGGGTCAGGGCGAGCGGCTCGATGCCCGGCGGGAGGTGAAGGATGCGGCGGACCGCGTGCGCTTCGAAGGCGCCGATCCAGCAGGTGCCGAGCCCGAGGTCCGCGGCGCAGAGCGTGATGTGGTCCATCGCGATCGCGCCGTCCACGTCCACGTACGACTTGCCGTCCGACCGCTGCCAGCCGGCCGCCGGCTCGACGCAGAGCGCGAGGATGACGGGCGCCCCGACGAACCACGCCTGCGGGTAGGCCTCGCCGAGCAGCCGGCGCCGGGCCTCGTCGCGGATGACGACCAGGTGCCAGGGCTGGCGGTTGCAGGCGGACGGGGCGAGCCGCGCCGCCTCGATGACGGCGTCGAGCGCCTCCTCGGCAACGGGGGCCTCTGTGAACCCGCGTACGCTGACGCGGCGCTCGGCCAGTTCCAGGAAATCCATACGGCACTCCTTCCCGCGGGCGACGAAAACGCCCTCGCGTCGCAGCCTAGCGGACGACGGAGCAGCCGGCAAGGGCAGTTGGCAGTGGGCAGTCGGCAGTGGGCAGTTGGGGGCGCTCAAGGCCCGCCGTATACACGGTGATGTGTCACCGCCTTATTCGCCGCTAGGGGGGGGGAGAGGGGGGCGACCCGCAGGCGTTTTCGCGGCGCGGGATGGCGACGCGGCCGCGATCGGGCGCCTGTCCGTGCGACATCGATCCGGACGAAGCTCGCGCCCCGCTCCCAACTGCCCACTGCCGACTGCCCACTGCCCACTGCGGGCGGGGACGGCGTCAACCGGGCGGCGGCGCGAAGGCCCGCAGGTGGGCCTCGATGGCCTGGCGGAGCGCCTCGGCGTCCGCTTCGTCCAGACCGTCCTCGCCGTTGCCGCCGAAGCGCTCGACCAGGCCCGGCCACGCCTGTTCAAGCGTGTCCAGCACGGTCTGGAGCACGACCCGCCGGGCATGGGCATCGGAGATCACGGGGGCAGGCGGCGGCGCGGGCGCCCGGTCGGGCGCCGCCGGGCGGTCCGGCGGCCGGACCGCTTGCGCCGGCCGGGGCGGGAGCAGATCGAGAACATCGTCCTCGCGCCTGCGTGGCCGGGTCGGCGGCGCCGCGGGCCTGCGGGCTGGTCCACGCTCTTCGCGCCACTCGCGGATCAGGCGCGCGTCCCGGTCGAGTTCCGCGTCGGTCAGCCGCCGCCGCACGTCCTCGGCCCGTTCCACGCCGCCGCGCTGCTCCCTCCGCGTGTCGAGCCACTCGCGCATGCGCGTCCGCTGCTCGTCGGTCAACCGCGGTTGCGCCGGCTCCTCGGCCGCCGCCGCCAGGGCCCACGCCAGCGCGCCACAGAACGCCGCCAGCCCGTGTACGCCCCTGCACATCGTCCGCCATCCTTCCCGGGGCCGGCGTAGGCAGACGCCACGCCCCCGCACCATCAAGCCTACACCCCCTGCGCCGGCCGTCAAGCCCAACGGCCCTAGCGCTGGAAAAGCCGGTCCCGGGGGCGTAGACTGGCGCTCGGCGGCGCAATCGGGGAGGGGCACGATGGCCTGGGCGTACAGCGAGAAGACGAAACAGTTGTTCATGGATGCCGTGCACGGGAAGCCGGGCACGCACCTGGGCGAGATCGAGAACCCGGACGGGCTCGGCGAGCACGGCTCGCTCGTCTGCGGCGACGCGCTGCGGTTCACCTTCCGCGTGCGGCGCGACGAGGACGACCCGCGCCGGGACGTCATCACCGAGGCCCGCTACCTGACGTTCGGCTGTACCTCGGCCATCGCCGCTTCGGAGGCGCTCTGCACGATCATCGAGGAAGGCGGGTTCACGCCGATCCAGGCGCTGAAAATCCGCAACGAGGATATTGTGGAGTTCCTCGAAGGGCTGCCCTCGCAGAAGATCCACTGCTCGGTCATGGGCGCGGAGGCGCTCGAGGCCGCCGTCTTCAACTGGGCGCAGCGGCGCGGCGTCGACCTCGAGCGCGAAGGGGTGACGCTGCACGCGAAGGACGAGGACGAGGGCCGCATCGTCTGCCAGTGCTTCTCGGTCAGCGAGCCGTACCTTCGGCGCAAGATCCGCGAGCTGAACCTGCGGACGATCCCCGAGATCACCGCCGCGGTGAAGGCCGGCGGCGCCTGCCAGTCCTGCCACCACGCGCCCGGCGGCCTGCAGGACCTGCTCGACGAAACCTGGGGGCCGGCGGACGGCGGCCCGGCGGCCGGCGCGGGCGAGGGAACGGCGGAGGCCGGGGCGGAGGAACCGCTCTCGATGTTCCAGTTGATCAAGCGGATCGAGGGCGTCGTCGAACGCGAGGTCCGGCCCCAGCTCCAGGCCGACGGCGGTGACCTCGAGGTCGTCGACATCAAGGAAGGCCCGATCGTCTACTGCCGGCTGGTCGGCGCCTGCGCGGGCTGTCCCGGCGCCTCGACCACGCTCAAGCTCATGGTCGAGCAGGTGCTCAAGGACCGCGTGCACGAGCGGACCCGCGTGATTGCCGTGTAGCCGCAGGGCGGGAAACCCGGGAGAGTGCCGATGGGCGGGATCATCTATCTCGACAACAACGCGACGACGGCCGTGGCCCCGGAGGTCGCGGAGGCGATGGCGCCGTACCTCGGCGAGCGCTACTTCAACCCCAGCTCGATGTACGCGCCCGCCGGCGCCGTGGCCGGGGCCGTCAAGGAAGCGCGCGCGGCGGTCGCGGCGCTGATCGGGGCCGACGCCGAGGGGGAGATCTTCTTCACCTCCGGCGCGACGGAGAGCAACAACTGGGCGATCCAGGGCGCCGCGCGCGCGCGGCCCGAGCGGCGGCGCCTGATCACGACGTCCGTCGAGCACCCCGCCGTCCGCGAGGTCATGCGCGAGATGGCCCGGCTCGGCTGGACGGTCGACGAGCTGCCGGTCGACCGCGCGGGACGGCTGGACGTCGCGGCCTTCGTCCGCGCGCTGCGGCCCGATACGCTGCTGGTCTCGATCATGCACGCGAACAACGAGACGGGCGTCCTCTTCCCCGTCGCGGAGCTGGCGCGGATCGCGAAGGAGACGGACCCGGGCATCCTGGTCCACACCGATGCGACGCAGAGCGTGGGCAAGCTGCCGGTCGATCTGGCCGGCGAATTCCGGCACGTGGACCTGCTCTCCTGCTCGGGGCACAAGCTGCACGGGCCGAAAGGGATCGGCGCGCTGTTCATCCGCCGGGGAACGCCGCTGCGGCCGCTCCTGCTCGGCGGACACCAGGAGCGCGGCCGGCGCGGGGGTACGGAGAACGTGCCGCACATCGTCGGCCTCGGCGCGGCGGCCCGGCTCGCGGCGGCGCACCTCGGCGAAGCGGCGCAGATCGCCGCGCGGCGCGACCGGCTCGAGAAGGCCGTACTCGAGCGCATCCCCTGGGTCGAGGTCAACGGCGCCGGCGCGGAGCGGCTGCCGAACACGCTCAACCTCGCCTGCCACTGCATCGAGGGCGAGAGCATCCTCGCGCAGCTCGACGCGCAGGGCATCTGCGCCTCGAGCGGCTCGGCCTGCACCTCCGGCTCGCTCGACCCCTCGCACGTGCTCAAGGCCATGCACGTGCCGTTCACCGCGCTGCACGGCTCGGTGCGTTTCAGCCTCAGCCGCCTCACGACCGATGCCGAGATCGGCCGGGTCATCGACGTCTTCCCGCGGATCGTCGAGGCGCTCCGGCGCCTGTCCCCCTACTGGGACGTCGCCGCCGCCACCCCGCGCTTCGACGCCATCGGCGCCGACGGCCCGACCCCGGCCTGAGCCTCGGGCGGCATCGTCCTCGTCCTCAGCGAGCACAGCGAGCGGTCCTCGTCCTCGTCCTCGACGGAGAGACCGGGGAAGATCGAGGACGAGGACGACGACGGGCTACCGGGCTTGCGTTGTTGCGCCCAGGTCGGCCACGAAGACGCGCCGGGTTCCCCCGACGAAGCCGTTGAACGTGACCATGCGCCAGGCTCGGTCCCAGGCGGGATGGGGATCGACGCGCAGGACGCTGTCCGCGGCCGGTTGCCTCGTGTTCACGCGCACCAGGGCTTCTTCCCGGCCGGTTTCGAGGTCGACCCAGCGCAGGGGAACGGTCCCGTCGCCGAACGCGGTCGGTTCCTTCGTGTACGTATCCGTGAGCAGGTGTTTGCCGTCCGGGTGCACCGTCGGATGGCCCGATCCCGGCACGTCGTCGAGCATCTTGCGCAGCCCGCTGCCGTCGGCGCTCACCTGGACGAAGCGCAGGCCGTCTCGATCGATATTGAGGTTCATCGAGATGCGCCGGCCGTCCGGAAACCAGGTGGCGTGATGTCCGCCCTTTTCCCACTGCTCGGGCCCCACGGCACAGTGCATGTCCCCGCCGTCCAGCCCCATGGTGATCCAGGCGAAGCGCACGGCGGGGCGATCGATCTTGAACAGGTTCCACCGGGGCTCGTCGGCCGCCGGAAACCAGCGGAGACTCAGCATCAGGCGATCGCCCTGGGGATTGAACTTGCTGTGGAAGCCGTAGATTTCGCAGGGCCGCGGGTCACCGATGCCGACGGGCGGGTCGGACCGGGCCAGCAGCTCGGCGATCGAGACGATCAACCGGGATTCCCCCGTCGTGGTGTCGGTCAGGTGGAATCCGTCGTCCTCCGCCGGCCCGATGTTGCGCCGCATCTTCTCGAGGGGGATGCAGACCCCGTAGCCGGGCTGGGTCCGGCGCATGGTGGTCATGTTCGCCGAGATCAGCCACCGGCCATCGGGAGAGGCGTGGTACACCGTCCCCTGCATCTTCTCCCGGGTTCCGCTCAGCGGGTCGACCTTCCAGGCGAACGGCTGCCAGCCGTCGGTGTCCACGTCGTTGAAGAACAGCTCGCGGTCGGACCCGCCCCAGTTGACGTTGGCCCCCAGTTGCGGTTCCCAGCCGCGCGTCTCGGCCACCACGCGGTTCTCTCCTGTTTCCAGATCGACGACCCGGACGTGGCCGCTCTCCCCGGGCTCCGGCAGCCGGTCCTCGAAGGGCAGTTGGAAGACCGCCAGGTATCGACCCGAGGGACTGATGGGCGACGTGTCGAAAAACCGGTGGATGCACCCGGGATCGTCGGGGGTCACGCACCAGACCGGGACCTTCGGGTCAAACTCGAGATACCGGGGGAACGTCTTGTCCAACGGGTGCATGGTCGCCTCCTGTGCCGGGCGAGATTATGTCATCCGAAGATCATCAGGACACGCAAGTCCTCTTCCGCGCCAAAGGCTTCGATTTGATCAAAGAGCAGTTTCACGCATGGAGCACCATCTGCTGGTGTTCCCTGTCGGCGGCATACTGCAAGCACGCCCGGATGTCTTCCTCCGTCAGATACGGGAAGTCTGCCAGTATCTGCTCCTCGGTCATGCCTGATGCCAAGTATTCGAGAACGTCGCAGACGGTGATGCGCATTCCTCGGATGCAGGGCTTTCCGCCACGCTTCCCAGGTTCGATCGTAATGATCTCCGCGTAGTTCTTCATGATCCCCGCCTTGGTCTTTCGTCCACTCATCAGGCCAACCGCTCTACTGGCGGCGGGTCAGAACCACGGCCGACCCTCAGCGCATTCTTGCCTCCGAACCCGTGCCTGTCAATCTCCGCCGGCCGCAGTGGACTATCCCCAGTTTTCGTCGTGCGGGGGGGGGATCTCCCGTGCGGCGTGGTGCGGCAGGCCGTGCCGCACCACGCGGGGCCGCCCCGGGGCGGGAGAGCCCATGCCTTCGCAAGGGTTCCGTGCCGCCCCGGGGGAAATCGAGCTGAGGGGCGACGATGTAGAGAGGAGCGTGCCCCCCCCGGGAACGCCAGGCTCCAGCCTGGCCGACCAAGGGGACGAGAACCTCGCGGACCGGGACCGTGCCACGCTGGAACGTGACGTTCCCTGGGGGCGGACATCCACCCCCCCTTCGCTTCTGCGGGGGCTCGTACGCTGCCAAGAGGGTGACGCGATATGGAGTGCGGCGGCAGAGGGCGAAGCCCGGCGACGCCGCTTTCCGCTGGCGGGGGCATGCGGGATCTGGCGCGGGCGAAAGCGGTGTCGCCGTCCCGGGCGCGGAGCGCCCGGGACTCTGCCACCGCACTCCATGGGGTGGAGCCTTGGCGGCAGTGCCGCTGAACCTGTGCCGCCCCGAACCGACCCCGAGCGTGGTGGCGGGACGGTCTACGCCAATACCCGAGGGTTCATCCATAAGGACACGCGTTCTACGCATAGACCAGTTCGTGGGTTCCGGGCTCGATGTCGTCGACGAACAGGGTTCCGTTCTCGACCCGGCCGGCGTGCCGCTTTCCATCGACCGTCACGTCTCCGGTCTCTTCTTCGGACGGGCGCAGACCGATGCGGGCCGTGATGTCCCCGGGGATGTCGACGACCAGGCGGCGCTTCCCCGAGGCGCCGGTCGCGAGCGAAACCGCGATCGGGCCGTGAGGGCTCGGGACGGTGCCCGCGATCTCCTGGAGCCCGCCCGGCTGGGGGTGGACCAGGACCTTGCGAAAGCCGGGCTCCAGGGGACGGACGCCCAGCACGAAGCGCGGGATGATGTTCGCGGGGGCCGCCCCCCAGGCATGGTTCCAGTCCAGGTTCTTCTTGTACCTCAGATCCCAGGCCTCCGCCGTGATGGTGGTGCCGCACCGGATCATGTTCCACCAGCTCCGATCGTGTCGGGCCGTCATCAGCTCGAGGGCATACCGATCCCGGCCGTTCCGATAGAGGGCGTCGAGGAGGTGCTGGGCGCCGTAGACGCTGCAGGCCATGCCGCGGGACTCGACGAAACGCACGACCGTGTCCCGTCGCTCGCCGGGCGCCAGGCCGAAGGCCAGCATGAACAGGTTGCTGTGCAGCGAGGCGTGGCGGGCGCCCTCCCCATCGATGTACCTGCCCTGCGAGGGATCGAACAGGCGCCGGTCGATCGAGGCCTTCACGAGCGCGGCCCGTTCGGCGAAGAAGGCCTGGTCCTCCGTCCGTCCCAGGACCCGGGCGATGCGCGACATGAGCGCGAGCGCATGCGCATGGAATGCGTTGACCACCGTGTTGACGGGCCGCATCTCGTGGCCGTCGCGCTCGCCGGTTCCTCCGTCGGCCAGGGAGCCGGGCGGCCAGTCGACCAGGTCCCGGAGGCCGTGACGGAAGATGCTCGCGTCGCCGTGCAGGTGGAGCCGCTCCTCGAAGGCCCGCGTGCAGCGCTCCGACTCGGTGCTGATCAGTCCATCCTCGCGCGCCAGGTCGACCAGGGTCTTCACGCGCAGGTCCTCGTAGAACTCCCGGAGCGAGACGGTTTCGCCCGTATACATGAAGTCGGCCCAGGCCATCATCACCGAGTGCAGATGCCACTCAGTGGGCCAGGTCGGGTGCTGGAGCAGGTACTCGTGCGTGTAGCGCGCGAGGGCGTATTCGCGGTCGACGCCGTAGTGCGCCAACTGGTTGATGTAGGCATCGCCCTCGTAGGGGATGCGTTCGCGGTCGCCGTCGACGTAGACGCCGCAGAAGCTGGTCGCCTTGATGCTGTACTTGCAGAGTTCCCAGACGGCGTTGAGCACATCGTTGTCGGAGCGGAACGAGGCGGCCCCGTCGTCGAAGGGGTAGTGCACGCGGACCTGGCGGACGGCGGCCGGGTCGAGGTCCTTGCCGTCCTCGATTTCCGCGTAGCGAAACGGGAGCACTTCGCCGATCCCGGGCGGCATGCGGATCGCCGCCGGCCCCGTATTGCGCGGGTCGGGCGGGATGACGATCCGCGCGCGGGCCTCGTCCCGCCGGGTCTCCTGCTCGATGCGGCGATACCGGATCGACCCCGGCGGAGATCGCTCCACCCGGCCCTCGGGGGTCGCCTGTTCGCCAAGGTGGACGACGAGCCGGCCCGGCCGCATCGCGTTGGTCAGCGGCACGACCAGCGTGCCGAACGCGGCCTTGCCGAAATCGACGAACCGCGCCCCGTCCTCCGTCAGCCGGGTCCGGACCGGCGCCGCCTCGGTCTGCTGCAGCGGCCTCGTGGCTATGGTGTATCTCTCAGCCACGGTCACGGATCCTCCTTTCGACGCCCGGCGCCTCGCTTCAACGTGACGGCAGGCATCGTGCCGAATAGGCGTTGCTCGTGATCTGACACAGTACCCAGTCATCCCGGCCGGCGTCCGCAAGCACGACTGCCGGGCGCAGCTTGCTGACGGAAAGATCGGAGAACAAGACACCCTACCGTGCCCATGATGGAAGAGCAATCCCCCCGCCCTCCGCGTCACGGGCGCATCTCACTTCTGGCGGTCTCTGCCCGAAAGGCCTCGCGGCGGCTATCTTAGCCTGTGCGCATGGCCATGCGTCGGCGCACGAAAGGCCGACGGAGACGATTCGGCTTGCCCCGACTCGGTGGAGTTCGCGGCAAAGATAGCGTTGGAGTTCGTCTCGCCGGAGTTGTCGAGGCCGTTAACGAAGGAGGACGACCTTCAAACGCCTGGTGGGCGCTTCCGTATAGGAATGGATTCTCGTGCGGAAACGACATTGCGACCATTCTTCCCACGAT
>PWTM01000211.1 GCA_003563855.1 PVC group bacterium | reverse complement strand
GGAAGCGCGCTTCCATCCGGCCGGGGTCAATGACGCACCCGCGGTACCGGTACGGCCCCTCCAGCCTGCGGGCGGTCGCGTAGTAGGCGCCCCAGGAGAGGTAGTAGAGGCCGCCCCGCTTGTGCAGGGAGACCTTGTCGTCCGTCTTCCCCGCTCCGTACGGGCCGACCGGATGCCGCACTTCGATCCGCTTCGGCGTCCCGAGGACGGACCGCATGTCCTCCGCCATCCGGGCGATATAGAAGTCGAAGCAGCCGAACAGGATGTAGACCGCGCCGTCCTCCTCCTTGAAGAAGCAGGGATCGTAGACCCTGGTCTCGACACAGCCGGTGGGCAGGAGCGGCGCCCCGAGTTCGTCCCGCCAGGGGCCGCCGGGCGCGTCGCCGGAAACCATGCCGATCTGGATCCGGCCGGCCCGGTGATCGACCTCGGAGAAGGCCCAGTAGAACCGCCCGTCCTTCTCGACCGCATCCGTCGCCCAGCAGCCGTCGATCGGGCGGCCGATGTAGGTCGCCTCCGGGCGCAGCGTCGACTCGTGCGTCCAGTGCAGCAGGTCGTCGGACGACCACACCTGCCAGTCGCGCATGACGAACTTCCGATTCTCGATCGAGAAATCGTGCGAGGCATAGAGATACGCCCGCTCCCCGAACACGTGAATATGCGGGTCCGTAACCCCCCGCCCCACCACATCAATCACCTCGGCCATATCCTTCCCCCTTCATCTTCGACCAACCGCACCCATCTCCAAACCAGCCCGACCAGGATTGCGACTACGATTGCGATTACGAGGCTTGAGCCTTCTCCCTCGTCGTAGTCGTAGTCGTAGTCCCAATCGTAGTCTTCGGCCTCCCCACCCCCTCTCCGCTCCACTCGACTACGATTGCGATTACGATTGCGACTACGAGGCTTGCGCCTTCTCCCCATCGTAGTCGTAGTCGTAGTCCCAATCGTAGTCTTCGCCCTCCCGCCCTCCGCTCTCCGCCCTCCGCCCTCAAGCACGGTCGACGAGTAGGTTCGACCCGCCTGCGCGCTACGCGCTTCGGCGCGGCACGCGAGTACGGTCGACGATTGCCCCTCGCTCCCCGCTCCCCCGTTCCGCATTCCGCATTCCGCGTTCCGCATTCGGAGCGTTCCGCATTCTCCACGCTTCTCCGCATACCGCAGCGGGGGCGAACCGACGAATCAAGGCGCGCACAGGCGGTCGGAGAGATCCGGGGCCAGGCGGCGGAAGTCTGCAAGATTGAAGGTGTAGATACGGTCGGCCGGAACCTCCCGCGCACACTCGATCAGCAGGGCGTCGTACACCTTGCCCCCTCCCACCCCCCGACCGACGCAGACCTCGACGGCCCGCTCGTACATCCGTTCCGTCACCGCGACCATGCGGAAGTGACGCCGGAGGTTGGCTGCGATCATGGCCTGCGCTTCCAGGGGCAGGATCCGCGGCGCCAACGGAACGGAGGTCAGCGCCGAGAAGACCTCCGCCAGGCTGTGCGCGGACATCCACCCCGCGGCTTGCCCCCCGGCGACGGACTCCAAGACCGGCCGGGCCCTCGCGTGGTGGGGATGGTTGCGGATGCAGGCCGCCACCAGCACGGAGGTGTCGCAGAAAAGGGTCACCGCCGAACGCCCAGTACCGCCGCATCCCGATCGGACCGACCGCGCTCGACGATCCGCGCCATATCCCCTGCCGCCTCTCCTTCATGGATCAGCAGGCCATGGTCTTCCACCAGCCCCGCCTGCCGGTCCCGGGTCCGAAGGAAGATGCCCTCGGGCGAGATCTCCAGCCCGAGCCGATCCCCCGCTATAAGGTTGAAGTGACTCCGCACCTGCTTCGGCAACACAACCCGGCCGGCCCGGTCGATTGGGATCTCAGTCTTCATGCGACGTACGATACCATATGGCATTTGATGTGTCAAGAAGTCGGCCGATCCGCCGGAAACTCTCAGCCGCACAGCGGCGCCTTGGAGTGCCGCGGCTCGCCGCGGCCGCGGTTGGCCCGCCCGGCTCCGTGCCAGCCGACTAGGATTGCGACTACGAGGCTTGCGCCTCCTCCCCATCGTAGTCGTAGTCGTAGTCCCAATCGTAGTCTTCGCCCTCCCTCACCCCATCTCCGCACCATCCCGACTACGATTGCGACTACGAGGCTGGCGCCTCCTCCCCATCGTAGTCGTAGTCCTAGTCCCAATCGTAGTCTTCGTCTCCCTCACCCCATCTCCGCGCCAGCCGACTATGATTGCGACTACGATTGCGACTACGAGGCTGGCGCCTCCTCCCCATCGTAGTCGTAGTCCTAGTCCCAATCGTAGTCTTCGCCCTCCCGACCTCCGCCCCCAAGCACGGTCGACGAGTAGGTTCGACCCGCCTGCGCGCTACGCGCTTCGGCGCGGCACGCGAGTACGGTCGACGATTGCTCCTCGCTCCCCGCTCCTCGCCCTCCCCCGTTCCGCATTCCGCGTTCCGCATTCCGCATTCCACGCGCATTCCGCACTTCCGACCGCCGACTTCGCTCGCCGGGTGCGAGCGGGCATGATAGGAATAGCCCTGTGACAATGAACAAGACGGAGGCGAACCGCATGTGTTACGCGCGATGGGCGACGATTTGGATTCTCGGTTGCGCGGCCGTAAGCGCCCGCGGGCTGGATTTGCCGGACTCCTGCGACGTGGCGACCGGCCTGGTCCACGAGCGCATGGCGATCCGGGTCGGCACGCCGGCCGTGATCGCCCCCGGCGATGTCTATCCCGACGTGGTCCTGCACTTCCGGCGCCCGGGCGCGGTCGAGGGATACCTGGTCCGAATCGACGACGGCGAAGCGGGCCTGCCCCTCCCGACAACCCGGGTCTCGCCCGGCCGACCGGTGACGATCCCGCTGCCGGACGAGGCGCCCGAGGAGGGCCGCTACGAAATCCGTCTGCGCGGGCGTTACCGGGAAGACGGCGGCGAAGCCCGGCTCTTCTACGATACCCTCTACTTCACCGTGCTGGACACGGACCGCCTGGCCGCGAACCATAGCGTCGCCGCCTATCCGGGCCCCGACGGACGCCTGCGCTACACGCCCGACTTCCGGGGCAACCGCATCCCGGACTTCTCCCAGGCCGGGTACCGAAACGGCGCCGTCCCGATCCCGGACCTGCCGGTGCGGGTTACGGTCGAACCCGCCGAGGGCGACGATACGCAGCGGATCCAGGACGCCATCGACCGCGTCTCGCGCCGGGAACCGGACGCGGACGGGTTCCGGGGGGCCGTGCTGCTCCGGGCCGGGATCTACGACCTGGCCGGCACGGTGCGCATCCGTCAGAGCGGCGTCGTCCTGCGCGGCGAGGGCGCCGGCAATATCCGGGAGCGCTGGTTCGACGCGTCGGAGGATCTCTCGCTGGAGGCGTTCAAGCGGCGCCTCGCCGACCGTGCCGCGCAGACCACGATCCTGATTGCCACCGGCGACGCGCGGCGCGCAGTCATCGAGGTGACCGGCACCGGCGGCCTGGCGATCGAAGAGGACACGCGAAGCGAGATCCTGGACCGCTACGTCCCGGTGGGCGCCCGCCGGTTTCGGGTGGCGCACCCCGGCCGCTTCGCCGTCGGGGACACGATCGTCGTGCGGCGCACCGGCAACGCCGAATGGGTCCGCACGCTCGGCATGGACCGAATCCCGGATTCCGGCGGCCAGAGCAGCATCCCCTGGCAGCCCCGGACGTTCGATTCGCACCATAGGATCCTGGCGATCGAGGGCAACGAGGTCCTCATCGCCTCGTCGATCGTGGACGCGATCGACCAACGGTGGGGCGGCGGGCGCATCTTCCGGTACCGGGAGGCGGACCTCATCCGCGAAGCAGGGGTGGAGTCCATCCGCGGCATCTCCTTCGGCGTCCTGGGCAGCGATCCGAAGCGGATCGCGGTGAACACGCTGGTGCGGACGCGCCATGCGAGGGACGTCTGGGTGCGCGACGTGGCAGCCGAGCATTTCCACGGAAACGGGGTCCTGGCGCAGGGTACGCTGGGGCTCACGGTGGAACGCTGCTCCCTGCTCCTGCAGGTGATGGGGCAGACCGACCTGTATCCCGGCTGGGTTCACGCCTACACCGTGCGGATCCAGGGCAACAGCCAGCACGTCCTGGTCCGGGACTCCTATGCCCTGAACAACCGGCATGCCTTCAGCGTCTGCGCCTGGGTCACCGGCCCCAACGTCTTCCTGGACTGCTTCGCGGAACCCCTGGGCGCCAGCGAGCCCCACCACCGGTGGTCGACCGGCGGGCTGTACGATAACGTGCGGGACGGAATCACCCTGATGAACCGGCTCTCCTTCGGCACCGGTCACGGCTGGTCGGGCGCCAACTACGTGGCCTGGAACACCCGCGGCCGGCTGATCTGCCAGAAGCCCCCCACGGCCCAGAACTGGGCGATCGGGCATGTCGGCCAGCGGCGGCCCGGCCCGTTCCACCGCTGGAACGTCCGCACCTACGGCGAAGGGGAGACCGACGCCTTCTGGGATTCGCACGGCGCCCACGTCGAACCGCGAAGCCTCTACCGCCAGCAGCAGGCCGACCGCAGCCCGCGCCCCCCCCAATCGTAGTCGCAGTCCTAGTCCCAATCGTAGTCTTCGCCCTCCCCCGTCGCCGCTTCAGCGAAGGCGGGACGCCGGACGCCCGACTCCGGACGCCGGTGTCGCGCAAGGCCACGACGCGCAACCGGAGCGAGCGAAAGCCCTCCCGCGCCGCGGAGCGGCGCCCTGGACTGCGGCGCCTCGGCGCCGCTCTGCGCGCATCTCACTTCTGCCGGCGCATATACCGCATTGACGGGGCCTGGGGCCGATGTAGTTCGCGGCAAAGTTGACGGATACGTTAGATCCGGTGGAGTTTACGAGGAAGTTGACGCCGTAG
>PWTM01000092.1 GCA_003563855.1 PVC group bacterium | reverse complement strand
GCCTCGACGCGTTCGCGCAGGGCGGCCATCCCCACGGCCTCGACGCCGGCCGGTCCGGCGGCCGCGAGGTCGGCGATATGGGTCACGCAGTGTTCGAGGGCGAAGGGAAGCCCGGACTCGAGCACGGAGGGCAGGATGCGGGCGGCCTTGCGCGGCGAGGCCAACGGCGCCGCCAGGCGGCGCAGCACGGCTTCGCCCGTGGGCAGCGCGGCGGCGACCTCGGCGCGGCCGCGCAGGAGCGCGGCGCGCGCCTCGGCCGTGGCGCCCGCGGTCAGGCCGCCGGCACAGAGCGTGCGAAACGCCGGCCCGCCGCGGCGGCGCGCGGCGCGCACAACGACTCCGTGGTCCGCGTCTATGCCGTAGCCGATCCGCATTCCTGTTTCCCGCCGGCCAGGTGGGGCTCCAGCTGCGCGGCGATCGCGTCCTCCGTCCCGGACGGCTCGAACGGAAGCAGCGACCAGCGCTCCTCGTGTTCGGTCGCGCCGCCGTCGGCGGCGAGACGGACCCGCGGCCCGAGGGTCTCCAGCTCGAGCATGATCTCGTTCGTGAAGACCTCGGTGTTGCAGCCGAAGTCCGGGTAGTCGGCGCCCGCGACGCAGGCGTACCGCTTCAGCAGCGTGTGGCCGTGGACGGTGTAGGCGGCCCAGCCGCGGCGGTTGAGCAGGCCGAGCTTCTGGGGGGCGGCGCGCTCCGGGTCCTGGCGGAGCTGGACGAAACGGCGGCCCCAGGTCCAGCGCGGGTCGCTCATGTCGGTGTAGTGCCAGAGCGCCATCGGCCGGGCGGGCAGGAGCGCCTCGGCGTGCGAGCGGAACGGCTCCTGGGGGAGGATCGCGCGTCCGCCGGCGGCCATCACGGTCAGCGCCCAGCAGGCCGTTTCGATCGGCCAGGGTCCGCGGTTGATCAACCGGTGCCGAATCCGCAGCGCGCCGTCGGCCGGGTCGAAGCGGAGCGTCAGTTCTTTCTGAATGCCGGTGGACGCCTCGACGGCGGGCGCCAGGCGCAGCCCGTCGCCGTCCGCCTCGAAGGGCACCGGGTCGTTGTCCGGCGCGTAGGTGCGCGGCTTTGCCTCCGGCGCGTGCCAGAGGCGATGGCCGCCGTAGAGCCGCCATTCACTCCCGCCGCGCGCCCCCTGTTCCTCGGGGATCTCCTTGAGCAGGTTCGGGCCGTCGACCGGGCCGAAGCGGACGATGCGCGGACCGATATCGGTCGTGACGATTGCCTCCACGCCGCCGTGCTCGATCCGCAGACAGTTGGGCCAGCCACCGAACGTGATCTGTTCCATCGCTTCTCCCCTCCACGGTTGCCCGGCTGCGCCGGGGTTCCCGGCGGCGTCCGTTGCGGACTATAGCCGAGTCCGGCGGCGGTTGACGAGTCGGCGGTTCCGGCATTGCCTCGGGCGGGTGGGATGGTCTAGGATCGGCGCATGCAGGAGCGCGCAGAGGGGGATGCGGAGCGGCCGGGGCGCCGGGTGCTGGTCCTGAACGGGCCGAACCTGGACCGGCTCGGGACACGGGAGCCGGCGGTTTACGGCGCCCGAACGCTGGCGCAGATCATGGACGCGCTGGCGGCCTACGGCCGCGCGCGCGGGGTCGAGGTCGTCTGGCGGCAATCCAACCACGAAGGGGAGCTGGTCACCTGGATCGGCGAGAGCGAAGGGGCCTTCGACGGGATGATTCTGAATCCGGCAGCGTACACGCATACCAGCGTAGCCCTGCGCGACGCGCTCGCGGGTGTTCGCGTGCCGTGCGTCGAGGCGCACCTTTCGAACCCGGCGGCCCGGGAGCCGTTTCGCCACCGCAGCCTGACGGCGGGGGTCTGCATCGGCCAGGTTTCCGGCTTCGGTCCGGAGAGTTACCGGCTGGCGCTCGAGGGGTTGATGGAACGCTGGAATGCGGAAGGCGGCGGGACGTGAACGGCGGGAAGGGACCGAAGGCCGGCCGGTCGAGGCCGGGCGGCCGCGACGCGAAGGAGCGTACGATGAATATTCGCGAGATCGAAGAGGTCCTCCGGCTCATGCGGGAGAACGACCTCGCCGAGTTCGAGGTGGAGCAGGACGGCTTCCGCCTGAGCCTCAAGCGGCCGAGCGCCGTCGCCCCGCTGGCCGCGCAGCCCGCCGCGCCGGCCGCGGCCGCGGCCGGCGGGTCGGACGCGCCTTCCGAGGCGGAGGCCGGGCTGGTGGAAATCAAGGCCCCGATTGTCGGCACCTTCTACCGGGCGTCCGCCCCGGATGCCGACCCGTTCGTCACCGTCGGCCAGGAGGTGGACGAGGACACCGTCGTCTGCCTGGTCGAGGCGATGAAGGTGATGAACGAGATCAAGGCCGAGGTGCGGGGGATCGTCCGCAACATCCTGGTCGACAACGCGACCGCCGTGCAGTTCGGCCAGCCCCTGTTCAAGGTCGAGCCGCTCTAGCCGTTCGAGCCGGGGGACCCCGCTCATGTTCGATCGCGTGCTCATAGCGAACCGCGGCGAGATCGCGGTACGGATCATCCGGGCCTGTCGCGAGATGGGCATTCACAGCGTGGCCGTCTTTTCCGAGGCCGACGAGGCCTCGCTGCACGTGCAGATGGCGGACGAAGCGGTCTGCATCGGTCCGGCGCCCTCGCGCGACAGCTACCTGAAGATCGCCAACCTGATCAGCGCGGCCGAGATCGCCGACGTGGACGCGATTCATCCCGGCTACGGGTTCCTCTCGGAGAACGCGCACTTCGCCGAGATCTGCGCGAACTGCAACATCGCCTTCATCGGGCCGACGCCGGAGAACATCCGGCGCATGGGCGACAAGGCGGTGGCGCGCGAGACGATGCGCAAGGCGGGCGTGCCCGTGACGCCGGGGAGCGACGGGCTCGTGCTCTCGAAGGAGGACGCGGTCGCCTGCGCGAAGCGGATCGGCTACCCGGTGCTCGTGAAGGCCGCCGCCGGCGGCGGCGGAAAGGGCATGCGGATCGCGCGCAACGACGTCAGCCTCGTGCAGGGCTACATGACGGCCAGCGCCGAGGCCGAGCGCGCCTTCGGGAACGCGTCCGTGTACATCGAGAAGTACGTCGAGCAGGCCCGCCACATCGAGGTTCAGGTCCTGGCCGACCACCATGGGAACGTCGTGCACCTGGGCGAGCGCGACTGCAGCATCCAGCGCCGCCACCAGAAGCTGCTCGAGGAATCGCCCAGCCCCGCGATCACGCCGGACGTGCGCCGCCGCATCGGGCGGGCGGCGGTTCGCGCCGCGCAGTCGGTCGGCTACCGCGGGGCCGGCACGGTCGAGTTTCTCTTCGACGTCGGCGCCCGCGAATACTACTTCATGGAGATGAACACGCGCATCCAGGTCGAGCACCCGATCACCGAGGAGGTAACGGGCGTGGACCTGATCAAGGCCCAGCTCCTGGCCGCCGCCGGCGAGAAGCTGCCGTTCACGCAGAAGGAGATCACGTTCCGCGGCCACGCGATCGAGTTCCGCGTCAACGCCGAGAACCCGTACCGGAACTTCGCGCCCTCGCCCGGGCGCATCGATCTCGTGGTCTTTCCCGGCGGGCGCGGGGTGCGCGTGGATTCGCACGTCTATTCCGGGCTCGAAATCTCGCCGCACTACGACAGCATGATTGCCAAGCTGATCGTGCGCGGGGATTCGCGGGCGGACGCGATCCGCATCCTGAACCGTGCGCTCCAGGAATGCGCAATCCAGGGCGTCCACACGACGTTGCCGGTCGGCCAGGCGCTGGTGGGCGACGCGCATTTCCGGCGCGGCGAGTACACGACCGCGTTTCTCGAGCAATTCATGGAGTCGAGCTTCAGAATCCAGTCCCGCGGGAGCGGGGAAGCCTGAAGGGAGGAGCAGCCATGAGCGCGAAGAAGGACGAAGCGAAGGGGCGGAATACGTCGACCGTACCGGCGCCGCCGTACACGCCCGGGCCGGAGGAACGCAACGACGAGGAAGGCGATCTCGGCTCGGTCCAGATCCACAACAGCGTGATCGCCGTGATCGCCCGGTTGGCGGCGCTGCGCGTCGACGGCGTGGTCGACCTGGTCGGCAACCTGGTCGACGGCCTGGCCGGAATCGTCGGCCGCAAGAGCGGCGACCGGGGGGTGCACGTCGAGATCGTCGACAACAACGTCGTGATCGAGATGAGCGTGATCCTCGAATACGGGGTCAGCATCCCGAAGACCTGCTGGCAGATCCAGCACGACGTGCGCGAAGGGGTCGAGTCGATGACCGGCAAGGCCGTCAAGGCGGTGAACATCCTGGTCCAGAGCATCCAGTTCCCGTCCGGCGGGCACGGGGAGAAGCCGTCGGCGAAGGCGAAGCCGGCCGAGGAGGGGTCATGAAGGCGCTGCATGCCCTGGCCGCGTTTCTCCTGATGGCGATCGTCACGGCGGGCGGCGCGGGGCTGGCCTGGGTCGCGTTGCGCGGGGGCGCGTCGTGGAGCAACGCCCTGGCGATCCTCGAGGAGCAGCGGCCGGTCGTGGGGGCCGTCGGGATCGCCGGCGTGGCGCTGGGCGGGGTCTGGGCCGTGTCCCTTGTCGCGACCCTGCGGCGCGGCCGCGGGAGGCGCTACCTGGCCTTCGAAAACCCGGGCGGCGACGTCGAGGTCAGCCTGGATGCCGTCCGCGACTTCCTCTCCGGCATGGGCACGGAGTTTGACGGGCTCGTGCGGTTCCATCCGGAGGTCCGCGCCGTCGGTGGCGAGCTGGCGGTCACGGCGGTTTGCGAGGTCCGGGCGGGATGCGCCATCCCGGAATGGTCCCAGCAGGTGCAGGAGCGGATCCGGGAGCGGATCGTCACGGGCATCGGCATCGCCTCGGTCCGGCCGGTCCGGGTGGTCGTGCGCCAGATCGTCGAGGCGTCGCCGGGCCGGCGGGCCGGGCGCTCCGCGCCGCCGCCCGAGCCGCCGGTC
>PWTM01000269.1 GCA_003563855.1 PVC group bacterium | reverse complement strand
GCCGGACAGCCGCGCGACCGCCTCGCCCGGCTGCATCCCGACGGTACGCTGGACCCGTCGTTCGATCCGGGCGCCAATCATTGGGTGTATGACGTGCGGGTCCAGGCGGACGGCCGGATCCTGGTGGGCGGCAACTTCACGGAGATGGCCGGGCAACCGCGCGACCGCCTCGCCCGACTGCAGCCCGACGGCGCGCTGGACGAAGCCTTCGCTCCCGGCGCCGACGATGAGGTTCGTGTACTGGCGCAGCAGAGGGACGGGAAGGTGATCGTCGGCGGCGCGTTCGGGGAGGTGGGCGGCCATGCGCGCGAGGGCCTGGCCCGGCTCTATCCGGATGGGAGCGTGGACGCCGACCTCGGGATCGAGGCCGACGATAGCGTATACGCGCTGGCGCTTCAGCCGGACGGCGGGATTCTCGTCGGAGGCGTTTTCAACACCCTCGCGGGGACGTCGCGTCATCATCTTGCGCGCCTCCATCCCGACGGTTCGCTGGATACATCGTACGATCCCGCACTCAACGATACCGCCACGGCCTTGGCGGTGCAGTCCGACGGCAAGGTCCTGGTCGGCGGCTGGTTCATGGAAGTCGCCGGCGCCGCGCGGCATCGGTTTGCCCGTCTGCACCCGGACGGGGCGCTGGACGAGGACTTTTCGGCCGATGCGGACGCATGGGTACACGCCCTGGCCATTCAGCCGAACGGGAAAATCCTGGTGGGCGGATCGTTTACCACGCTGAAGGGACAACCCCGGGATCGGTTGGCACGCGTACATGAGGACGGTTCCCTGGACGAGATGTTTACGCCCGGAGTTGGGGATACGGTGCTAGCCGTTGCGCTGCAGCCCAACGGTCAGATCGTGATCGGGGGCAGGTTTGTCACCGTGGCGGGGCAGCCACGCACTTATCTGGCCCGGCTGAACGTGGACGGATCGCTGGACGCGGACTTTGCGCCGGTCATCAACTCGACCGTGCGCGCCATAGCGATTCAACCGGACGGCCGAATTGTCATTGGCGGGGAGTTTCGCGAGATCAATGGGGAGCCTTGCTTCTATCTGGCCCGTCTGGATGCGGATGGCGCCCTCGACGAAGCGTTCTATACCGGTTACACGCAGGACGACTGGGTTACGTCCCTCGCCCTGCAGGTGGACGGGCGTATTGTGGTGGGAGGAAGATTCACGACGCTGGGCGGGGAGCCGCATCGATTCATCGGCCGCCTTCTGGCCAATGGCAATGTGGACGTATCCTTCGATTACGAGGCGCCAAGTTGGGTCCGGGCCCTGGCCGTACAGACCGACGGAAAGATCGTCCTGGGCTATCAAGGAACCGAGTCCGCCACCCGGGGGGTCGAACGGCTTTCAAGCAACGTGAGTTCGTATCAACAGCTTCGGATCGACGAGACGGGGTCGACCATCCGCTGGGATCGGGTGGCCTATGGGATCTCAGGGTGGCCGCCCACCCTCTTCTATTACGGTTCCGGCCCGGAAGTGGCGTACGTCACGTTTGAACGATCTACCGACGGCGAGGCCTGGGAGTGGATGGGCAGTGGAGAGAGAGTTCTGGGGGGCTGGGAATTGACCAAGGCGGTTCTTCCGCGTGGACGGAATGTCTTCATCCGTGCGCGCGGCCACTTTCCCTCGGGGATGGGCAACGCATCTGGGTCCTGGGTGGAATCCATCCGACAGGTGTATGTGCCGGCGGAATACGCCTTTTCGATCATCGGGGTGGACCTCTTCGGCCCGGCCCTCAACATCCATTACGGACCGACAGAACCCGGTCTGTGGTACACGCTCGAATCGGTCCATGACCTGAAAGCGGGCGATTGGGCGGACGCCCCCGGGATCGCCCCGCGCGAAGGCACCGGGGATTTCGACACGTTCACGGTTCCCGATGCCCCCGACGGCGCCGTCTTCTATCGAATCCGGGCGGAATAGCGCTGCCTCCTGGCGATCCGCCGCCGCGCCGAACGCATTTCTTGCGGGGCGATTCCCTGGTTGCATTCCCGCACAATGAGGGCTGGGCTCTTCGACTCCCTTCGACTCCCGTCGACGCCAGTCGACGTCCTGCTTACTCCGGGTCCGGCTCGGGCGCCGGTTGGTGTTCGGCGCGGATGCGGAAGAAGACCGGGCCTTCGTCGGCCGCCTCCGTGAGGTCGCCCGCGGGCACGGGCCAGCCGTCTTCATGCGCGGCGGCCGACACGTCGAGAATCCTCCAGCAGGTGCCGTCGGCGTGCTCGCGCAGCTCGCGAAGCTCGGCTCGGTCGGTCCAATCCTCCCACTGCACCAGGTCGCGGGAGGCCTCGATGCGATAGGCGACGTCGGCGGCCGTGGGCACCGCCGCGTGGCTCAGGACCATGCGCCCGCCGTCGCGATCGATCCTGAGCGCCGGCCGCACGCGCGCGCCGCCGGGGCCGCCGGCATCCATGCCGAAGGCATAGGCGGCGATCGCGGCCTCGTCGGAACCGTCCGGCGGCGGGTCGCCGGTGGCGGCCGCCAGCTCGGTGGCCGCGTGGAGCCAGCGTTCGAAGGGCGGTGCGGGTGCAGTCCCGGGGCCGACCCGGAACAGGTGGCGGCTCACGAACCCGTTGGAGCCGTGCCACACGAACCCGTACAGGCCCGGCAGCAGGCGCCCCAGCGCATAGGTCTTCTGCTGCGGCCCGTAGGGCGGCATCGCGTATTCGTGAATCACGGCCCTGGCGACGAACGTGTGGCCGGAGAGGTGCACCCGCTCGCCCCACTCGAGCACCCGCCACTGCGTGTCGCCCGGCTCGAACGCCAGGTGGGCGAGCACCCGCCCCGTGCTGTCGGTTTCGGTCCGAAAAACCAGCCGGGGCCGGCCGGGCTCGGGCGTGGGCCGGATCCTGACGTCGAACCCCCCGGCCAGCCCCCCGACGACAGAGTTGCCGTGGACATCCTTGATGGTCCTGTGCGGAAGGAAGATGCCGTAGAATCCGTTGTGAAGCGCGCTCCAGCCCCCGCGCGGCGCCGCCGCCCGATAGACGGCGAAAACCGTGCCGGGTGCGTTCGAAGCGGAAGTCGAGAACAACCCGCAGAGTTCGGCTTCCACGGCGTAGCCGTGCGGGCCGGCCACCCGGATCCGCGCCTCGCGCACGCTCTCGACATCGACTTCACCGTGAAAACGGATCTGGAACGGATGGGGATCCGGACCCGGCGCCGTGATATCGCCCGCGATCACCTCCGCCCACGGCGCCCCGGGAGGCTCCTCCGGGATTTCCGGGATCGCGACCTGCAGGATGCCGAGGCGCCAGGCCGGGAATTCGTAGCCCGAGCGGGCGCGCACCGAGCCGGCCATGAGACTCACGCTGTACGCCCCGTTGTCCTGCGCCGTCCAAACCGGCCCCGGCGCATGCGCAAGGTAGGTGGCGACGATCGCGCCCCCCGATGTGGCCGGGGCGGGCTTCCACTCCGCCAGCGTCGCGAACTGCTTGTATCCGTTCGGGCCGACGACGCGAATGTTGCGGTCACCAAGCGTGCTCGGGTCGATCCCGGACGGGTGCCAATAACGGATTCGGATCGGGTGCGTCGCCTGCCCCGGTTCGATCAGCGGTTCGTCGTCGATCCGCGCGACAATGCCCGGGGACTCATCGACCGTGAACTCCGCCTTCGCCAGCGTGTGACCGTTGAGACGGAACCGCACGTGGTAGCGGCCGGGCGCAAGGGGCTCCTCCGCCAACCGGTACACATGCCGCTGTTTCAACGTGGTTCCCGGAATCTCCGCCGCATCGACCTCCGGCGTGGCTATCGCGCGGATCTCGAACGCCCGGTCGCCGTCGAACGAGACGCCGCCCCAATCGCTCACCCGGAATCCCGGCCGGTGAAACACCACCCTGACCCGGGCCAGCGCGCGCCGGTCATCCCGGACCCGCACCTGCAGGTCCGCACTCGCCGGCGGTCGGGGAAGCTCCGCCACCGTGAATGGCCTGCGGCCCAGCACGTGCTCGCCCGCCGTCGCTTCAAACACGTAATCGCCAGGGTTCAGACTGCCGAGGTCGTAGACATGGCTGAGCTCGGTCACGACCGGCAGCGCGATCGGCTCGCTGGCGATATCCAGATCGACCGCGATCCGATTCCCGTCGAACGCCGGCTCGCCCCAGTCCGTCACCTCGAATCCGGAATGCGGAAACACCAGCGTGAGCCGTGCCTGCACCGGGGCGCCCGGAACGGCAGTGACCTCGATCCGCGTCTGGATCGGCAGGGGCGGCCGGTACAGCTCGTCGGTCAACGCCACCGGCGTCTCGCCGCCGCCGATGCCGGGGGCGCTGCCCAGCGCCAGGGCCAGAAAACCGAGCCAAATCCCGCCCCGGCCCCCGGCGCGATGCCGGTTGCTCGAACGACGCCCGATCAGTCGAAGACAATCGCACATGGCTCGACAGGCCTCGGCATTCGACTCCCGACGGTCGCAACGGGTGGAAAAGGGACCATTCCACGCAATCCTTCACGGTCAGATGGCATCCTGCATCAAGCGCACCGCCGAGTCAAGCCCTTTCGCAGGAAAATACGTGGGGAAACTCTTCTACCGCGGTCCAAACAGAGACGACTTTTCTCTGGCCCCCTCTTTCCAAGGCCCGGTCCAAGCGGGCGAGTGCAAGTGCAGACGTCGCCTGGCCGGAGTGCGGCGTAAGCGGGACCTGCTTTGATGGGTAGCCCCGATCTCTGCGGTTCCATTTCCAGGGCTTGGAAGTGCCGACGGGGCGCTGGTCCAGGCCTTGGACGGCCGCTCGCTCGTTCTCAAACCCGTTCGCTCCGGCGACGAGGCGAAGAAGTTCGACGGGGCGGTTGCCATGCGTAGCTCGGAGCGGCTCCATCCACAGGCCGTCTTCGCCCGGCGCGGCGCCGTGCTACGTAGGGCAACCTTCGCTCGTCGCTCCGCTCCGAGCGAAGG
>PWTM01000036.1 GCA_003563855.1 PVC group bacterium | reverse complement strand
CGCCATCGGCGCCGGAAGCGCGCCCCCCGAACGGGGCGCCGGCCGCCGCGGCCGTCCCGGTCGATGGCGAACGCGAGCGGCTCGAGCAGCTCGGCCGGCTGGCGGGCGATATCGCGCACGACTTCTGCAACCTCCTGGCCGTCATCCTCGGCGCCTGCGAGACGGCGATGGACGAGGTTCCGCCCGAAACGCCCGCCGGCGCCGCCTTCGCGCGTATCGCCGATGCGGGCCGGCGCGCGGACGTGCTCTGCCGCCGGCTCGTGGACCACGTCGGCCGCGTGGATGCCGTTCCGGAACCGCTCGACCTTAACGCGCTGCTGGACGAGATGCGCCCGTTGCTCGAATGCGTCGCCGCCCGCCGCGCGCGCCTCGAGCTGCGCCTCGCCCCGGGGCTTCCGGCCGTGCGGCTCGACGCCGTGCAGCTTCAGCAGGTCCTCTTGAACCTGGTCTGCAACGCCTGCGAGGCGAGCGATCCGGCCGGCGGCACGATCGCGATCGCGACCGCCGCCGTGGACGGCGGCGTCGAACTCTCCGTGTCCGATTCCGGCCGCGGTATGGATCCAGAGACCCTTCTCCGGGTCTTCGACCGGCACTTCACGGCCCGGCCCGACGGCCACGGCCTCGGGCTGGCGGTGGTGAAGTCGATTGTGACCGCGCATGGCGGCACGATCGAGGCGCACAGCGCTCCCGGAAACGGCTCGCGCTTCACGCTTCGCTTCCCCGCCGACGCGTCTGCCGACCCGTCCGGCCCGGGGGGCACGGGCTCTCCGGCGCCGACGGAGTGAACGGCCGGGTCAGAAAGCCCTTGTCCAACGACCGGTTCGGGGCGCTAATACGCGCGGTTCTTCGTGCCCGGGGGGAATCCGCATGAGAGAGATGATGGCGCACACGGCGGGGCGGGTATTCGTTGCCGTGCTCGCGCTCTCGGTCATCGGCGTCATTGCGGCCATTGCGGCCGGGGCGCTCGAGGCGCCGGCGGAGGGATCGCCGGCGGTCTGGTTCGGCTGGGTCACGGCGCCGCTGGCGCTGGGCATCGTGTTCGTGCTGGTCTGGCTCGTTGCCTACCTCGTCTACTTCACCCGGTTCTGGCCGTTTCGTTAGGCAACGCGGCGCCCGCGCGCGTACCGGGCGCGCGCGGAACGCGGGAGGAGCGAAGCATGACTGACGCACTGGCGCTGGGGCTCTTCAGTGCCGTCATCGTGGCCATGGCCGCCTACGGGTACCGGTTCTCGGCCCGGTCGGCCGAGGACTACATGCTGGCCGGCCGGGCGATCGGCGTGGTCGTGATGTTCTTCTTCGTGCTCTTCGCGATCTCGTCGAGCTGGACCTTCTACGGGTTCCCCGGCGTGCTCTACCGGCACGGTCCCGCCTACGTCCTGTTCATCTGGGGTTCGGTTGCCGGGTTCGCGGGCCTCTACATGTTTCTGGGCCCGCGGCTCTGGGCCCTGGCCAAGCTCAACCGCTTCCTGTCCCCGGTCGAGACGCTCGCCGCCCGCTACGAGTCGCCGACCCTCCGCGTCGTGCTGGCCGTCACGATGCTCGCCTTCATCGTGCCCTATGTCGGCATCCAGCCGCTCGGGGTCGGGCACGGCTTCGTCGCCCTGACCGGCTACCCGCTCTGGGTCGGCGCTGTTTATACGACGGTCCTCCTGGTGGTGCTCGTCGTGCTCGGCGGCATGCGGATCGTCGCCTGGGTGAACATCTTCCTGGGGGTCGTCTACATTACGGCGCTGCTCGGCTCGCTGGTCTGGGTCGTCGCGGTCGCGTTCCCCGACGGGGGTATCGTCGAGGCGGTCGCGCGGCTGAAGGAGACCGCCCCGGAGCAACTGGCCGCGCCAGGTCCGCTGGGGGAGTACACGCGCGTGCTGACGATCGGCACCTTCATCGTCGGCCTGCTCGCCTTCACCTGGCCGCACGTGGTTATCGGCGCGATGACCGCCCGTGACCGCTCGCTCTTCAAGTGGTTGCCGCTGATGATCTTCATCTTCGGCGGGCTCTTCTTCTACGTGATCCCGTTTATCTGGGGCTCGATCGTCGCCCCCGCAGCGCTTCCGGGCGTCGCCGATCCCGCCGAGGCCGACCGCGTCGTGCAGACGGTGATCCAGACGTTTCTGCCCCGCTGGTTTGCCGTCTTCGTGCTCATGGGCGTCATCGCCGCCGCGATCTCGACGGCCGCCGTTCAGCTCATGACCGCCGGCATCCTCGTGGCGCGCGACCTGGTGCAGGGCGTATTCCGCCCGCAGGCCACCGATGCGCAGATCATGCGCTGGGCGCGCTGGTCGGTCGTCGCGATCGTGGTCTTCAGCCTCAGCGTCACGGTGGCGGTCGTGCTCGGGCTCGGCGAGGAGGCGATGGCCCTCTACCTGACCGACATCAGCGTGCCCGGCTTCGCGCAGTGGGCGCCCGCGCTGGTCGGCGGCCTGCTCTGGAAGCGCGGCACGCGGCAGGGTGCGCTGGCCGGGACGCTGGCCGGGACCGTCTACCTCGTGGCCGGCCTGTTCGTCGGCGGCGAGCGGGCCCTCTTCCTCGGCCTGCACCCGATCCTGCCGACCCTCGTGCTCAACGGCCTCGTGTATACCGTCACGAGCCTGCTCACGCCGCGGCCGGGCGAGGAGATCGTGGACGTGTTCTTCACCGAGGTGGACGACTTCCTCCACAGCGAAAGCTCGCGGGGCTGAGGGGCGACCGATGCTCTTTCGCCGCCGCCGCCGTCCGCCGCCCGAGCCGGAACCCGAAGCCGCCGCCGCGGCGCCCGGCGCCTGGCGGGTGCTCGACGATCCGCGGGCGGAGGTGGCGGACCTCGCCGCCTGGCCCGCGGCGCTGGCCGAGGGGCGCCTCGCCGGCAAGTACCTGCTGGCGCGCAACCGGGTGCCGGATACCGTGGTCTTTCTCGGATTCCGGGAGAAGGGCGTGCTGGCCGGGCCCGACGTGGACCTCGACCGCGAAGCCGCGAAGCGGCGCGGCATCGCCGTCGCGCGCGTGCCGCGCAGCGGCCACGGCGCCCCCAAACCCGCCGGCATGGGCTTCTTCCAGGACCTCGTCCGGGGCGCCTCGCGGCGGTTCCACGCCGCGCCGCGCGGGCCGGACGACCCCGCGGTCCTGCTCTACACGTCGGGAACCACGGGCCGGCCCCGCGGCGTCACGCTCACGCACGGGAACTTCGCCGCCGAGTGCGCCATGGTCGACGGGCTCCTCCCGCTGAAGCCCGACGACCGGATGGTCGTCGTCCTGCCGCTCTACCATGTCTACGGGCTGGCCGACGGCCTGGTCTGGGCGCTCCACGCCGGCATCCCGATCGCGCTGGTCGCGCAGTACAGCCCCGCCCGGCTGCTCGAGGTCATCCGCGACTTCAAGGCCAGCGTGCTGATCGCGATCCCGACGATGTACCAGCACCTGCTGCGCCTGGCGAAGGCGCGCAAGACCGAACTGCCCCGCTCCCTGCGCATCTGCGTCTCCGGCGGAGCGCCCCTGCCGCGCGCCGTGCTGCAGGACTTCGAGGCGACGTTCGGCACGCGCATCGCCGAGGGGTACGGCCTGACCGAGACGACCTCCGCCGTCTGCCTGAACCTTCCCGGCGAGGGGTACAAGTCCGGCTCCATCGGCCCCGCGCCGCCCGGCGTCGACATCCGGGTCGTCGACGACCGCGGCCGGCCGCTGCCCGACGGCGAGACCGGTGAGATCGTCATCCGCGGGGGCATGGTCATGCCGGGCTACTGGAACGACCGCGCGGCCACCGCCGAGGCGATCCGCGACGGCTGGTTCCACACCGGCGATCTCGGCCACCGCGACGCCGACGGCTGCTTCTTCGTCACGGACCGCAAGAAGGACATCATCATCCGCGGCGGCTTCAACATCTCGCCGCGCGAGATCGAGGAGGTGGCGATCAGCCACCCGGGCGTTGCGGACGCCGCGGCCGTGCCCGGCGTCGACGCGCGCGGCCGGGAGACGCTCACGCTCTTCGCCGTGCCGGCCGGGGAGACGCCGCCCGACCCGCGCGAGGTGCTCGCGCACTGCGCCGCGAACCTGGCCGACTACAAGGTTCCCCGCACGATCGTCTTCCGCGACCGGCTGCCCCGCACGGCAACGGGCAAGATCCTGCGCCGTGAGCTGCGGCCCGACTACCGCGACGAGCGGCTGCTCGGCCCGGAATCCGGGCCCTCCGCCGGTGCGCGGCCCGGCCCCAGCTCGTGCGGGAGCAATTCGCCGGCGACGACCGAGGCGCCGCCGTCCACGTAGAGCACCTGGCCGGTGATCCGCCGCGCGAGCGGCCCGAGCAGGAAGGCGGCCGCGTCCGCCACGTCCTGCTTCCCGGCGCGCGGATCCCAGGGCAGCGGGCTGGACGTGTTCCAGATGCGGTCGAGCCGCCCGAAGCCGGGGATCTTCGAGGCCGCCTTGCTGGTCAGCGGGCCGGCCGAGACGGCGTTCACCCGGACGCCGTCCCGGCCGTGCCGGCGCGCCAGCGCCCGGACCAGCGCCTCGAGCGCCGCCTTGTTCACGCCCATCCAGTTATAGAACGGGTAGACGCGCGAGGTATCGAAGGTCAGCGCCAGCAGTGCGCCCTCGCCGACCATACGCGGCGCGGCCTCCCGCGCCACGGTCGCCAGCGAGGCGCAACTGATGTGGAACGACTGCAGGATGTCGTCCGTCGCCCCGGTGTGGAATTCCTCGCCGAGGCAGGTGCGGGGATTGGCGTAGGCGATCGAATGCACCGCGCCGGCGATCGGCCCGACGCCGGCGAAGAGGGCCTCCACCTCGGCCGCCTGCGTCACGTCGCAGTAGCGCACGTCGAGCTCGGCCCGCCGCGCGGGCGTCAACGCCGCGTCCCGGTCGAGGAAGACCCGCGCGATCCGCTCGCTCTGCGCCGCGTAGACCACTCGCCCGCCATGCGCGCGGATCGCCTCGCCGATCGCCCAGGCGAT
>PWTM01000262.1 GCA_003563855.1 PVC group bacterium | reverse complement strand
CTCGGGCGCCCCGTACGCATACGTTCGCGAGCCGCCCGGTTGAGTTCGCGGAGTCGGAGAAGCTACGCAATCCGGCGCCGGCTGTCAAACGCTGGCCATGCGGTCCCGTGCCTATTCCACCGCAAGCTCGACGGCGACGTCCTCGAACGGACGCACGGTGACGGCGGCCTGGACGTCGGCATCGGCCAGGCGGACCGTGTAGTCGCCCGCCGGGAGCCCGTCGGCGCGTGTGCGGCCGCCGACATCCGTCGGCAGGAGCGAAAGCGAACGGGTCATCTCGCCCAGGTAGCCCAGGTCCGGCAGGGTGGCCAGGTGCGGAACCCGGTTCCCGCTGGCATCGACGATTTCCAGTGCGCGGCCGGCGATGCGCTCGGGGGGGCCGGTCAGCGACACCGCGACGCCGCCGCCGGGCCGCAGCAGGAACGTCAGCTCGCCGTCGGCGTCGGCCCCGACCGCCTGCGCCACCGCGGCCAGTTCCGGGTGCAGGCAGGCGACCAGGTAGCGGTCCCGCGGCAGGACTTCCTCCACGGCGAAGCGTCCCTCTTCGTCGACCCGCGCGCCGCTGAGGATGGCCCCGTCCGGCGAGAGCACCAGGACGATGCTGCGCTCAAGCGCGCCTTCCGGTTCGCGCCGGACCCGGCCGGCGATCCGCAGGCCCGGCATCAGCCGGATCCGGTGTTCGGGCGTTTCGTCAGCGCTCGCCTCGAGCGTCGACGTGATGGCCTCCCCGCCGGCCTCGTCGATGACCGTGATGCGAAGCGGACCGGAGGCGAGGTAGGGCAGCTCGAACCGGCCGTCCTCGCCGGTCTCGGCCGACCGCGCCATCAAACGCCGGGACATCGAGTCCGTACCGCTGGCGACGGGGAGGGCGATGACCGCTGCGCCCGGCGTTGGTTCGCCGGAGGAGCGCAGCGCGATGCCGCGCAGGGTCACGCCCTCGACCGCGATGTCGAGTTCGGTCTGCCCGGCTTCAATCTCGACGGGCACGCCGTAATGGAACGCCTCCGCGCCGGCGTCGGCGTCCTCCTCCTGGACGATCATGACGATGTAGCGACCGGGTTCGAGCGCGTCCGCCGAATACCGCCCCTCCGGCCCGGTGACGGCGGGTTCCCAGCCCATCATTCCGGTCACGGCGCGCACGTCCGTCCGGCCATCCTCGCCCCGCGGGACGAACAGCACGCGGGCATCCGTCACCGGCGCCCCGTCGCGCGTGACCCGACCGCTCACGGCCTGGGTGGGGGCCGTCGCTTCCGGCAGGTCCGCCACGACCGCCTCTCCGGCCGCCACCTCGACCACGCGCATCATCGGCGTTCGCGGCCCGTCCGCGGGGTGCTCCCGGGCGACCGCGCTCGCGATCAGCAGGTAACGGCCCGGCATGACCGAGTCGAACGCGAACGCACCCTCGTCGTCCGTCTCCGACCGGTACATGGCCTGAAGGTCGGTCCGATCGCTGAGGCTGTTCAGCATCACATCCGTCCCGGGAATCGGTGCTCCCTCCGCGTCGCGCAGGGTTCCGCGCACGGAACCCGGCTCCGGCAGGACGATGCGAACCGGCGGGACGGACTCGGCTGCGGGATCGACGACCACGGTGCGGGCGCCGATCAGGCGTTCTCCCTCCGGGTCGGTATGGACGCGCAGCGCGAGCACGCCGGGGCCGATGCCGGGAATCTCGAAGGCGCCCTGCGCATCCGTTCGCACCGGCGTCCGATCGCCGGCCGTGACGAACGCCCCGGCGCGCGGCGCGCCGTCGGCGTTCACCACCGTCCCGCTCACGGACCGGCCCGCCTTCATGCGGATCTCGATCGATGCCGGCGCCTCGCGCCCGGCCGTCAGGTCGAGCGGATGGGTCGCGTCGACCCAGGGGCGCCGCCGAACGGCGATGGCGTAGCGCGCGCCGCCCCGGACCGTGATCGATGCGCGGCCCTCCGCATCGGTCGTTTGGCGCTCATCGCGGAGCGAGCGGATCGTGCGGTGCGGGCCGGTCGGCTGAACGCTGAACTCGGCGCCCGCGGCCGGGCGCCCGTCCGGTCCCAGGACACGCAGGGGGATGGTGTGCCGTTCGGCGAGGATCACCACGAGGTCTTCGGACCCGGCCGGCACATCCGGGACCGTGGAGAGTTCCTCGAAGGTTCGCGCGTCGCGGACGCCCAGGCGGTAGACGCCTTCCGGCAGGCCGCCGATGCGGAAGGCGCCTTCGGCGTCGGTCTCGGCGTCCCGTTCCATCCACGGCATCCCGCGGGCCGGCCGCTGCATCATCGCCCCCACCCGGGCGCCGGCCACCGGGGCGCCGTCGGCCTCGCTCACCGTACCCGTGATCTCCAGGCCCCGCGTCATCACGAGGTCATCCAGGCGTTCCGTCTCGTCCGTGATCTCGACCGGGTCGAAGTGGCCGTAGTGATCGTCGGCATCCACCGAGAGGCGGTAGCGGCCGGCGGTCAGGGCGCGCAGGACGACCCGGCCCTCCGCATCGCTCTCGCCCCGGACGGTGTCCCGGGGTTGCATGGGATCCCGCCGGGAGACGTCCGTTGCCAGCAACAGCCGGGCGCCGGCGAGGGGGGCGCCGTCCTCATCCACGATCCGAAGGCTGACGCTGCGCCCGGTTTCGAGCGTGTACACCGCATCGCCGTCGGCGGGGAGCGTAATGGATTGGTGCAGCGTTACGCGGTCCTCGGCCTGGATGGTCAGCGTGCCCTCGCCGGCCGGCAGGCCGGCCAGCCGGAACCGCCCGGCGGCATCGCTGCGCGCATGGCGATGGACCAGGTCATCGAAACGGTCGGGCGCCGCCATCGGATCGGCGGGCGGCGCGGAACGGTACATCACGCGTGCCCCCGGCAGCGGATCCCCGGAGGCCTCCAGCACCTGGCCGTGCAGCACCAGGACCTCCGGCAGCGCCAGCGCCACGTCCGTCACGCCCTCGCTCCGGATCTCCACGTCGGCGCGCACATCGCCCAGTTCATCCCGCTGCAGGCGGAGCACGAAGCGTCCGGGCGCCAGGTTCTCGAACGTGGCCACGCCGTCGCGCACGGGCGCGTCAAACCGGAACCAGCCGCGGTGATCGCCCCGGGCCTCGAGCACGATCGGCAGGCGCTCGGGCAGCGGCTCGCCGGGGGTTTCGCGGGCGAGCGAGACGCGCAGCGAGCCGACCGGCGCCACGAGGATATCGGGCGCGGTCACCTCTTCGGCGTCCACCGCGACCGACAGCGTGCCGTAGTGTTCCACGGCGACCGTGTCTCCCCAGGCCCGCAACCGGTACGTGTTCGCGCGCAGGCCGCGCACGCGGTAGCGCCCGTCGGCATCCGTGACCGCGGGCGGAACCTGGGGGTCAACCTGCACGGATACGCCGCCGACCGGAGTCCCGTCGGCCAGCGTGACCCGCCCGCGGATGCTGGCGGCCGGTTCCAGTTGCAGGTCCAGGTACGTCAGGTCCCCCGTCACGGCGACGTCCATCGCGGCGTGCGCATAGCGCTCGGACTCGATGCGGAGGCGATGGTCGCCGGGGTGGAGCGCGGTGATCGCAAAATGGCCTTCGGCGTCGCTGCGGACGCTTCCCGCGTCCACGTAATGCCGGCACGGCGCGTCGAGCCGTCGTTCGATATGAACCGTGACGCCGGCCGCCGGTTCGCCCTCGGGCGTCTGCAGCGCACCCATCACCTCGCCGTCGTCCCGCAGCTCGATCGCTTCGAAATCGCGGCTGGCGTTCAGGTGCGGGTAGCCGATCAGGACGCGGCCGTTGCCGTCCTGCACGAAGAGCCAGTACTGGCCGGGGTGCGGTTCGGCGGCGATGCGGAACGCGCCGTCCGCGTCGGGCGGCTGCGCGATTCGGAAGTCCGACGGCGGGGTCTGGCGGCGCCCTTCGTGGTGTTCCAGTACGACGGTGTACGCATCGGCCGTCCGGCCGTCCGGGGGCACGAGGCGGCCTTCGAAGACCCACGGGGCGGCCGTCGCGGGAAGCGCCAGCAGAAGCCCGAAGGCCGCCGCCCGCCGTACCGTTGAAGCGGAACGTGACTTTCGCATGGGGCGTCTCCACTCGGCGCCCGCGGGGGCCTGCCCCGCGGGCGCATGGGGGGCTTCGCTCGACGACGCTTCGGCCCCGGTTCAGTCGTGCAATCGTCGAAAGGCGATGCTGGCCGTCCACCGCCCGTTTTCCGGGTTGTAGTAGTCGGCCGCCACGGCGCCGATCTCGGCCCCGGGTTCAAGGGGCAGCGCGATGGCGGATACGGGGCCGACCCGCACCGGCGTCAACGGCCGGCCGACCGCCTCGCCCAGCGCGGTTACGCCGGCCTCGTCCAGCCGAAGGAGGATCAGGTGATAGACCTCCCGGCCGGTGCCGTGCTGCAGGATGAAGGCCTGGAATCCCGACGCGTTCAACAGGTGGCCGAGCAATTCGGCCCGCGCCTGCTGATCGCCCTGTTTTGCGCTCAACACCCGGTCAAGCGGCGTGCAGGTGCGGCCCGCTCACCCATAGCGGGTCTGGACCTGGCGGATCTCGTCGCGCACGAAGCGGTGCAGCGCGACGATCCGCTGCGCCCCCGGCATATCCGCCGGGGCCAGTTCCTCCGCCCGGGCGCTGACTGCCGCCTGTTCCGCGTCCTCGGCCCACACGCCGGCGGCAAAGCCCGCGACCAGCGCGACCGTTAACCCTCGCAGGACTGCACGCACCACGCACCCTCCTTCCCTCGGCGCCCGCCCGCGTTCCGCCGCAGCCGACGCCGGCCGCGCGGCTCACCGCACGGCATGGCAGAAGCGTGTATCGCAACCCTGCCAACACGTCAACGCGAAAGGGAAGAGGACGTTCCCCAGGGGCGCATCTCACTTCTGGCGGTCTCTGCCCGAAATGCCTGGCCCCGGCTATCTTAGTATGTGCGCATGGTGCAATGCGCCGACGCGCGAAAGGTCGACGGAGAAGATTCTGCTTCCCCG
>PWTM01000191.1 GCA_003563855.1 PVC group bacterium | reverse complement strand
GAGACCACGTGGGCGCCCGGCGCCTCGAGCATCCGCCACCAGGAGCCGGACTCGAACGCGGGCCGAAGCCCCTCGATCGCCGGCCAGTCGCCGTCCACCGCCTCGAACCGCAGCGCGGGCTCGCCCTCCGAAACGAAGGGAGCATGCGAACGGTCGATCACGAGATCCGACCCGCCCTTCGCCTTCTCCAGCGAATAGCGGATCCCCGCGATTTCAAGAGCCGTCGAGCGATTCATCCCGCATCCCTCCCTGCGCCGGGAGCGCCGTCGCGATGCCGAACGCCTCGGCCCGCGCATGCGCGATCCGGCAGAGGTACTCGACCGGCGCCTCTTCGTCGCCGCTGTGCAGGTGCGCCCAGCCCGCGCACTGCCCGCACATGTTGCGGATGGCGCAGCTCGTGCATTTCGTAACGCGCGTTTCCTTGCGCTCGAGGACTGACGGCAGGAACGTGTAGAAGGCCTCACGGAAGGAGATCCGGCGAAGGTCGCACTGGTACTGCCGGGCGAACATGCAGAGCGAGAGTTTGCCCTCCGGATCGACATGGAACCCCCACTGCCCCGCGCCGCACTTGAAGAGCCGTCCGTCGTCGCAGGCGAACGTGAACTTCTCGCAGAAGTCCCGCCAGCCCTTGAGGCGCTCCGCGTCATCGAGGTCCAGCCGCACGATCTCCGCGGGCGCGACCATCAGCTCCTCCGGCCGCCGGTCGCCGGCCAGCGTCGGGTTCAACACCGGGTCAAACCGGTACGCCAGCCCGCGCGATTCCGCGAAGGCCTGCAACTGCGGAAGATCGCCGAGATTCTGGCGCAGGATCATCGACTTGAGTTTGAGCGGAACCCCGCGCGCCTGGAGCCGGTCGATCCCCTGCAGGACGCGATCGAAATGCTCCGCGCGGCCCGTGACCTCCCGGTAGGTCTCCGACGAGAACCCGTAGAGCGTGACCTCGACGACGAACGGCTTCAGGTCGCCCAGCAGCCCCGCGATGCGGTCCGTCACCAGGCTCCCGTTCGTGAAGACCGTCGTGATCAGCCCGCGCTGCCGCGCGTGCAGGTAGATCTCCGGGAAGTCCCGACGCAGCAGCGGCTCCCCGCCCGTCAGCAACAGCCAGAGGCATCCCTCGGCGGCCATCTGGTCCAGCAGCTTCCGAATCTCGTCGAGGCTCAGCTCCTTCCGCGGGGGTTGATCGACACAGTAGCAGTGGATGCAACGAAAGTTGCAGTCGAAGGTGACCTCGAGGGAGCCGGAGAGCGGGAGGCGCTGGCGGTTCGCCTGCTGGTGCACCCGCAGGCTCCAATCCGCGTACTCGACCGACGGCGCGCCCTGCGCGTCCATCTCAGGCCTCCCGGACCAGCCCCTCGGCCTTCAGCTGCGCGACGAATTCGGCCAGGTCGCGATCGAGATCACCGGCGCTGACCTCGTATTCATCGAGAATCTGCGCGCGGATCTCGCCGAGCGTCCGCTGTCCGTCGAGCCCGTCCCAGATCTGGGCGGCCAGCGGGTTGATCGAGTAGATGCTGTCCAAGTCCTCGGCCGAGCGCCGCACCGGCACAAGGATGATTTCGTCGGCGATCTGGCGCCGCACCACGTCGTCCGCCCGGCTCAGCCGCGCGCTTCCGGTCGCTTCGTCCGCCATTCCCATCCCTCCCCCGCGCGGCGATGCCGCTGCGCGCGCGGATTCTGTGCTGCCCGGAAGCGCCGTGTCAACGTCGCGGACGCTACACCGCGCCCGTGCAGTGGGACCTACGGGACCGCTGCTGTCGGCCCACGCCAGCCACCGCTCGGCCGCGGGTGCGCAGCTCCCGCTGTACGGAAGGCCGACACGCCGACGGACCCGGTGCGCCCACCCCGTCATCGCGTTCCCCGTCCCCCCTCCCCTGCCCTTCACGCGAATCCGCTTCCGCGCCGCCGTCACATGGTCTATAGGGTTGCCGCCGACGATGAACCCTTCCGACATCCCTCCGCCCGAAGTGCGCCTCCTCGCCGCGCTGACCCGGCCGCGGATCGGCGAGTCCGAGGCGGAGGCCGCCCGGACCGCCCTCGCGGCCGGCCCCGACCCGGGCCGGCTGCTCGTCCTCGCCGACAGGAACCGGCTCGTGCCGCTGCTCTGGCGCGCGCTCAAGGCCGCCGGACTCGACGCGGCGCTGCCCGAGGCCCTCGGGCGCGAATTGAGGGACCGGCTCCGGCGCGAGCTTTTCCGCGCCGCGCGGCTCGACGAGGCCACGCGTGACCTGCTCGTCCGTTTCCACGCCAACGGCGCGCGCGCGGTGCTTCTCCGCGGCCCGGCCGTCGGCGAGCGCGTCTACGACGACCCCTCGCTCCGCCCCTACAGCGACCTGGACCTGCTGATCGACCGCGGCGAACTGCCCCGCGTCAAGGCGCTGCTGCGCGAGGCCGGCTACGGTCCGCCCGCCGGCGCCCTCGACGACGGCTACTACGAGCGCCAGCACCTGCACCTGCTCTACGTCCACGGGAAGACCGGCGTGATGGCCGAGGTGCATTGGGCGCTCGATCACCGGTTCACGCGCTGGCTGATCGACTACGCCGAGATCCTCGACGCCGCCCGGCCGGGCACGATCGCGGGCGCACCGGCGCTGCGCCTCGCCGAGGACGATCTGCTGCTCTCGCTCTGTATCCACCTCGTCAAGCACGGCCCCTGGATCGAGCGGCTGCTCGAACGCCCGGACGCCGCCGCCCGCGTGCTGGCCGCCGGCTGGTGGATTCACGCGCTCGACGTGGCGGCCGCCCTCGACCGCCTTGGCGGGACGCTCGATGTCGACCGGCTGGTCGCGAAGGCACAGCGCTGGAACGTCGAGCCGGCCGCGCGCGCCGGCCTTCGGGCCACCGAAGTCCTGCTCGGTGTCCCGCCGCCGGCCGGGGTGCTGGCGCGGCTCGACGGCCCCGAGGCCGGCCCGCTCGCGCGGAGACTCGAAGCCGCCGCCGTCCGCTGGCTCAGCGGCGATCCCGATGCGCCCCGCCGCAGCCGGTTCGGGTTCCGCCGCGATACCGGGTTCCGCCCGGTCCGCCTTCTCGACGCATTCCGCTACCTCTGGCCCGACACCCGCACCCTGCGGCGCCGCTACCCGCACCGCGGCCGACTCGCGCGCAGATGGCGGCACGCGGCCGGCGCGTTCGCCCGCCTGGCCGGCGGCGCGGTCGACCTCGCGCGCAGCCGCCTGCATCAGCCACGCGGCCGGACTGCGCCTTCGGCGCCTGCGAGGTCGTGATCCCCCGTCCAACGGGGATCGGGGACAGAGGCGGGCGCGGGCTTCCCCCGGCAAGTGACCAAGTGAGGGCGTTTTGTCCATTTCCCGCACATCGATGGAAGGAGGGCACATGGATGCGGGTTCCCCCTACGCAGGGCACCTGAGCGGTGCGGTCCGACCCCGGACCCGCGTGCGTCTGCCCGGCTCTCTGGGGGCCTGGCGGGTGCACTGCGCTGGGGTACGCGCACGGCTGGGCCGCTGCCCGCTGGGCCGCCTTCCACGCGCGCTGCCGGCCTCGCTCCTCCTGCACCTCGCGCTCGGCGTTACGATCGGGATCGGGGCGGGCGGCGCCGGCGAGCAGGCCACCCCCGCCCCGACGTTGCGCGTCGAACTCACGCCACCGCCCGCGCCACCGCCCACGCTTGACGCGTGGCCCGAGCCGCCGAACCCGCCCGATTCCCTTCCGGACGCAATCGATCCGCCGCTTGACCCGATGGATCCGGATATGCTCCGAAAGCTGGCCGCCGAGGCCAGCCGCGAGATCGACGACGCCCTCGCGGCCCTGGCTGATACCCTGCCGGACCCCGCCTTTCCCGAACCGGAGCCGGAGAATCCGCCCCTTGTCTTTGAACCCGATCCGCTGGACGGCGCGGACGCAGCGCGCGAACCCGGCCCGGACGCGGAGTCCTACTGGGCCCGGGTCCGCGCCGTCATCGCCGCGCGGCCACGGCCGAGGATTCCGTCGGCGGCCGGTTCGAAGTCCACGGGCGCCCCTGGGCGCCGCTCGGACTGATCGGCGGCCTGACGTGGAACGAATACGGGGACCTGCGGGGCGGACGGACCGTGGGACGTCAGCCCAAGACCGGCTACGAGGAGCGGGCCGCGGACGCGCGCGCGGAATGGACGCCGCGGCCCGGCATGCGCCTGGCGCTCGCGCACCAGTGGGCTCGCCTCGACAACGTCTGGCGCACGCACCGGACGGTGCACGGGCTGGCTTGGAACGGCCTGCAGCGCGGCGACGACCTGGAGCACGTGTTCGACCACGGCCGGGACCTGACCTGGCTGCGGTTCGACGCCGAAGACGACCGCGGATGGGCGCCGTCCGTCACGGTCTACCGCCAAGCGCACGCCGAGGACCGGCATCGCGTCCGCAACGACGGGCGGCGGGACCGGCAGGGGTTCGACGTCACCACTTGGGGCGCCTCCGGGCTCGTGGCGATCCCTTCCGCGACCGGGCGCTGGACCGCCGGGGCCGACCTCGACCGGGACGAGACAGGCTCCTATGCGCGGCAGTACGACGCCGAGGGCCGGCTGCAGGCGACGCAGGTCCAGGGTCCCGTGGCCGACGGCGCCCGCTACGACAGGCTCGGAATCTACCTGCAGAACCAACTCCACGTCGGGCGGGACGGCCCGGCCGAGATCACCAGCGGCATCCGCTTCACGCGCGCCCACGCCCGCGCCGACCGCGTCTGGGATCCAGCTACCGGCGGGACGCTCGCCATCGATCGCGCCTGGAACGCGCTCGTGGGCTCGCTCCGCGGCCAGGTCCAGTTTGGAGCGGACGCCCGCTCGTCCTTCTACGCGGGCGTCTCGCAGGGATTTCGCGCTCCGAACCTGTCGGACCTCACGCGGCTCGACGTGGCCCGCAGCGGCGAACTGGAAGTGCCGGTCGCCGACCTCGATCCCGAACGATACGTCTCGGTCGAGGCCGGGCTCCGCCTGAACGCCGCCCCGGCGCGCCTCACCCTGTCGGCCTACCACACGGCGATCCAGGGGATGATCGTCCGCACGCCAACCGGGAACGTGCTTCCAGACGGCATGGCCGAGGTTACAAAGCGGAACGCGGGCGACGGCTACGTGCACGGCGTCGAGGGCCGGCTCGACGTCGCCGTGTCCCGCGCATGGGGCGCCTGGGCGCAGCTCGCGTGGATGGACGGCCGCGTCGACGGGTACCCCACCTCGGCGCCCGTCCGCAAGCGCGAACCGGTCAGCCGCCTGATGCCGCTGACCGCGCGCCTGGGCCTGCGGTGGACCGAGCGCGAGGGGCGCGCCTGGGTCGAAGCCGTCGGCGAGGCGGCGGAGAAGGCGGTCCGTCTCTCCGCCGCCGACCGGCGCGACACGCAGCGCATCCCGCCGGGCGGCACGCCCGCCTATGGCGTGGCGCACCTGCGCACCGGGATCGAGGTCACACCGGCACTGCGCCTGACCGCGGCGATCGAGAACGTGTTCAATGCCGACTACCGGATTCACGGCTCGGGCGTGAACGAACCGGGTCGCAACACGGTCCTCTCCGCCGAGATGACCTTCTGAGCGCCGCGCGCACATCTTCCTCGAGGTCGTCGCCGTCCTCGATCCCGACCGAAAGCCGGACGAGGCTGTCGCGGATGCCGCGCCGGGCGCGTTCTTCCGGCGGCAATGCGGCGTGCGTCATGCGCGGCGGATAGCAGACGAGCGACTCGACACCGCCCAGGCTCTCGGCCAGCGTGAAGAGCTTCAGCCGTTCCACGAACCGCTCGACCGCCGCGAACCCGCCCTTCAACTCGAGGCTGACCATGCCGCCGAACCCCGACATCTGCCGGGCGGCCAGCGCGTGCTGCGGATGCGAGGGAAGGCCGGGGTAGAACACGCGCGCGACGGCAGGATGCACCTCGAGCGCCCGCGCCAGCCGCTGCGCGTTGCGTTCGTGCGCGCGCATCCTCACCGCCAGCGTCTTGAGCCCGCGCAGGATCAGCCAGCAGTCCCAGGGGCCGGGCACCGCGCCTGCCGCGTTCTGAACGAAGGCCAGCGCGCGATGCGTCTCGGGCCGGTTCGTGATCGCCGCCCCGCCGATCACGTCGCTGTGCCCGCCCAGGTACTTCGTCGAGCTGTGCACGACCAGGTCGGCCCCCAGCTCGAGCGGTCGCTGGAAGTACGGGCTGGCGAACGTATTGTCCACCGCAAGCAGCGCGCCCGCCTCGCGGGCAACCGCGGCGACCGCGGCGATGTCCACCAGCTTCAGCAACGGGTTCGTCGGCGTCTCGACCCAGAACAGCCGCGTGCCCGGCCGCGCGGCCGCCGCGACCGCCTCGGCCGAGCCGGCGTCGACGTACTCCACTTCGAGCCCCCAGGGCCGGTAGACCTGCTCGAGCAGCCGGTACGTCCCGCCGTAGAGGTCGTCGCCCGCCACAACGCGGTCACCGGGGCGAAGCAACTGGAGGACGGCCGCCGTCGCCGCCAGGCCGGAGGCGAAAGCCAGTCCGTGCGCGCCGCCCTCGAGCGAGGCCAGCGCCTGCTCCAGCGCCTGCCGCGTCGGGTTCCCGGTCCGGGAGTACTCGAACCCGCGCGGCTTTCCGATCGCATCCTGCTCGTAGGTCGAGGTCTGGAAGACCGGGACCGTCACCGCCCCCGTCGCGGGATCGGGCGGCTGGCCCTCGTGGATCGCGCGCGTCTCAAAGCGCATCGGGCGTTCCTCCTTCATTCTTCACCCCCCGGCGCATCCGCCGTCCCCCGCCCGCGCAGCCAGGCTGCGATCAGGTCCGCGCGGGTCACGAGCCCGATCGGCTTCCGATCCGCGCCCTCCGTCACGAGCACGCCGGCCGCTCCGCCCAGCAGCAGCCGGTAGGCCTCGGCGGCGTCCGTCCCCGCATCGAGGCCCGGCAGCGGCGCCGCCATCACCTCGGCCACCCGCCGCCCCCCGGTGTCCGGGGCGTCGTGCAGCGCCTTCATGAGCGACGACTCGCTCAGGCTCCCGACCGCCCGCGCGCCGTCCACCACGGGCACCTGCGAGATGCCGTGCGCCTCCATCCGCGCCGCGGCCTCGCGCACGAGGTCGTCCGGCGCGACAGCGACCAGCGCCGCCGGCCCGGCCTTGCCGCGCAGCACGGCGCCGACGGTCAGCGCCGCGCGCGGCGGCGCCACCGGGAAACCGTTCTCCCGCATCCAGGCGTCGGAGAAGACCTTGCTGAGGTAGTTGCGTCCCGTATCGGGCAGCAGCGCGACGATGAACCGAGGCCGGTCCAACCGCTGCGCGTACCGCAGCGCGGCGGCCACCGCCGTGCCCGCCGAGCCGCCCGCCAGGATCCCCTCCTCGCGGGCCAGCCGGCGAGCCGTAAGAAACGACTCGGCGTCGCTGATCCGGACCATCTCGTCCACCACCTGCCGGTCGAACGTGCGCGGGATGAAGTCTTCGCCGATGCCCTCGACCTTGTAGGCGCCCGGTTGATCGCCGGACAGGATCGACCCCTCGGGGTCGGCGCCGACGATCGTAATCGCGGGGTTCTTCGCCCGGAGGTACCGCGCCGTACCCGAGATCGTGCCGCCCGTGCCCATCCCGGCCACGAACACCTCGACGCGCCCCCCGCTGTCCTCCCAGATTTCCGGGCCGGTCGTCCGCTCGTGCGCCTGCGGGTTCTCCGGGTTCGCAAACTGGTTCGGACGCCAGGCGCCCGGGATCTCCCGCGCCAGCCGGTCGGCCACGCCGTTGTAGCTCTCCGGCGAATCGGGCGGCACCGCCGTCGCGGTGACCACCACCTCCGCGCCGTAGGCCTTCAGCAGCGCAATCTTGTCCGCGCTCATCTTGTCGGGCATGACCGCGATCATCCGGTAGCCCCTGACCGCGGCCCCCTGCGCCAGTCCCACCCCCGTGTTGCCCGCCGTCGCCTCGACGATCGTCCCGCCCGGCTTCAGCGCGCCCTCGCGCTCCGCCGCTTCGATCATCGCCAGCCCGATCCGGTCCTTCACGCTGCCGCCCGGGTTCAGGAACTCGGCCTTGACGTAGACCGGCGACGCAACGCCCTTCGCCATCCGGTTCAGCCGGATGAGCGGCGTACGCCCGATCGCTTCGAGCACGCTTTCGAAAATCGCCATGGTGCAACCGCCCCCGCCGGACAGGGCCAAGCCCGGTTCCATACACGCTAACACGGTCCCGCCAACCTGCAAGCCGAGGGGATTTTCCCCAGTTCTTCACGGCGTCCCATTTCGGTCGACGACGACGGCGACGACTGCGGTGGTCGATGGGACCCCTCACGGTCGCAATCCGTAGTCGTCGCCGCAGCTTGCCCGCCGTAGCCCGGAGGGCGAAGGCCGGTCGTCGACCGATCCTGCCGTAGATGCTTTCCCGATCGGCTTCGGTGCAGTCGAGCTCCGCGGTCGGGGTCGTGCCCTATCCCCAACTGGGGCTTCGGGGGGACGGGGCGGCGGCGAGCCCGGCCGACCGGCCCCCACGGGCTTGCCCCGTGGGGGAGGAAAGGCTGCGTGGAAGGCCCCGCCGCGCTTCCCAGAGAGAAAGGGGGAGCCCTGAGCAGAGCGCAGGGCGGCCCACCGGTCGCCCCGCGCTCCTTGCCGGGCTCCATCCGTGTGCCGTAGCGGACCCCGGGACCAGCTTTTCGCCCCCCACGGGACAAGCCCGTGGGGACGCGCGGCCGGGGCCGGAACCAACGCGCCGCGGGCGTTGTCCGCGGCCCTTTCTCCCGGCGCGATCCTCGCCTCTGTTCGGCGGTCAGCGCCCGCCGCTACAGGATCGCGGGGCAGAGAAAGGCGCGGGTTGGCTGCAGCCGCGGGCGCCGACCCTACCCCGTCCTCTGGGCTTCGGAGGGCAAGCCGCGGCCCTTTCTCTCGCCGCGAGCTCCGCCAGTTGCTAGAATGCGCGCATGGCGCAGGCAGACCGGATCGATGATATCCCCCGCGGCGGACCGCCCGGGGTCCAGCTCTCCGCCGGCGGCGCCGCCTTCGCTCTGCGCTCCGCCGATGCGCGGTCCGTCGAGCTGCTGCTCTTCGACCGGCCCGACGCCCCGCGCCCCGCCGCCGTGCACGCGCTCGCGCGCGAGGCCGGGTCCGATCTCTGGCGCATCGAGCGGCCCGGCATCGGCGCCGGCCAGCTCTACGGCTACCGCGTCGTCCGGGCCGACGGCGCGCGGCACTGGGTGCTCGACCCCTGCGCGCGCGCCGTGACCTTCGGCGGCCGCGCCTGGGGCGACCGGACCGGCCTGCGCGCCGGCCGGACCCCGCAGCGCGGCGCGCGCTTCCCGAAGGCGGCCGTGGTGGACGACGCCTTCGACTGGGCCGACGACGCGCCGCCGCGCACGCCCTGGCGCGACACGGTCATCTACGAGGTGAGCATCCGCAGCTTCACCCGCGGCCCCGGCGCCGGCGTACGGCACCCGGGGACCTACGAGGGACTCGTCGAGCGCATCCCCTACCTGCGCGACCTCGGCGTAACCGCCGTCGAGCTGATGCCGGTCCACGAGTTCAACGAGCTCGAGTTCTTCGGCGAGGGCGGCCCGCGTCGCCGCCTCCTCAACGCCTGGGGCTACAGCACGCTCGGCTTCCTCGCCCCGATGGCGCGTTTCGCGGCCGACCCCGATCCGCTCGCCGCCGTCCGCGCCTTCAAGCAGATGGTCAAGGCGCTCCACGCCGCCGGGATCGAGGTCATCCTCGACGTGGTCTACAACCATACCGGCGAGGGCGGCGCCGAGGGGCCGGTCTACCACCTCAAGGCGCTCGATCCCGCCGCCTACTACCACTTCGAGTCCGACGGCCGCACCCACTTCAACGCGACCGGCTGCGGCAACACGCTCCGGGCCAACGATCCGCTCGCCATCGAGCTGATCGTCGAGAGCCTCGCCGTCTGGACCCGGACGATGCGCGTCGACGGCTTCCGCTTCGACCTGGCGACCGCGCTGACCCGCGGCGACGACGGCGCCCCGATGGCGCGGCCGCCGCTGCTCGACCGGATCGCCGCCGACCCGCGCCTGCGCGGGGTCAAGCTCATCGCCGAGCCCTGGGACGCGCACGGCCACCTGCAGGTCGGGCATTTCCCCGCGCCGGACTGGGCGGAATGGAACGACCGGTTCCGCGACGACGTGCGGGCGTTCTGGACCGGCGCCCGGGGGCGGCTCGGCCGCTTCGCCACGCGGCTGGCCGGCAGCGCCGATCTCTACGACCACGACGGACGCGGTCCGCTTACGGGCATCAATTACGTCGCCTGCCACGACGGGTTCACCCTCGGCGACCTCGTCCGCTACACCCGCAAGCACAACGCCGCGAACGCGGAGGACAACCGCGACGGCGCCAGTCACAACTTCAGCGTCAACCACGGGGTCGAGGGCGACACGGACGACCCGGCCGTCGAGGCCGCGCGGCTGCGCCACATGAAGAACCTCGCCGCCTCGCTCTTCCTCGCGCAGGGGGTGCCGATGATCGCGGCGGGCGACGAATTCGCGCGCACGCAGCAGGGCAACAACAACGCCTACGCCCAGGACAACGCCATCGGCTGGCTCGACTGGTCCTTCCTCGAGCGCTACCGCGAGCTGCACGACTTCGTCCGCGCGCTCATCGCCTTCCGGCGCGCCCACCCCGCGCTGCGCCGCGACCGGTTCTTCGCCGGCGCGATCGACGGCGGGACGGACGGTGACATCCTCTGGTTCGGCCCGGACGGGCATACGCCGGACTGGGAGGGCGGCCGCGCGCTCGCCTGCCGGATCGACGGAAGCGCCCGCCACACCGACGCGCCGGCCGACGGGTCGGCGCTCTTCCTCGCCTTCAACGCGGGCCGCGCGCCCGCGCGCTTCCGACTCCCCTCCGCTCCCTCGGGCTGGACGCTCGCCTGGGCGACGGAGACGCCCGCCCCGCGGCTCGACGCCGCATCGGAGATGCTCGCGCTCGGCCCCACCGCCTGCGCGGCCCTGGTCGAGGCCCCGGAGAGAGCGCGCCGGCACCGGTGATCCAAAAAGAGCTGTTCGCTGAGCTCGGCGAGCAGATCAGGGCAAAAGATCAAGGAAACAGCGATACCCACCCTAATCTTTCCCCCTAATCTTTCGCCCTAATCTGCAGGATCGCGGGGCAGAGAAAGGCAGGAATGCGCGGACTTTGATGGTGCCCGCGGCTTCCAAGGCCTGGAAACGCGGTGGCGCGGGGCTTCCAAGGTTTGGAAGAGGGGCGCCGGAGAGGCGGAGGGGCGGGGGATGGTGCGCAGCGGTCCCGCAGGTCCCGCGGCACTGGGGGCGGCCCCGCCCGGAAACGAAAGAGGCCGGCCCGAAGGCCGGCCTCTCTCGATCCTCGCGCCCCGCGACTCAGCCGCGACGGCGGAACCGCCGAAGCGCCAGCAACCCGCCCACGCCCAGAAGGAGGCCGAGGGTGGTGGGTTCGGGGATGGCAGTGAACTGCACGTTGTCGAACCGCGTGTTGCCGGCAGTGGTGGGGGTCGACTGACCGTCCTGCGTGGCGAACGTGCCCCGGAGATAGACCGCCGAAGCATTGTTCAGCGCGGTTACTCCGCTCAGATCCCGCTCTACCAGAACGTAGTTGGCGCCGACATCACCGTGATGATCGACGGTCCATAGGTCCGTGAAGCTGCTGCCGTCCGTACTCCACGACCAAGTCAAGTCCCTCATGCCAGTCGCAGTGGTCCGCCCGGCATACGAGAACGCCAGGTCGGTCAACCCCGTCATGCTGATCTGGAACTGAACTCATCCCCCTTCGTTCGCCGGGACGCCATCGGTTACCGTATCATTTCGAAACGCGATGTCCGTCCCGCGCTCGTCCCCGTCGACTAGATTGATGGTGGATCCCGTGAAAGACTGAATGTCATCGGTCCAGCTTGCAGTCATCGTGCCGCTGCCGTGGCTCACGGCGAACAGCGAATCCGGGACATCGCCGTCGTCGTTGAAGTTCCAGCCCGCGACGAGAATACTCGCCCCCGCGCTCCCCGCCACCATCACCATCGCCGCCGCTGCCAGTACTACCAATGCCCTTTTCACCGTCCTGTCCTCCTGTTGGTTCTCCTGTTCGCCTTCTCTCCCGACATCTTCCCCGGCCGCCGGTCCGCTCGCTCTTCGACCGTCGGCGCCGGGAATCTACCGCAGGTGCCCGACGGCTACCAGTGAGCTTTCGGTTAGTTTCCCGTCCGGTTCCGGCCCCCCGGAGGTACACTTACCAACCACCGTCGGCACGCTACCCAGCCACCCCCGCCGGATGCAAGCAGAAAAGAGCCGGAAATTTCTCGCACGGGGGCCGGCCCGCCCGGGCGAGCCGGGCAGCCGAGCGCGCGTCCCCACGGCCTTGCGCCGTGGGGGGCGGAACGTTGGTCTTCAGAGGCGCGGCACGCCCGCGGGAAGAGCCCGGAGGAGAGCGCGGGGGTGGCCCTGGTCTGCCCGCGCTCACTTCGGGCTCTCTCTTGCCGGATAGGCGTTCGCCCGGCTCTTCTCAACCTTGCCTCCCCCACGGGGCAAGCCCGTGGGGGCCGGGCGGCGCTCGGGATGGTTGGGGCCGGGCGGCCATGGCAGCCGGAGCGCGCGTCCCCACGGCCTTGCGCCGTGGGGGGCGGAACGTTGGTCTTCGGAGGCGCGGCACGCCCGCGGGAAGAGCCCGGAGGAGAGCGCGGGGGTGGCCCCTGGTCTGCCCGCGCTCACTTCGGGCTCTCTCTTGCCGGACCGGCGTTCGCCCGGCTCTTCTCAACCTTGCTCCCCCACGGGGCAAGCCCGTGGGGGCCGGGCGGCGCTCGGGATGGTTGGGGCCGGGCGGCCATGGCAGCCGAGCGCGCGTCCCCACGGCCTTGCGCCGTGGGGGGCGGAAAGTTGGTCTTACAGGGCGCGGCACGCCCGCGGGAAGAGCCCGGAGGAGAGCGCGGGGGCGGCCCCTGGTCTGCCCGCGCTCACTTCGGGCTCTCTCTTGCCGGATCGGGGTTCGCCGGGCGCTTCTACCTTGCTCCCCCACGGGGCAAGCCCGTGGGGGCCGGGCCAGCAGTTCTCATTTTGGCACCGCCTCCTGGGGCACCTGCCTTCGCCGAACCTCAACGCACGGGCCGGGACACGTTTTGGAGTGCGCCGGCAGAGCGCAGCGGCGACGGCGCTTTCAGCCCCCCGGTCGGGCAGTCCGGCCCACGCCATGGGCGACTCCGCGGGCCGCGGCAAAGCGGCGTCGCCGGGCTTCGCCCTCTGCCGCCGCACTCCACACCGGCATCAAAGCTTGGGGACAGGTTCTTTGCTGTAACCCTTTGCTGTAACCCTCTCGCGCCCGGGCTATTGCCCTCGGAGAGGGCGGGAGGGCAGGCACGGGGGCCTGCCCCTACGGGGGCTTGGACGGAAAGGTTCCCTGGTGTAACCCGCTCTCTCCATGACATTGCCCGTGAAGGCGCGGGTCAGTAGACTGGCCGGAGATGAACGCCGAGGACATCCCGCTGAACCGGCTGTACGACGACCTGGCCTGGCTGTGGCCGGTCTTCAGTCCGCCGGAGGAGTACGCCGAGGAGGCCGCGCACTGGCGGACGGTGCTGCGCGAGGCGCTCGGGCCGGGCCGCCACCCGGTGCTGGAACTCGGCGTCGGCGGCGGGCACAACCTCTCCCACCTCGCGCCCGATTTCGAGGTCGTCGCCGTCGATCTCTCGGCCCGGATGCTGGAGAACTCGCGGAGGCTGAACCCGGGCGTCGAGCACCGGCTCGGCGACATGCGCACGCTGCGGCTCGGCCGGACCTTTCGCGCCGTGCTGATCCACGACGCGGTCTCCCACCTGCTCTCGGAGGCGGAGCTCGCGGCGACCTTCGCCACGGCCGCCGCGCATCTCGATCCCGGCGGGCTGTTCGTCTGCTCGCCCGACGCGTTCCGCGAGACGTTCCGCCCTCCGACCCTCGAACACACCCTGCACAGCGGGGCCGGCATCGAGCTGGCGACGTTCGAGTTCGCCCATGATCCCGATCCGGCTGACACCAGGATTGAGACGCTCTTCACGCACATCATCCGCCGGGGCGTCGAGCGCCGCATCGAGCTCGACCGCATGGTGACCGGGCTCTTCACCAAGGCGGCCTGGGCGCGCGGGATCGAGGCGGCGGGCTTCGACTTCGCCGAGCGCGCCTTCCGCCTCGAGGGGATGGAGCAGCCCTATGTCCTGCTGACGGGCCGGCGGCGGTGAGGGGGCGGGGCGGGAGGAAGAAACGTTCAACGCTCAACGTTCAACGTTCAACTGGGCGGGGGCGGCGGGGAGTGATCAGTTATCAGTGATCGGTGATCGGTGATCGGTAGAGTCCCATTCCTGCCTTTCCTGAGTTCCTGATTCCATCCCATCCCATGGCCATCGCCAGTCCCTGTAGGGACGGGCCCCCGTGCCTGCCTGTCATTCGCGTCCATTCGCGGTTAGCTTCCGTCCTGCTTTCGATGTTCCTCCCTACCCACGGGGCAAGCCCGTGGGGGCCGGGCGGGGGCCGGCGTTCTTGCCCCACCCACGGGGCAAGCCCGTGGGGGCCGGGCGGGGGCCGGCGTTCTTGCCCTACCCACGGGGCGGGGCCGGGCGGGGGTGTGGCGGCTTGCGCGGGGGCGTCGATGGCGCGATACTCGGGGCGGCAACGGGGGGCGGCGATGGATCGGATCATGCTCAAGTCGAAGATTCACCGGGCACGGGTGACCGGGGCGGACCTGCACTACGAGGGGAGCCTCGGCGTCGATGCGGACCTGCTCGCGGCCGCCGATATCCTGCCCGGCGAGCAGGTGCACGTCTTCAACATCGAGAATGGGCAGCGGCTGATCACCTACGCGATCGCCTGCGAGCGCGGCTCCGGAACCCTGATGCTCAACGGCGCGGCGGCCCGGCTGGGCGCCGTCGGGGACCACGTCATCGTCGTCGCCTTCGCCACCGTGCCCGACGCCGAAGCGCCGGCGTTTCGACCGCGGATCATCCATGTGGATGGCGAGAACCGCATCCGGACGGAAGGGCACTGATGGCCGCCCCGCCTCCGTCCCGGCCCGATCCCGACGCGGCCGAACGCCGGGCGATGGCGCAGCATCTGCTCGAGCACCCCGCCTACGCCTGCGCCTACGAGGATCCCGCGCTGATGCGCCGGCCGGAACTCCGGCCGATCCGGCTGCTCCTCGAGTTCATGAAGCCGGAGCTGGCGCTCGCCGAGCAGCGGGTGCGCTCGACCATCGTCGTCTTCGGCAGCGCGCGCACGCCGCCGCCGGAGGTGGCCGGGCCGGAACTCGAGGCCGCGGAGCGGCAGGCCGCCGCGCAGCCGGACGACCCCGCGGCGCAGGCCGCGCTGGCCCGGGCGCGCAAGCGGATGGAGCACGCCGGCTACTACGCGGTCGCGCGCGCCTTCAGCCGGCTGGTCTCCGAGTCCTGCCAGGGCGGGGACGGCTGCGACCTGGTGATCGTCACCGGCGGCGGCCCCGGCATCATGGAGGCCGGCAACCGCGGCGCCTGGGACGCCGACGCCAAGAGCATCGGGCTGAACATCCAGCTCCCGTTCGAGCAGGCGCCCAACCCCTTCATCACGCCGGAGCTCTGCTTCGACTTCCGCTATTTCGGCCTGCGCAAGATGCACTTCCTCATGCGGGCGAAGGCGCTGGTCGCCTTCCCGGGCGGGTTCGGCACGCTCGACGAGCTCTTCGAGACCCTGACGCTGATCCAGACGCTCAAGGTCCCGCGCGTCCCCGTGGTCCTGGTCGGCCGCGCGTTCTGGGACCGCGTCGTCAACCTGCCCGCCCTCGCCGAGGAGGGCGTCATCTCGCCCGAGGACCTCGACCTGGTTGAAACCGCGGAGACCGCCGAAGAGATCTGGCAGGCCATCCGCCGGTTCCGCGAGGCGGAAGCGGGCGGGTAGCCTGGCAGTGGGCAGTGGGCAGTCGGCAGTGATCGGTGATCAGTGAGCAGTGATCAGTGGGGGGCGGGTTGCCGCGGCGGGGGTGGAACCGCCCGGATTCGCGCGGGCCGAAGGCGTCGCCCCGTTGAACGTTGAACGTTGAACGTTGAGCGTTGAGCGTTTCCCCTCCCCCCCTCCCCTCACCCCCCGCGCCCTTCTTGCCGCGGGCGGGGGCGGTGGGGTAACGTCTCGGCGCATGACGGATCACGCCACTGAAGCGCTGAACCGGCCCGACCGCGAGTTCGAGATCGGGCTTCGCCCCTCGCGGTTCGCCGATTTCATCGGGCAGGACAAGGTGCGCGAACGGCTCGAGCTCTTCGTCGAGGCCGCGCGCGGCCGCGGCGAGAGCCTGGACCACGTCCTGCTCTCGGGTCCGCCCGGACTGGGCAAGACGACGCTCGCCTACATCCTGGCCGAGGCGATGGGCGTGCACGTGCGGGCGACGTCCGGTCCGGTCATCGACAAGCCGGGCGACCTGGCCGGGCTGCTCACGAGCATCGAGCCCGGCGACGTGGTCTTCATCGACGAAATCCACCGGATGCAGCGCGCCGTCGAGGAGTACCTCTACTCGGCGATGGAGGACTTCGTCATCGACATCATGATCGACCAGGGGCCGAACGCGCGCTCGGTGCGGCTGAACCTGCCGCGCTTCACGCTCGTGGGCGCGACCACGCGCAGCGGCCTGCTGACCGCCCCGCTGCGTTCGCGCTTCGCGATGACGGCGCGGCTCGATTACTCCCCGCCGGAGGCGCTGCAGGCTATCGTGGAGCGTTCGGCGCGGATCCTGAACGTCGCGGTCGAGGAGGACGGCGCGATGGAGATCGCCCGGCGCGCGCGCGGGACGCCACGGATCGCCAACAACCTCCTGCGTCGCGTGCGCGACTTCGCGCAGGTGCGCGCGGACAACCGCATCGACCGCCCCATCGCCGACCGCGCGTTGCGGCTGCTCGATATCGACGAGAACGGGCTCGACGAGATGGACAAGCGGATACTCGACGCCCTGATCGAGCGTTTCGCCGGGGGCCCGGTGGGCGTCGGCTCGCTGGCGGTCTGCGTCGGCGAGGAGCCGGGCACGATCGAGGAGGTCTACGAGCCCTACCTGATCCAGGAAGGCTATGTGAAGCGCACCCCGCAGGGCCGCGTCGCGCTGCCGCGCGCCTATGCGACGACGGGCCGGGATCCGACAGGTCGGGCGGAATCGCCGCGGCTGCTCTAGCGCGTGCACATCGGGCGCGCCGGCGCCGGGAGGAGGGATCGCATGCTCGCGTTCGTCGAGGGGGAGATCGTCGAGAAGGAGCCGACGCACGTGATCGTGCAGGCGGGCGGGCTCGGCTACGAGGTCTTCATCCCTCTGAGTTCCTACGACCGGCTCCCGGCCCCGGGCGGGCGGTGCCGGCTGCTCCTGCACGACCACGTCCGCGAGGACGCGCACCTGCTCTTCGGCTTCGCGACCGAGGCTGAGCGCCGGCTCTTCCGGATGCTGATCGAGATCAGCGGCATCGGGCCGCGCCTCGCGCTCGGCGCGCTCAGCGGGCTGACGCCGCGCGAGTTCACCGCGGCGGTTGCGGAGGGCGACGTCAAGCGGCTCAGCCGCATCCGCGGCATCGGGCGCCGGACGGCCGAACGCATCGTCGTCGAGCTGCGCAGCCGCCTGAGCGAGGCCGAGGCGCTCGAGGCGAAGGCCGGCGGCGAGCCGCTCGACGATCCGGGCCGGCGGCGGCGCGACACCCTGCTGGCGCTGATCGCGCTCGGCTACGCGCAGGCGGAGGCGCAGCGGATGGTGCAGTCGCTGACGGCGGCGCAGGTGGCCGGGGAATCGGTCGAGGACCTCGTGCGCGCCGCGCTGACGGGCCGCGGATGAGCGGCCCGGCGCCCGACCTTATCCTGGCCAGCGCCTCGCCCCGGCGTCGGCGGCTCCTGCGCGAGGCCGGCCTGCGGTTCCGCGTCCGGGCGCCGGATATCGACGAGACGCCGCGGGCCGGCGAGGCGCCGGCCGCCTTCGCCCGGCGCGCGGCCGCGGAGAAGGCGGACGCAGTCGCCGCGCGGCTCGGCCCGCCGCGACGGCCGCGCATCGTCATCGGGTGCGACACCGTCGTGGCGCTTGGCCCGCGCATTTTCGGCAAGCCGCGGGACGCGGCCGAGGCGACGGCCATGCTGCGCACGCTCGCCGGCCGCACGCATGCCGTCATCACCGGGCTCTGCGCCCTCGAGGAAGCGCCGGGCCGCCGGCCCCGGCGGCGGCGGTGCGCCGTCCGAACCGCGGTGCAGTTCCGCGCGCTGGCCCCCGGGGAGATCGCGCGCTACGCGGCCTCGCCCGAGCCGTATGACAAGGCCGGGGGGTACGCGATCCAGGGCGCCGCCGCGGGCATGGTCCGCTGGGTCCGGGGCTCGGTCACCAACGTCATCGGCCTGCCCGTGGCCGAGCTGCTGGCGCTGCTGGACGGGACGGATAGGCAACATGACGGTCTCGGCACCCGGTAGAGTTCGCCCCGTCTCACAGGGGCACCTGGTAGGCGAGGACGTCCTCGGCCTCTTCGTTCAACGCCGCAGCGCGGCGGTTGAGGATTTCCAGGTCTCTCTGCTTCGCCTCCTGGGGAGGAGGACATTCCCCAGTTTTCGCCGCCCGGTCTGCGTAGAGTGTTGGGGTGGGCCGGCTTCGCGCGTTTCCGAAATGCGAAAGCCCGCAGGTGGTGCGCGACGTGATTCGCGGGTGAATCCCGCGCGGAGGTGAGGCAGGCGTGGTGCGTCCGATTTCGCCCCCCCGAGGCGGGGACTCCGGTGCGACATGCCGGGCAATCCAGGTTTAGCGGCACTGCTGCCGGGCTTCAGCCTCTGGAGTGCGGTGGCAGAGTCCCGGGCGCGTCCCGCGTCCGGGACGGCGACACCTTCGCCTCACCAGACACCGCGTGACCCCGCCAACCGAAAGCGGCGTCGCCGGGCTTCGCCCTCTGCCGCCGCACTCCATGCCGCGTCACGCTTTTGGCAGCGCAAGAGACGCCGGTAGAAGTGTAGCAGGTGGATATCTGCCCCCCGGGCCGGGAACGCCACGCTCCCGCGCGGCACGGTCCTGGTCCGCGAGGTTCTCGTACCCTTGGTCGGCCCGGCTGGAGCGTGCGTCCCCGGGGGGCACGCTCCGGTCTACGTTATCGCCGCCTTGGGAGATACCCCCCTGTACGGCGAGAACTGGGGAAAGGGGGGGGAAGATTCCCCCTGGCGAGCGCTTGCGGAGCGGGGCGGGGTGTGGTCTTGTAGCTCGTATGGACCGGCTATGGGGCATCGGGTGGCGGCTGGCGGCGGGATTGGCGCTCGCGGCGGGCGCGCGGGCACAGCGGCCGGCGCGCGTGGCGATACGCGGGACGGTCGACGTCCCGGGCGAGGGGCTCTCGGTTCCGATGCTGCGCGATGCCCGGGCGGTCGGGCTGCCCCCGCCGACGCTACGCACGTACCGGGGCCCGGACGGGCGGCTCTTCGAGACGCGGGCGCCGCGCGCCTTCTGGTACGCCTCGCAATTTCTCGGCCGCTGGGAGGACGCGGGCGGAACCCGGATGACGCTCGGCAAGGCCACGGCCCTCTTCCCCCGCGCCTGGCCGCGGCCCCACGTGGCGCGCGAAGAGTACGAGCGGATCGTCGCCGGATCGCCTGCGCCAGAGACGCCGGCCGAATGGCGCCGGTGGATCGAGACGTTCGCCGACGCGCGCATCGAGGGCGAGCCGCAGCCGCTCGCCGCCCCGTCGCGGATCGCGGAGGCGCGCCTCTACCGCTTCGCCGGCGGTCCGCCCGTCCGGCTCGGCGTGGCGTTCGCCTTCCGGCCCGACGCCTTCGCGCCGGACGCCGGGCACGGCTACTTCGCGCTCTTCGAGTTCACGTCGGACGTGGACCTCGAGGCGTTCGAGCGCGATCTCCCGGCCGTCTTTCTCGCCGGCCTCTCGCGCACCGCGCGGCCCGGGGCCGGCCCGGCCGCCCAGGAACGCTACGCGTCCCTCGCCGCGCCCGGCGAGGCGGAGCGTTCCGGCGCCTTCGTGACCAGCCGCCAGCGGGCCATCGACAGCATCCGGGGCCTGTCCGGCTGGTGGTATGTGGAGACGCCCCACTACATCATCGTGTCGAACCTGCCCGGCCGGCGGGCCCCGGTCGTGCGGCAGATCCAGCGCGACGTCGAGCCGCTGCGCCGCGCCTTCGAGGCGCTCGTCCCGCCGCGCACGCCGGTCGAGGCCGTCAGCGTGGTGCGGATTTTCGGCGACGCCGAGGACTACGCGCGGTACGTGGGACCGGAGCTCCGGTGGTCGGGCGGCGCCTGGATCGCCGCGCGCGGCGAGCTGGTCGTGCGCCCGCGATCCGGGGCCTCGCCGCGCGAGCAGCGCGCCTGGATTCTCGGCACGGTTGTCCACGAGGCGTTCCACCAGTACCTGCACTACGCGCTGGGCGGCCGTCCCCCGGGCGTCTGGTTCAACGAGGGCCACGCCGCGTTCTTCGAGGGCGCGGACATCCGCGGGGAGAATGTCCGCATCGGCGAGGTCACGCGGCACGCCGATGTGCTTGACCGGCTGGTGGCGGAAGACCGGCTGGCGCTCGACCGGCTCCTCCGGATGAGCTACGCGGACTTCTACGCGGCCGGGGGCACCGCCCGGACGCGGGCGGAGAACTACGCCCGCGCCTGGGGCCTGGTGTATTTCCTGCAGAAGGGCGCCCCGCTGGGCGAGCACCGGCGTTTCGCCGCGCTGCCCGAACGCTATCTCGAGGCCTTCGCCCGCGACCCGGACAACGACCGCGCCGTGGCGGCCGCGCTTGACGGCGCGACGCCGGCCGAGCTGGAGGCCGCGCTGCGCGCCTTCTGGACGTCGGCCTTCGCCCGCCGCAACGCGGTGCGGCACGACCCTCTTGCCGCCCGCGCCCGCGCGCCCGGCCGCTGAGCGGGAAGCGGGGCGGGCGGGAAGAACCCGCGGCCTTGAAAATCGCGCTTGGAATCGGGGCCGCTTCCTGCTCTACTGCAGACGGTCGCAGGAGCGGTGCGGCCCGGGGGCATGGAAGCCTATGCGCGTGCGAGACGCCAGGAGGCAAAACCGGCGGCGGACAGCGGCGTTCACGCTGGTCGAGTTGCTGGTCGTCATCGGGATCATCGGCCTGCTGCTGGTGATCGCGATGACCACGATCTCCAACATCGGGCAGGCGACGCAGGTCGAGATCTCGGCCAACCAGCTCAAGGGCACCATCCACCTCGCCCGGCAGTGGGCCATCACCCAGCGCCGGACCACGCACGTGGTCTTCCCCCGCAACGTGCCGGCGGACCGCATCGAGAGCGGCGGCACGGTCATCGCCAGCAACGTCAACTTCCGGGCCTACGGGGGGTACGACGAGACGATCGATCCCCAGTCCGGAGCGCGCGTTATCGAGCCGGTCCGCGAGTGGACGTTTCTGTCCCCGGGGGTGTTCTTCGACCGGACCCCGCGGCCCACGGTAAACATCATGGGCCTGCACGCCAGTGTCAGCAACCACCGCTCGACCAACCCCGGCGTCTGGTCAGACCAACCGACGCTCACCTTCGCCCCGAACGGCTCGCTCGCGTCGAAGAGCACGGCGCCGGAGGTCTTCCTGAACGAGGGGTTCCTCGCGCCTGGAGCCACGGAACCGACGATCCAGGACCGCGGCGTGCAGATCTCGGTGCAGGTCTACCAGTGGACGGGGCTGCCGCAGTTCAACCGGCACGGAGAGGACTAATGAAGACGCGCCGCCAGGCCATCCGCGCGGGGTTCTCGCTGGTCGAGGTAGCGCTCGCCCTGCTGGTGGTCTCCGTCGGGATCATGGCCGCCTTCGGCATGTTTCCCGGCGGGCTCGACGCCGGGCGGGCGAGCCTGAACGAGACGCGAGCCTCGATGTTCGCCGAGGAGACGTTCAACAGCTTCCGCGGGCTGGCGCAATCGCCGGACCGGACCTGGGGCAATTTCACGGCCGCAACCCCGGCCGCGCCCGGCCTCGGTCTATGGGTAAACCCGGAGCAGCTCGCGGCGCGCGCGAATCGCGTCAACGAGGACGAGGACCGCATCCACACGAACCGCTACGTTCCGGCTGGGGACAGCTCGCTTGGGCCCCAGTACGCGTTGCGCTACCGGCTCGTCGCCTCGGACGGGGAAGGCGGACGGGTCCGGCGGCTGCGGCTCTGGGTCTGGCCCGAGGAGTTCGGCTCGACGGCGGACGAGGACGCCTACTACTTCTACACCGAAATCTATCGCTTCGAGGGGCCGTGAACACCCAACCGGACATCGCCATGAAGACGCGCGAGGCTCTATCCCCGGCCGCGGCCCGACGCACCGCGCGGGCGGGCTTCACCCTGATCGAGATCGTCGCCGCCATCGGCATCCTCGCGATCATGGTCCTGCTCATCGGCCAGCTCTTCACCGACGCCACCGCGGCGATGCGGACCGGCACGCGTGTGGCGGAGGTCAACGCCAATGCGCGCGCCGTCCTCGACTTCATGGCGCGCGACATTCAGACCGCGATGTTCGACGACCCCTCGACGGCCGACGAGCCGCCGTACCTGCTGCTGCGGACGGTGCCCACGCGTCCCAGCGTGCGGCCGCCGCACTACCTGGGCCAGACCGCGGCCGGTCCGCGCGAGCTGGTGTTCGTCGCGCCGGTCAACGTGCCCAACAGGGATCGCCCCCGCGAGACAAAGATCGTCCTCTACCGGATCCGCAACCAGCGCATCGGCGATCGATTCATCGACCACCGCTATGAGCTCATGCGCAGCGAGTACTACGACGACCCGATGGCGCGCTACAACGTTGCTGGATGGGCGGACAACCCGACCGCGGGGACGTATGACACGGCGTGGAGAAGAGCCGACGTCATGATCCAGAACGTGCGCGCGGCGCGGTTCATGTACCTGCGGAGCCATACGGGTATCGACATTCCGAGCGGGGGCGACGCGCGCACGGACGAGGACAGGATCGCCTACCTTGACGTTCAACTCGAGCTGCTCTCGCCGCAGGACGCCATTCGCGCGGCGGAGCTTTTCGGCATCGGCGGGGGCGGCGCGCCTGCCCGGCAGTTCGTCGAACGCAATGTCCGCCGCTACCACCAGCGGATTTTCTTCTACAACGCGCACGGCTACTACCGGCCCAACCGTTGAGGGCCTGCGCGCGCCGTGCGCTGGAGCACCGACCGATGACGAAGACGGCGAGAACGAACCGGAAGCGACCGCGGGGGCGGCCGGGGCGCGAGGGCATCGCCCTGGTCATCGTGCTCGGCTTCCTTGTCGTGCTGACGATGCTGGCCGTCAGTTTTGCGGTGACCATGCGGATCGAGCGGCTCTCCTCGGACACGTACCTTCACGGCACGCGCGCCCGCCAGTTCGTTCATGTCGGCCTCGCGCGGGCGATGGCGCATATCGACAACGATATGGTCAGCAACAACCAGTTCTATCCCGAGGGCCAGCCCGCCGGCAGCTTCATCTACCGGTCGTCGGGGCCCACGAACCCGGCGCCCGCGTTGCTGGCGAATGGCCAGCAGGCGCTCGACTACATCCCGCGCCCTCTTCCGAACGACCGCAATGCAGGTTGGGTCCTCATCCGCGAGGACCCGGCGAATGCGGGTTCACGCGTCATCGGCCGCTTCGCCTGGATCGCCGTGGACTGCTCGGGGCTGCTCGACGCGAACACCGCGGGCGGCGCGGACGAGCGGGGGATCGGGCTCGACCCCGGCGAGGTCCGGCTCAACCACCCGACCCTGCCCGAGATCAACAGCGAGGCCAACGTGAACAACTTCCTCGCTGACCGCGAGTCGCCGTGGCGCCGGATCGAGACGCTGGCCGAGCTGCGGCACGTGCCGGGGATCACGGGCGACATCCGAACCCTCTTCCCGTACAGCCTGGCCCCGACCGGCTATTTCCACAGGGCGGACGGCGAGGCGCGCGAGCCGGTTTTCATCGGCGGCAATGCCGCGGACATCGACTGGGTCGAGGTGCGCAGGCAGTTCGAGGCCATGGGCGCGCCGGACCCCTCCGCGATGCGCGACGGTCTCCGCTTCTACCTCGGCCAGACCCCCTCGCCGCGTCCGCTGAACACATTCGCGACCGAGCGGATACCGATGATCAACGAAGTGGCGGTGGACACACGGTGGAACGTGGATGGCGATAATGTGGTCCTCGAGGCGCGCGTACGGGTCGAGCTCTGGTACCCGTTCGTCGGCAGCGACCCGAACACGAACGCCTACGCCCTTGCGATTCAGCCGGCTTTCGTGGGCGGCGGATTCCCGCAGCCGGATGCGCCGGCGGCACAGGTCGTGCCCCAACCGGCCGGAGGCTGGGATGCCACGGGCACCGATAGCGGCCAGTTCGGGGTGGTGGCGTTCACCTTTCAGTCTTCCGCCGAGGTTATCCCCGATCCCGACGGGGGACCGCCCGCGTTGCCGCAGTTCCCGACGGGGCTTTCCTTCGCGAACGTCACGCTGCACCAAGGCGCCAACCAGGCGGGCCCTGCCGTCGATGCGATCGGGCCGTTTGCCATCGATTGGGCGAACCATTTCGTTCGCAGGACCGACCCGCCCGCGACGAGCATCGGGAGCCGGTGGGAAGTGGACGATCCGCGAATCAACTGGTCGTGGGACCAGCACTGGGCCGTGGCGGAAGCGCGTGTGCCGGACACGGGCGGCAACCTGGAACAGATCAATGACCGGGTAAGCTACGGCGCGCCGGACAGCGACGGCACCTGGCACATGTACGTGCGCGGCGAGGACAACCTCGAGACCGTCGGCGAGCTCGGGTTCCTTCTTTTCTTCGCGAATTGGCCTTGGCGGACGCTCCCGCTCGGTGGCGCCATCCGGTTGCGGGAGGTGATGGACCGTTTCACAACGGTCGAGCCGGGAACGCTCCGCCATGGATTGGTCAATCCGAGCACGCCGCACCGAGCCGCGCTGCTCGCGGCATTTCTCGACGCCCCGGCCGAGCGGTGGCCCGGAGAACCGGATCCCGAACGGCTGGACCTCACCGAGGCGGTTGCCGTGGCGCAGAGGCTGTATGATGCACGCCCCTTCACGAACCTCTCCGACGTCGGCGAGCATATCGCCGCCGCGCTACCGGAGCTGACGCTGCTCCAGCGTAAGGGCGTCATCCGCAACAGCGCCGGCCTGCTGAGCCCGCGGCAGAACCTCCTGACGATCGTCGTCGCGGCGCAGTCGGTCTTGCCCGGTTCCGGGGGCGACGTCACCGTCGTGGGCGAGAGCCGCGCCGTCTTCGTCGTCTGGCGCGACCCTTACGACATGAACATCGGCGGCGCGGACGTGAACCGTTCGTTCGTCCGTTTCTTCCGCTGGCTCGACGCGCCCTGACGCGCCGCGCCGGCGACGCCCGCAGGTCGGGCGAGGGGGGAGGCCCGCATGGCGCGCATCGAAATTCCGATCCCGGACGGGTTCGCGCACGAGGCGCGGCTGACCGTGCGCATCGCGGACGTCAACTACGGCGGACACCTGGGCAATGACCGGCTGCTGAGCCTGCTTCAGGAGGCGCGGCTCGGCCTGCTGGCCGGTTGGGGCTTCAGCGAGCGCGACGCGGGGGGCGCGGGGCTGATCATGACCGGGGCCGCCGTGGAGTACCGGGCGCAGGCGTTCTACGGCGACGAACTGCGCATCCGCGTGGCGGTCGGCGAGATCGGGCGCGCCGCCTTCGATCTGCTCTACCTGGTCACGCACGTGGACACCCACCGCGAGGTGGCCCGCGCGCGCACCGCGATGGCCTTCTACGACTACGCGCACAACCGCGTCGCGCGGATGCCCGCCGCCTTCCGCGCCCGACTGGGGCAAGGAGCGGGGAGCGAGTAACGAGGAGCGAGGAGCGAGGAGCGAAGAGCGGGGAGCGAAGGGCGGGGAGGGCGCTTTGATCCTCGCCTCCCGGCAGGAACGCGCTGTAGCCGCGGGCGGTGTCCGCGGCCTTTCTCGCGCCCGCGATCCTTGCCTTTCCGGCCGCGGTCGGCGACCGCGGCTACAGGATCGCGGGGAAGAGAAAGCTCAGCGCTGTAGCTGCGAGCGTTTACCGCGGCGTTTCTCGCGCCCGTAGTCGGGCGCCGCGAGTCGCCGGCAGGGTCGAGGCGTGGTCGATCCCTGGGGCTTTCGGTTGACGATAGCGGGCGACGACAGCGGTTGACGATGGTGGTCGACGGAGTCGAAGGAAGTCGATCCCCACGTCCGGCCGCCGCGGGGACTCACGCGTCCCCGAGGCCGAAGCGGGCGTATTCCTCGAGCGCGTAGCGGTCGGTGCAGCCGGCGACGTAGTCGCAGGCGGTGCGCCAGAGCCCCTCGGTTTCGATCCGGGCCCGTGCCTTTCGGCCGAGCGTCTCGGGGCGCTCGACGTAGTGCAGGAAGAGCCGCCGCAGCATCGCGGCGCCCGCGCGGTTCGCGTCGGCAACGTCCGGGTGCCCATACATCGCCCGGAAGAGGAAGGCGCGCCAGGGGTCGACCCGCGCCTTCATCTCCGGGCTGAAAGCGACCAGGCGCTCGGGCGCGTTCATCACATCGGCCATCGAGTCGGGGGCATGGCGGGCGATCCGGTCGGCGGAGGCGCGCAGGACGTCCTCGACCTGGACGTCGAGCAGGTTGCGGATCGCGACACTCCGGAGCTGGTCGGCCGAGGCGGCGGGGAACTGCGCTTCGGCGCGCCCGCGGCAGAGGCGCCAGAGGTCGAGGGCCTCGAGCTGCGCCTCGCCGATAAGGCCCGCCTCCATGCCGTCGTCCAGGTCGTGGGCGTGGTAGGTCATGTCGTCGGCCAGGTCGGCGATCTGCGCCTCGAGCGAGGGGAAGGGGCCGAGCGGACGGCCGTCGAGCCGGGCGCCGGGAATGCCGGCCTGGTGCTTGCGCAGACCGGCCCGGACTTCCCAGGTCAGGTTCAGGCCCGGCAGGCCGGGGTACTGGGCTTCGAGCCGTTCGACGATCCGGCAGCTCTGCAGGTTGTGGTCGAACCCGCCCTCGTTCTTCATCAGGGTGTTGAGCACGTCCTCGCCACAGTGGCCGAAGGGGCTGTGGCCGAGGTCGTGCGCGAGTGCGACGGCCTCGGCGAGGTCCTCGTTCGCGCCGAGCCCGCGGGCGAGCGTGCGACTGACGGCGGCCATCTCGAAGGTGTGGGTCAGGCGCGTGCGGTAGTGGTCGGCCGTGCCGTTGACAAAGACCTGCGTCTTGTACTCGAGGCGGCGGAAGGCGCGGCTGTGGAGGACGCGGTCGCGGTCGCGCTGGAACTCGGGCCGGTACGGGTGGGCCGGCTCGGGAACGGCGCGGCCGAAGCTACGGCGGCTGCGCGCGGCGCAGGGCGCGAGCGTCCGCTCCTCGGCCTCCTCCCGCTGCGCTCGCGCGCGCGCCCGCACGACCGGCTCCGGGCGCTCAGCCGAGCCCGCGGACGGCGCGGACGAGGGCGGCGGTCGTGATGCCGAGGTGTTCGAGCGCCTCGGTGTAGGGGGCGCTCAGGCCAAAGCGGTCGAGCCCGACCACGCAGCCGTCGAGCCCGACCCAGCGATGCCAGGGATCGGCGGTACCGGCATCGATCGCCGCGCGCCGCCGGCAGGCGGCGGGAAGGACGGACTCGCGGACCTCCGCCGGCTGGCGGGCGAAACGCTCCATGCACGGCATCGCGACGACGCGCACGCCCGGGCCGAGTTCGTCCGCAGCGGCGAGCGCAAGCTGCAGCTCGCTGCCGCAGGCCAGCAGGATCGCTTCGAGCGCAGCCGTCTCGCGCCGCGCGACGTAGGCGCCGCGCGCGACGCCTGTCCGGCGCTCCTCGACGGGGACGGCATCGAGCATCGGCAGGTTCTGCCGCGTCATGGCGATGACCGTCGGCCCGTCCATCCGCTCGAGGGCGGCCGCATAGGCGCCAGCCGTCTCCTCGGGGTCGGCCGGCCGGATGACGTCCAGGTTCGGGATCGCGCGCAGGGCCGCGAGGGTTTCCACGGGCTGGTGCGTGGGGCCGTCCTCGCCGACGCCGACCGAGTCGTGGGTGAAGAGGTAGACGACCGGCAACCCCGCCAGCGCGGCGAGTCGGATCGACGGGCGGGCGTAGTCGGAGAAGACAAGGAACGTGGCGCAGGAGGGGCGGAAGAGCCCGTCGTAGGCCATGCCGTTGCAGACGGCGGCCATGGCATGCTCGCGGATGCCGAAGCGCAGGTTACGCCCGGCCGGGTTCTCCGCGGTGAAATCGCCGGCCTCCGCGATGTAGTTCTTCGTCGAGCCGTGCAGATCGGCGCTGCCACTGACGAAGCGCGGCATCGCGGCGGCCACGTGCTGGATCACGGCCTCGCCCGCCGCGCGCGTGGCGAGCTTCGCGGCCGGATCGAAGGGGGGGATCCGGTCGAGGAGCCCGGACGGCGCCCGGCCGGAGAGGGCTTCGTCGAGCAGCGCGGCGCGGTCGGGCGCCGCCGTGCGCCAGTGCTCCGCCACCTTGCGCCAGGCGGCGTGCGCCTGGGCCTGCCGTTTCCGGCGCTCGGCGAAGAAGGCGCGCACCTCGTCGGAGACGAAGAACGGCTCGTCCGGCAGCCCGAGCGCGCGGCGAGCCTTGTCGACGAACTTGTGCCCGGCTTCGCCGTGGCCCTTGGCCGTGCCGGCGACCTCCGGGATCCCGCGGGCGATCTCGGTGTGCGCCACGATCAGCTTCGGGCGGCCGTTGTCCGCCGCGCGCGCCGCCTCGAGGGCCGCGAGGACGGCGGCAGGGTCGTGCCCGTCAACGGTCTGCACGTCAAACCCGTAGGCCTCGAAGCGCTTCGCCGTATCCTCGCTCTGCGTCGCCGAGGCCATCGCGTCGAGCGTCACGCCGTTCGCGTCGTAGACCAGGATCAGGTTGTCGAGCGCCAGGTGGCCGGCCAACGCGGAGGCCTCCTGCGAGACGCCCTCCTGCATGCAGCCGTCGCCGACGAGCGCGACGACGTGGTAGTCGAAGACACGGCAGCCGTCCGTGTTGAACCGCGCGGCGGCCATCTTGCCCGCGATCGCCATGCCGACCGCGTTGCCGATCCCCTGGCCGAGCGGGCCGGTAGTGCACTCGACCCCGGGCGTGTCGCCGAACTCCGGATGGCCGGGCGTCTGGCTGCCCAGCTGGCGGAAGCGGCGGATCTCGTCCATCGGCAGGTCGTAGCCGGCCAGGTGAAGCCAGGCGTAGAGGAACATCGAGCCGTGGCCGGCCGAGAGGACGAACCGGTCGCGGTTCGGCCAGCGGGGATCGGCCGGATCGAAGCGCAGGAACTCTCCGAAGAGGACGGCGCCAATCTCGGCGGCGCCGAGCGGCAGGCCGAGGTGCCCGGAGGCGCAGGCATGCACGGCATCCATGGCCAGGCCGCGCGCCTCGTTGGCGGCCTTCTTCAGAATCTCGGTGTTGCGGCTCATTCTCCGGCTCCCCTTAGCGCTGAAGTGTACAGCGGCCGCGCGGAACGCAGCGCACGGCGCTCGTCCCGGCGCGGCCGGAACGAGGCCGTGTTCATACCAGACCGGCCCGGCGATGTACAGTCCGGGCCGGGCCGTGTTCGGAACGAGTACGGTCGACGATTACGGTCGACACGCCCCCCCCCGACCGGCGCCAAAGGTCGCCGCTGGCGCCGCTCAGGACACGGTCGCCATGTGGACGATCAGGTCGATCATCTTGCAGGAGTAACCCCACTCGTTATCGTACCAGGCGACCGCCTTGACGAAGCTCGGGTTGAGCATGATCCCCGCGCCCGCGTCAAAGATCGAGGTCCGCGGGTCATGGTTGAAGTCGGTCGAGACCACCGCGTCCTCGGTGTACCCGAGGATGCCCTTGAGCTCGCCCTCGGCGGCCGCCTTCATCGCGGCCTTGACCGCCGCGTAGGCCGTATCGGCATCCGCGCCGGCCGGCTTCTCGAGCCGGCAGGTCAGGTCGACGACCGAGACGTTCACGGTCGGGATCCGGAAGGCCATGCCGGTCAGCTTGCCCTTCAGCGAGGGAATCACCTTCCCGACCGCCTTCGCCGCGCCGGTCGAGGACGGGATGATATTGACGCAGGCCGCGCGGCCGCCCCGCCAGTCCTTCATCGACGGTCCGTCGACCGTCTTCTGCGTCGCCGTCGTGGCGTGCACCGTCGTCATCAGACCCTCGGCTACACCCCAGTTGTCGTGGAGCACCTTGGTCACGGGCGCCAGGCAGTTGGTCGTGCAGGAGGCGTTCGAGACGAACGCCTCGCCCTTGTAGGCGGTGTGGTTGACGCCCATGACGAACATCGGCGTGTCGTCCTTCGAGGGCGCGGACATCACGACGCGCTTCGCCCCGGCTTCGATGTGGCCCTGCGCCTTGTCCTTGGTCAGGAACAGCCCGGTCGACTCGCAGACGACCTCGGCGCCCACCGCGCCCCATTCGAGCTGCGCCGGATCCTTGATGCCGGTCACGCGGACCGTCTTGCCGTTGACGACCAGGTTCCCGCCGGACGCCTCGACCGTGCCGGGGAACGTGCCGTGGACGCTGTCGTACTTGAGCATGTACGCAAGGTAGTCGGCGTCGAAGAGGTCGTTGATCCCGACGACTTCGACCGCGGAGTTCTCCGCCGCCGCGCGAAACACCAGCCGGCCGATGCGGCCGAACCCATTGATCCCAATCTTGATCGCCATCTCCGATTCCTTTCCTTTTCTCTGTTCAACCGGCGCGCCTGCGCCGGCGCTCCGCGGATGTTCCGCCGCGCCCCCCGGGCGCCGCACGCCGGCGCGCAAAGGGCCAATCACCCTAAACGCAGGGTGCGGCCGGGTCAATGCAGAAGAGGGTATTGACACCGCGAGGGCCACGGCCTAGGGTCTATCGCTTTCACGTCCCCGGCAACGCGGCGAACGGGCGCGGCGGGGCGAAACGGCGAGGGTGTCATGGAACCGTATGCGGTGATCGAAAGCGGCGGAAAGCAGTACCGCGTGAGCGAAGGCGCACGACTCGATGTCGAGCTGATCGAGGCCGAACCGGGTTCCGTGGTGACGCTGGACCGGGTCCTGGCCGTCTCGGACGGGCAGCAGCTCTCGGTCGGCGCGCCGGTCGTGGCCGGCGCCGAGGTGACGGCGGAGGTGGTCGATCACCACCGGGGGCCGAAGTTGGTTTCGTTCAAAAAGAAGCGCCGCAAGGGCTATCACCGCAAGGTGGGACACCGGCAGGGCCTGACGCGGTTGCAGGTCCAGCAGATCAAGGCCGGGTAAGGCGCGGAGGAACGGGTCATGGCGCACAAGAAGGGCCAGGGAACCAGCCGAAACGGGCGCGACAGCAACGCCAAGCGGCGGGGCTTGAAGCGCTACGGCGGGCAGCAGGTTCGCGCGGGGCACATCCTCGTCCGGCAGACCGGAACCCGGGTGCATGCGGGCGAGAACGTCGGCACGGGCCGCGACTACACGCTTTTCGCCCTGAGGGACGGCATCGTGGAGTTCGACCGCGAGGGCCGCCGCGTGCACATCCGTCCGGCGGCCGCCGCCGGCTGAGCGCGCCCGCGGCGCGGCGCCGGCCGCGCAGGCACCCATGAAGCCGCCGACGTTCGTCGACCGGGTCCGCATCGAGGTCCGGGCCGGTCGCGGCGGTCATGGCGTCTGCAGCTTTCGCCGCGAGAAGTTCGTCCCGCGCGGGGGCCCGGACGGCGGCGACGGCGGTCGCGGCGGCCACGTGATCCTCGAAGCCTCGCCGCACGAGAACTCGCTGCTTTCGCTTTTCTACCAGCCGATCCAGCGCGCCGTGCACGGCGGCTCCGGCCGCGGCCAGCGTCAGCACGGGCGGGACGGCGCGGACCGGATTGTGCGCGTGCCCTGCGGGACGGAGGTCCGCGACGAGGCGGGCGCGGTCCTCGCCGACCTGGTCGCGCCCGGCCAGCGGTTCCGCGCCGCGCGGGGGGGACGGGGCGGACTGGGCAACGCCCGGTTCGCGACGTCGGTCCGGCAGGCGCCGCGGGAGTGCACGCCAGGCGAGGACGGCGAGGAGCGGCATCTCTGGCTCGAGCTCAAGCTGATCGCCGAGGCCGGGCTGGTCGGCTTTCCGAACGCGGGGAAGTCGACGCTGCTGCGGCGGATCAGCCGCGCGCGCCCGAAGGTCGCCCCCTACCCCTTCACGACCCTGCACCCCGTGATCGGCACGGTCCTGCTGGACGACGAGCGGACCTGGCGCGTGGCCGACATCCCCGGGCTGCTCTCCGGCGCCCACCGGGGCGTCGGACTCGGGCACGCCTTCCTCCGACACATCGAGCGCACCCGCCTCCTGGTCTTCGTCGTCGACCTCTCGGGCGCGGACGGCCGCGATCCCGCCGACGACTACGCGTGCCTGCTGGAGGAACTCCGGCAACACGGGGCCGGGCTGGCCGACCGGCCACGGCTGGTGGCGGCGAACAAGCTGGACCTCCCGGACGCCGAAGCGCGACTCCCCGAGTTCCGCCGTCGTACCGGCACGGCGCCGATCGCGATCTCCGCGCAGACCGGCCGTGGCATCGAGGCGCTGCTTACGGCGTTTCGCGCGGAGGCGGATCGGACGGAGACGCCTCCTCCGCCTTGACGGCGTCCCAGGCGGCGTCGAGCTCCCGGAGCGTGCAGTCGGCGAGCGGCCGGCCCGCCGCGCGCATCCGCCGCTCGACCTCGCGGAACCGGCGGATGAACTTCGCGGTCGTTCCCCGCAGCGCCTGTTCGGCATTCACATGGAGGAAGCGGGTAAGGTTCACGACGGTGAAGAGCACGTCGCCGATCTCCTCGCGGATCCGCGCGGGCGCCCCGCCGGCGACCGCCGCCTTCAGCTCGGCGACTTCCTCGTCCAGTTTGGCCAGCACGGGGTCCGTATCGGGCCAGTCGAATCCGACCCGCGCGGCGCGCGCCTGGACCCGGTCCGCCTGATGCAGGGCGGGCAGGTTGGGCGGGATGCCGTCCACGGCCGAACCCCGACCGGTCTCGCCGCCGCGCTCCGCGTCCTTGATGGATTCCCAGTTGCGCAGCACCTCGGCCGGACCGGAAACGCGGACGTCGCCGAAGACGTGGGGATGCCGGCGGATCAGCTTCTCCGCGAGCGTCGCGGCCACGTCCTCGAACCCGAACCAGCCCTCTTCCTCGCAGATCCGGGCCTGGAAGACGATCTGCAGCAGCACATCGCCAAGCTCTTCGCGGATGCGGTCCGGCTCGCCCCCGTCGATCGCGTCGAGCGTCTCGTAGCACTCCTCGACCAGGTAGGCCTTGAGCGAGGCGAGCGTCTGTTCCCGGTCCCAGGGGCACCCCCCGGGCCCGCGCAGCCGGCGCATCACGGCCAGCAGACGGTCGATGGGGCGATCGGGCAGCGCCGACTCGCCGACGGGGAGCTCGCCCGGCGCGCCTTCGCGCGCCGGCACCGCTCAGACCCCCCCGCGAGGTACGGCCAGCTCGACGTCGGCCAGCGCGGCGACCATCGTGTCCGCCCCGGAGAAGTCGTGGCCGCCGTTGTAGGCGTCGAGCACCGCGATGACGCGCCCGACACCCGCCAGGAGCGCGTTGCGGCAGGCGGCCGCCCCGCCCACCAGGGCGACGCAAGCCGGGGGCGTCACGCCGAGACGGCGCACGGCCTTGCTCCAGGCGGCGCCACCGCACTCGCCCTTGCCGCTGTCTCCGGCCACCAGCAGAATCCCGGTGTCCTCGATGCCCGGAATCTCCAGGCCGGCGCCGTCGGCGACCAGGCACGCCGCGAAATCGAGCGCCGTCGCCTTGTCCGAGAGCTGCGCCCATCCGTCCGACCAGGCCGCCGAGCCTTCGGACAGCCGCGCCGTGATGGCCGCATCCAGCGCCTTGCGCAGGGTGTCGCGCACGCCCGCACGCAGCCCGAGCGCCTCGGCGACCGACTTCGCGACGCGGGTCGAAGACGGATCGACCAGGTGGCGGCAGAGAAAGCCCGGCGTCAATTCGGGAACCAGCGCCGCGTCCAGTCCCTCGCGCAGGGCCCCCGCCAGCGTCTCGCGTACCGGGAAGGCCACGCCCTCCAGGTCGACCAGAAGCCCGAACCGTTTCGGCGGCGCCTCCGCGATGCCCGCTTCCACCGTCTCTGTGTCGTCCGTCATAAATCCGCTCCTCCGCCGGGATGCCCGTAAGCGCGTGCGATTCTAGAGGGAGCAACCCGGACGGTCAATCACAGACGCAGGGCCGCCCCCCGGGGAGGGAGAGCCCATGACCTCGTAAGGGTACCGTGCCGCCCCGGGGGATCCAGCAGAGGGGCAATAGTGTAGACCGGAGCGTGCACCCTGGGAACGCCAGGCTCCAGCCTGGCCGACCAAGGGGACGAGAACCTCGCAGACCAGGACCGTGCCACGCTGGAGCGGGGCGTTCCCGGGGGGGGGACATCCACCCCTGCTCCAACGGCTTCCGGCCGGAGCGACAGTGGCCGGGCGGGTCTCGCACCCGCTGGGCGGTGTGGCCTTTCCACGGCGCACACTACGCCGACGACTACGGTACACGATCGGGAGTCCGCGGTCGCTCCCGCTCCTTGCTCCGCCTTGGGATCGACGCGGCGCTAGGGCGCGAAGTCGTAGAAGAGCTTCATCAGGAACGAGGCCGCGAAGGTGCCGGCGAGCGCGATCCCGACGAGGGCGGGACGCCGCCGTTCCTCGGCCAGGTGATGCACGGCGAACACGAGCGGCAGCATCGCCATCCAGTTCCAGACGCGCGGCGCCTCGATATTCAACCGGTGGTAGAAGAACATCGGCAGCAGGTAGATGCCCGCCATCGAGGCCAGAAAAAGCTCCCGGTCGCCCCACCCCCTGCCGCTGCGGCCGGCGACCCATAGCGCCGCGAAGAACGCCGAAAGCAGGAGCGGCCCCAGCCCCAGAAACAGCGCAAGCTGCCCGCCCGCCAGGCCCATGAACCAGGCGGTGGCGCCCTCGATCCGGTAGAACAGGCTCACGTAGTAGGAAGCGTTCCGGTACATGGCGAGGTAGTCCAGGCGGTAGACGGCCAGCGTCGCTCCGGTCAGGACCGTCATCACCGCCAGCGGAGGCACGCCGCGCCAGGCGATCTCGCGCAGGCCGCGGCCCCGGCGCCATCCATGCGCCACGACGAACACGGCGAAGATCGCGGTCGCGATCATCCACGCGTACGTCAGCAGGGTCAGGAAATGGAAGACGACACCGAGCAGCAGCAGGCTCCACGGCGACCGCCGTTCCGGGACCACGGCCGTCCACATCAGTCCCAGCGCCAGCGTGAAGAAGACCAGGAACACGCCGTTCTGCGCCCAGGTGTTGTAGAGCGTCGAAAGCGGAAGGCAGCTCCAGAAACAGGCGGCCAGGCATCCGGTTCGGGCCGAACCGAAGACGGAGGCGGCGAGGAAGTAGACGGCGAATACGTTCAGCGCGCTGAACAGCGTTACGCCCACCGCATACTTCAGCCGGTCGTGGCGGCGCACCCCTTCCACCCGCATGACCTGTCCGATGGCGTAGAGAGACAACGTGCCGCCGGGCGGATGGGACAGCCCGCTCATCGAGCGCCGAAGCGCGGGTTGCCGCGCGACGAAGTTGCGCATGAACCGGCGCGGCGTGTCCACGTGCTCCAGGGCGTAGAGAAACGTCGCCCCCGAGTTGAACCAGGGCCGCAGGAAGGAGTCGAAGCGCTCCATCGGCCGGGATGCCCCGCCCGGAACGCAGGCCAGCGCGAGGTGCAGCGCGACGGTCAGCAGGAACAGGAGTCCGAGAAAGCCCGCCCGGCGGCCGCGGGTGCGGCAACCGCCGCGCATCGCGAAGACCGCGAGCGCAAAGATGGCGAGGAAGACGACCACGGAGGTCAGGGACCAGAAACGGATCACCGGCGAACGCACGGCCTCGGCCAGCAGGGCGAACGGCGAGAATTCCGCCTGCCACGGCCTGGCGTAGTAGGGATAGCCCAGCACGTTGGTGAACGCCTGCTCGGGGTTCAGCCGGTAGACCAGGTGAAGGACTGCCGCGACTCCGAGCGGCCGCAGCGCCCAGTAAACGCAACGCACCCCCGCCGACCGGAACAGCGCCAGGCGACGGCCCAGCAGCAACCCGGCCAGCTCCGCGGCAACCCAAAGGACAAGCCATGCAACAGGATAGACCAGCGCCATCGACGAGAACGCTAGAGGAAGACCGCCGGCCTGTCAACAGCGTTCCGGGGACCGCTCAGGCGGGACCGAGATCGAGGGTCCAGCGCCCGGTCGCGGCGACCGGACGCGCCGCGTCTTCGCGCTCGTCCGGGATGAGCACCCCCACCGCCTGCCCGTCGCGCACGACCGGGATCGGGATCTGGTGGGCGGCCAGGAGCGCGGCGACCTGCTCGGTGCACTCCTCGTCGGCCGGCACGGCGTAAAACCGGCGCTCCATGGCCTCCCCGACCGGCGCCTCGGGGCCGAGGCGGCGCAAGGCGCGTTGCCATCGCTCGCGCGGCATCAGGCCGACCACCCGGTCCTCGAACAGCACCGGAAAGTCGGCGCGGCCGGTCGCCTGCCAGAGCGCGGGGCAGCGCGAAAGCGGTTCCTCCGGCGCCAGCGCCGGCCGCAGCGGCCGCATCCGCTCGGCCGGGCGTCGCCGCTCGATCCACTCGCGCTGCCGGGCGGCCGCGGCCTCGCGGCGGGCGACCAGCACCAGGACCACCGCCATCACGGGCAGGAAGGGGTTGCCGTGCCGGAGCCCGAGCACGCCGAACGCCACGGCCATGAGCTGGCCGACCGCAGCCGCGTAGGCCGTGGCGGTCCCGTAGGGCTGCACCTGCGCCAGCAGGCTGCGCAACACCCGCCCGCCGTCCATCGGAAAGGCCGGGAGCAGGTTGAACGCGACCAACAGCACGTTGCCGAGCAGGAGCATGTCGAGCAGCGCCCCGGCGCTCGCCGGGAACGGTTCCAGCCGCGCGAGATCCGGCCAGCCGCGCGCCGCCCAGAGCGCGGCGGCGATGACCGCGTTGACCGCGGGCCCCGCCAGCGCCATCAGCAGTTCCTCGCGCGGCCGGCGGGGAATGCGCGCCATCGCCGCCATGCCGCCGATCGGGTAGAGCGTGATGCGGCGCACCGGGACGCCGAACGCCATCGCGACCCGGCTATGCCCGAGTTCGTGCAGCACGACGCAGGCGAAAAGCCCGAGGACGAAGGCCGCCGAGCCGAGCGCCGCCTGCGCGCCGGCCGCACGCGCCGCATGCACCGCAACCCAGAGCAGCAGGAGCGGGAACGTCGCGTGAACACGAACCTCGATCCCGAACGGACGCGCGATGCGGACCGAGCCGTTCACGCCCGCGCGCTCATCCGCCCAGCGCGATCTGCAGCGCGATCAGCGCGTAGGCCGTGACCAGCACCGGGTCCGCCTCCCAGTAGCGGCCGACGGCGTTGACCCAGAACCCGTGCCCGGGGTCGGCGTCGATCCGCTGCAGCGCCAGCAGCCGCTCAATCAACTGGACGCGCCAGTTGAACGGCGGACGCCCCGGCGGGTTGAAGACGTCCTGTCCGTAGGCCGCCAGGCCCTTGGACATGACGTTGTAGAGGTAGAAGAGCCCCTCGCGATCGTCCTGCGTATCGTGATGCTGCTCGCCGCCCGAAACGGGATTGTTCCCGTCCAGCGACCAGTTTCGGGTGACCCAGTCGATCGTCGCCCGGACCCGCGGATCGCCGCGGTCGACATCGGCGTAGATGTAGCTCAGCAACCCGGCATAGGTCATCCCGGGCATCGAGCGGAACCGGACCACGCCCTCGTCGTCCTCAAACGTGCCGGCGCGCGTCTGCTCGGGGTGGTACGCGAAGCCGCCCCGCTCGCGCGGGTCGTCGGTCGCCCACGGCTGGGGATTGAAATCCGGGTGGTTGTGCGAGCGCTGGATGAACTGAACCGCGGCCTCCCAGTCGAGGTCGACCCGGTCCTCGCCGGTCGGCCGCAGATCCTCGACGGACTCGGTCAGCCGCATCGCCTCGAAGGCCACGACGGAGTTGGAAAGATCGGCATAGGCCCGGCCGGTGGCGGCGTCGTATCCCATGCCGCCGTGGTAGAGATCGCCGCCGAGATGCTGGCTGCGTGCCACGAACTCGCGCGCGCGCTGAACCACCGGCGTCAGCGCCGGATCGCCGGTGCGGTGCAGCGCGACCATGCCGATGGCCGTGTTGTAGTTCGCCAGGCCGCCGCCGCGCCCCTCTTCGCGGGGCACGTAGATGCCGCCGTCGTCCTGCACGCGCCCGCGCAGCCACGCCACGGCCCGCCGCGCGGCCGCGCTCTCGCGCTCGCCGCCGTCGACCAGCGCCCAGAGCGGCAGCGCCGTCAACGCCGGGTGCTCGGGATTCGACCAGTGCCCCTCGGACCGCTGGCGCGCCTTCAGCCAGTCCGTGGCGCGGCGAAGCGCGGCCTCCGCCTCGTTGCGCAACGATTCGCTGATCTCCAGCGCGCCGTCCCCGTGGCGGACGAGTTCGATCGTTTCGCCCCCCCGCGCGAAGCCCGCGCCCGCGAGCAGGCCGAACCCGACGGCCACCGCCGCCCACCGCCATCCGCGGAACCCGTCTTCTCGAAAAGCCTTCATCGTCGTTTCCTTCGCTGATGCCTCCGCGGAACCCTGCCAGCCCCCACCCGATCCGCAGGACCGCGACCACCCTATCACCTTCCGTCGGACGGAGCAAATTGGACGGAAACGTTCAACGTTCAACGCTCAACGCTCAACGTTCAACGGCGCGGGCGTCGCTCCTGGGCCTCGCCTTGGGCCTCCCCACAGATTCTGGCCTGATGATCCTCGCTATGTCGTTCACTACGGGTGCGCACGGGAGGGTGAAGGCGCGGAGTTAACCGCGAATGGACGCGAATGATGGGCACACACGAGGGACGGGCTGCACCGAAGGACAGGACGCGGTGGGGTCTCCAAGCCTTGGAAGGGCGAGCGGCCCGGTCTTCCAGGCCTTGGAAGACGGGACGGAACCCGGCGGGCAAAATGGAGTCGCGGCGTCACGGAGCCGGCGTGTTCCGTGGGGGCGGCCACGGGGGCAGGTTCAATCAGGAACTCAGGAAAGCGGGCTCCGCGGCGGTCCGATTCCGGCCTTTCCTGAGTTCCTGATTCCATCCGTTCGGCGTTCGCCCCCTCAACCGCCGCTAGCCCGCCCGCAAGAACTCGACGGCGTTGCGGAAGAGGGCCAGGCCTTCGCCTTCGTCGCGCGGGCTCCCCTCGAAGTCCCAGGTCGGGTGGTTCTCGGGGTAGAGGTAGGCTTCCGGGTGCGGCATCAGCCCGAAGACGCGGCCGGTCGGATCGCAGAGGCCGGCGATGGCATGGACCGACCCGTTCGGGTTGGCGGGGAAGCGGTCCGCGGGCGCGCCGGTCTCGGGGTCGATGTAGCGGCAGGCGACGCAGCCCGCGGCTTCGATCGCCTCCAGCACGGCCTTGCGCGGGACGAAAAGCTTCCCCTCGCCGTGGCGCACGGGGAGCGGCATCGTGTCCAGCCCGCGCGTGAAGACGCAGGGCGAGTCGGGCTCGAACCGGACACGCACCCAGCGGTTCTGGAAGGCGCCGCAGTCGTTGGCCATCAGCGCGACCTGCGGTGAAAGCCGCGAGGCCCGCGGATCGGGCAGGCCCGGCACGAGGCCGAGCTTGACCATGATCTGGAACCCGTTGCAGACGCCCAGCGCCAACCCGCCACGGTCGAGAAACCGCTCCAGGTGCGGCCCGAGCCGGTGCCGCAGGCGCACGGCCATGACGTGGCCCGACGTCATGTGATCGCCGAAGGAGAACCCCCCGATGAACATCAGGCCCGCAAAGGCGTCGAGCCGGGAGGGATCGGCCAGCAGGTCGGAGAGATGCACCGCCTCGGGCGCCGCGCCGGCCCGCGCCCAGGCGTGACAGGACTCGGCCTCGCAATTCAGGCCGTAGCCCGTGATCACGAGGATCCGGGGGCGACCGCTCATCCGCTCAGCGACGGGCTTCGCGCGCGAGCTGCGCGTCGACTTCCTTCTCCGCCTCCGCCCAGTCATGGGCCGGGTCGCTGCGACCGAAGCCCTTCTTGAGCGCAATGAAATAGGCCGCCTCGGCAATGCGGCGATGCCGCTCCTCGGGACGGACCGCCGACGCCGGCGCCGCGGCCGCCGGCGTCTTCGCCGTCTTCCGGACCGTCTTCTTCGCGGCCGCCTTCTTCGCCGCCGGCTTCGCGGGCGCTTTCGCGGCCGGCGCCTTCGCCGCCCGGGCCGTCGTCTTCCGGGTCGCGCCGGTGCTCTTCTTCGCTGGGGACATGGTTCGGTTTCCTCCATCGCGCCGGGGACCCCGGCGGCGAATCTTCATTGCGCTTCGCGCCTCCGACCCCGACAATGCCCGCTTCGGCGGCGGCCGTCAAGGGGACCGGGATGACCCAGGAAGAGCACACGCTGGAGCAGGAACTTTCCACATGGGCGCGCGCGGCGTTCCGCGCCGCGTTCCCGGCGCTGGCGGAGGCGCCCGACTTCGCGGCGCCTGTCGCCCGTACGGCGCAGGAGGCGCACGGCGACGCGCAGTGCAACGCGGCGATGGGCCTCGCGCGCACGCTGCGCAAGCCGCCGCGCGCGATCGCGGAGGCCGCGGCGGCCGCCGCCCCGCCCCACCCGGCCGTTGCGGCGGTCGAGGTCGCCGGCCCGGGCTTCCTGAACCTTCGGATCGACGACGCCTGGGCGGCCCGCCGCCTCGAGGCCGCCGCCGCCGACCCGCGGCTCGGGACGCCCGCCCCCGGCGCGGGCCGCACGCTCGTGCTCGACTACTCGAGCCCGAACGTCGCCAAGCCGATGCACGTCGGGCACATCCGCTCGACCGTCATCGGGAACGCGCTCGATCGCCTGCACCGGTTCCTCGGCTACCGGGTCATCGCCGACAACCACCTGGGCGACTGGGGCACGCAGTTCGGTATCCTGATCCTCGGCTACCGGCACTTCGCCGACCCGGTCGCGCTCGAGGCGGCCCCGGTCGAAGAGCTCGAGCGCATCTACGTCGCGAGCTACGAGCGCGCACGCGAGGACGAGGCCTGGCGCGACGCCGCCCGGCGCGAGCTGGTCAAGCTCCAGCAGGGCGACCCGGAGAACCGGGCGCTCTGGACGCGGTTCGTCGAGCTCAGCCGGCAGGAGTTCGACCGCATCTACGCGCGGCTCGGCGTGCGCTTCGACCTCACGCGCGGGGAGAGTCACTACAACGAGGCGCTGCCGGACCTGATCGCCCGGATGGAGCGCGAAGGCCTGGCGCGCGAGAGCGAAGGCGCGCTGGTCGTGGACCTCGAGGACGAGGGCCTGCCCGTCTGCCTCGTGCGCAAGCGCGACGGGGGGTTCAACTACGCGACGACGGATCTGGCGACGGTGCTCGACCGCGTGCAGGCGTTCGCGCCCGAGGCGATCGTCTACGTGACGGACGAGCGGCAGCAGCTCCACTTCCGGCAGGTCTTCGCCGTCGCGCGCCGGCTCGGCGTGCGCACCCGGCTCGCCCACGTCTGGTTCGGCCTCATGCGGCTCCCCGAGGGCACGTTCTCGACGCGCGAGGGGAACGTCATCAAGCTCGAGCGGCTGCTCGACGAGGCCGAGGAGCGGGCCCTGGCGCTGGTCCGCGCCTCGAGTCCGGACCTGCCCGAGGCGCAGCAGCGCGCGATCGCCCGCGCCGTCGGCCTCGGCGCGGTCAAGTACGCCGACCTGAGCCAGCACCCGCAGAGCCTCGTCACCTTCACCTGGGACAAGGCACTGGCGCTCGACGGCAACTCGGCCCCCTACCTGCAGTACGCCTTCGCCCGGATCGCGAGCGTGCGGGACAAGTACGCGGAGCGCTTCGACGCCGCGGCGCTGGACCGGCATCCGATCCGCTTCACCGACCCGTCGGAGCGCCGGCTCGCGCTCCACCTGCTGCGGTTCCCGGACGCCGTGCTGCGCGCGGCCTCCGCCTTCCGGCCCAGCCTGCTGGCCGACTACCTCTACGAGCTGGCCCAGGCCTACAGCCGCTTCTACCAGAACGTGCCGTTCCTGCGCGCACCCGAGGGCGTGCGCGAGAGTCGCGTGCGGATCTGCGGCGCCGTGGCCCGCGCGCTACGCGCGGGGCTGGACCTGCTCGGGATCGAGACGCCCGACCGCATCTGAGGCGCGGGCTAGCGGTAGCGCTTCGGGTCCAGGCCGTACTGGCCGACCTTGTAGGCGAAGATGCGCGGGGTCGTCCCGAGCGCGCGCGCGGCGGCCGCCATGTTGCCGCGCGCCGATTTCAGCGCGTCGAGCAAGAGGTCGCGCTCGTAGGCGCCGACCCGGTCCTTGAGCGTCTCGCCGAGCCGAACGCCCGTCGCCTCCGCCGTCTGGAGCGTGGGCGGGAGGTGGTGCGGGTAGAGTACGTCCCCCTCGGCAACAAGCACGGCGCGCTCGATGCAGTTCTCGAGTTCGCGCACGTTGCCCGGCCAGTGATAGCTCATCAGCATGTCGATCGCCGCGCTCGAGAGCCGGCGAACCGGCTTGCCCGTCTCGCGGCGGTACTTCTCGAGGAACCGGTCCGCGAGCAGCCCGATGTCCGCCTTCCGCTTGCGCAGCGGCGGGACGTAGATGGGGAAGACGTGCAGCCGGTAGAAGAGGTCCTCGCGGAACCGGCCCCCGGCGGCCTGGGCCGCCAGGTCCTTGTTCGTCGCCGCGATGACCCGCACGTTGACCTTGAGCGTGCGCACGCCGCCGACCCGCTCGAACTCGCGCTCCTGCAGCACGCGCAGGAGCTTGATCTGGAGCGCCGGCGAAACCTCGCCGATCTCGTCGAGGAAGATCGTCCCCCCGTTCGCCAGCTCGAACCGGCCCTTGCGCTCGCCGACCGCGCCGGTGAAGGCGCCCTTCTCGTGGCCGAAGAGCTCGCTCTCGATCACGCCCTCGGGCAGCGCGGCGCAGTGGACCTTCACGAAGGGGCGGTCGGCGCGGTCGCTGTTGTAGTGGATCGCGTGGGCGACCAGCTCCTTGCCCGTGCCTGTCTCGCCCACGATCAGGACCGTCGTCGCACTGCGCGCAACCTGCGCAATCTGGTCGTAGACGAGCTGCATCTCGTGCGCGTTGCCGACGATGTTCGCGGGCCGGAACCGCTCGCGCAGCTCGAGGCGCAGCCGCTCGTTCTCGCGCTCGAGCCGCTCGCGCTCCTCCTGCGCGGCGCGGCGGAGCTGGACGGCCTGCGCGATCATCGAGGCGACGATCGTCAGCAGTCGCGCGTCCTCCTTCAGGTCCTGCTCGGGCCGGTAGAGCCGGTCGACGCTCAAGGCGCCCACGACTTCCTGGCCGACGCTGATCGGCACGCAGATGAACGAGGTATCCGGCCGCTTCCCGCGCCGCGTGCGGTCGAGAAACTCGGGCGCCTCGCTCGTGCGCGGAATGACCGCCGGCTCGCCGCTCTCGATCACGCGGCCGGTCACGCCCTCGCCGAGCCGGTAGCGCACGCGCCGCGCCTGCTCGGGCGCCAGGCCGTGCGCGGCCTCGATCAGGATTTCGCCCGACTGCCGGTTGAGCAGCGTCAGCGTGCCGTACCGCATGCCCAGGTGCTCGGCGAGCGATTCGAGCACCGGGCTGACCACGTCGCGCAGGTCCAGGCTCCCGTCGAGCACGCGGCTTATGTGGTAGAGCAGCTCGAGCTCGGCGGCGTTGCGGCGGGGCTGGGCGGCCGGTGCGGTCATGCGGAGGTCCCCCGTGCGCGGACCCCGGCCGGCCGCGGCCCCTCGCGGTAGAGATTCACGATCGGCATCCGGCGGTCGCGGCCGAAGGCGCGCGCCGTGATCCTCACCCCCGGCGCGCCCTGCCGGCGCTTGTACTCGGCCGCGTCCACCCCCCGGATCACGCGCGCAACCGTTTCGGGGGCGAATCCTTCCGCGACGATGGCATCGAACCGCCCGTCGCGCTCGACGTAGCGCTCGAGGATCGGGTCCAGCCGCGCGTAGGGCGGAAGGCTGTCCTCGTCGCGCTGGTTCTCGCGCAGCTCGGCGCTGGGCGCGCGCGTGAGGACCGAGGGCGGGATGACGGGCGGCCGGCCCTGCGCGTTGCGCCAGCGGCACAGCTCGAAGACCAGCGTCTTGGGCACGTCCTTGATCAGCGCGTAGCCGCCCGCCATGTCGCCGTAGAGCGTGCAGTAGCCCATCGCCAGCTCGCTCTTGTTCCCGGTCGAGAGCACCAGCCAGCCGAACGCGTTCGAGAGCGCCATGACCAGCAGCCCGCGAAGCCGGGCCTGCACGTTCTCCTCGACGAGGTCCGGCGGCGGAGCGCCCCAGTGGGGCGCGAGCGCGGCCCGGCAGGCCTCGACCAGCGGATCGATCGGGATCGTCCGCAGCGGGATGCCGAGGTTGCGCGCCAGCCGCCGCGCATCGCGCCGGGTCCCGGCCGAGGAATAGCGCGAGGGCATCGTCACCGCGTGCACCCGGTCCGCGCCCAGCGCATCGGCCGCCAGCACCGCCACCAGCGCGGAATCGATCCCGCCGCTGAGCGCGATCACCGCCTTCCCGAAGCCGTTCTTGTCCATGTAGTCGCGCAGCCCGAGCGAGAGCGCGCGGTACACCTCCTCGACCGCACCCGGCAGCGGCGCGATCCGCCGCGGCCGCCGGGGCCGGCGCGCGGGCGGGATCGGGACGGGCAGCGCGGCTTCGCGCAGCCGGGCCAGGCGTTTCGCGCCGGAGCGGGCGGCGCAGGGCAGCTCGAACCAGAGCACGTCTTCTTCGAAGGCGGCCGCGCGGGCGCGAAGGCGGCCGTCGGCCCCCACCGCCATGCTCGCGCCGTCGAAGACCAGCTCGTCCTGTCCGCCGACCAGGTTGCAGTAGAGCAGCGGCGCCCCGACCGCGCGCGCCGCCGCCGCCAGCACATCCAGGCGCTCGGCCGCCTTCCCGCGATGGTAGGGCGAGGCGGAGAGATTCAGCACCGCGTCCACGCCCGCGGCGGCGAGCCGCCGGCAGGGCGCGCCCCGCGACTCCCAGGAATCCTCGCAGACGTGCACCCCGAGCCGCGCGCCCGGCGCCGTCAGCACCAGCGAGGTTCCGCCCGGCGCGAAAAGCCGCTTCTCGTCGAACACCCCGTAGTTCGGCAGCAGGTGCTTGCCGTAGACGGCCGCCAGCCGGCCCCCCGCCAGGACGGCGGCCGCGTTCAGCACCCGGCCCCGCCGGCGCACCGGCGCCCCGGCCAGCACCACGGCCGCCGGCGGCAGCGCCGCCGCCAGGTCCCCAAGCGCCGCCGCCGCGTCGTCGAGGAAATGCGGCTTGAGCACCAGGTCTTCCGGCGGATAACCGCAGAGCGCAAGCTCCGGGAAAACCACCACCCCGGCCCCCTCCGCGTGAAGCCGCCCCGCCAGCCGCGCGATCTTCTCCGCGTTCGGCCGCAAAGCCCCCACCGTGAAGTCCACCTGCACCAGCGCCACGACGATCCGCTTCATGCGACAGGAATGTAGGCTAGCCGGCGCGAAAATACAAGAGTGGTAACTGCTGCGGAATTTCCCCAGTTCTCGGCGTGCGGTGGTTTCTCCCCGTGCGGCGTGGTGCGGGGCCGCCCCCGGGGCGGGAGAACCGATGACTTCGTAAGGGTTCCGTGCCGCCCCGGGGGGATCCAGCAGAGGGGGCGATAACGTAGAGAGGAGCGTGCCCCCCGGGAACGCCAGGCTCCAGCCTGGCCGACCAAGGGGACGAGAACCGCGCGGACCAGGACCGTGCCACGCTGGAGCGTGGCGTTCCCGGGGGGCGGACATCCACCCGCTTCGCTTCTGCGGGGGGCTCGTACGGTGCCAAAAGGGTGACGCGATATGGAGTGCGGCGGCAGAGGGCGAAGCCCGGCGACGCCGCTTTGGGTTGGTCGGGGGCACGCGGCGGCTGGCGTGGGCGAAAGCGGTGTCGCCGTCCCGGGCGCGCGGCGCGCCCGGGACTCTGCCACCGCACTCCATAGGGTGAAGCCCGGCGACAGCGCCGCCGAAGCTGTTTTGCTTTGCCATCGGTGATAGGCCGGACCTCGGCGGCCGGCGCGGAGAGCGCCGGTTCTTGTCTTCCGGGCGAAGAGACTCCATCATCGGCACGATCCTTGACGAACCAACGGTGGAGGTTCGCTCGTCGGCGATCGGAAAGCGAGAAGAGCGTGTGTACAAGCCGAACGCAGGCCTCGTAGGGGCGGCGGGGTTGATCCTGGCATGGATGAGCGCGGCCTCCCTGGGCGGGGGCGCCGGGGAAACGCCCGGGGTCTTCCGCATCCGGAGTCAGGCCGACTTCGACACCTACCGCGCGGCGACCTTTTCGGCCGGGGACCGCATCCTTTTCGCCCAGGGCCGCATCTTCAACGGCGCGTTCACGCCCACGGGAAGCGGCCGCGCCGGGGCCCCTATCGTCGTGGCCGCCTACGATCCCGCGACGGGGGAGGTTTTCGAGGACGACATCGAGAACAAGCCCGTGATCAACGGGAACGGCGCGGTCAACGCGGCCTTCTACCTCGAGAACGGCGAGTACTGGGAAGTCAGCAACCTGGAGCTGACCAACACGGACGGATCGCGTCGGGACCAGGGGCCGCTGCGGGGAATCCATGTGGTCGGGCGGGATGCCGGCATACTGAATCACATCGTGATCCGCCATTGCTATGTCCACAGCGTCAACGGGGAGGTGGGCGGCAAGGAGCACGGGGGCATCCACATCCACGTGCTCGGCGACGAGACCCGGACCCGCTTCGATGGCGTGCTCATCGAAAACAACGTCATCCGCAACGTGGGCGGGGTCGGCATCGGCAACCAGTCGACCTGGCGCGGCCTGACCTCGGACGACTATTACCCGTGGCGCGACCTGGTGATCCGCGGAAACCGGGTCGAGCGGACGGGCAGAAACGGGATCATCGTGCGGATGGCCATCGCGCCGCTCGTGGAGCACAACGTGCTCGCGTTCAACAGCCGTTTCAGCACCGGGCACAGCGTCTTCAATTTCAATACCATCGACTGCGTGATGCAGTTCAACGAGGCCTACGGCAATACGGGGAACCTGCGGAACGATCGCGACCGGGGCGGCTTCGATGCCGACTGGAGCGCGCGCGGCACGGTGATCCAGTACAACTACAGTCACGACAACCACTGGTTCGCCGGGATCATGCGCAGAGCGGTGAACGAGGACGTCGTCATCCGCTACAACATCAGCCAGAACGAACGGCTCGGGGCCTATTTCTACGGCTTCCCCCGTGATGCGGGGGTGCGCAACGTGCAGGTCTATAACAACACGCATTTCTTTCGGGCCGGGCTGAATGCCGCCATCTTCGCCAACCCGCGTCCCCACAACCGGACCCCGATCGAGACCGCGTTCTGGAACAACATCTTCGTCTTCGAGGATGCGGGCGCCTGGGGCATCGAACCGGACCCGGAAACCACCGAATTCTCGCACAACCTGTTCTTCAACGTCGAACCGCGGGGCCGCCATTCCGTGACCGGAGATCCCCGGCTGGTGGCGCCCGGAACCGGGGGCAGGGACATCGACATGCGCGATCCGGATCGCCTGGCCGGCTACCGGTTGCGGCCCGATTCGCCGGCGATCGGCGCCGGGCGCGAGGTTCCGGATCACGGGGGACGCGACTTCTGGGGGAATCCCCTCTATCACGGCGCCCCGGATATCGGCGCCCACGAGTTTCTCCCGCGCGGGCGGGAAGAGGCGGCCGCGGCGAGCGGAGGCGCCATGCCCGCGGCGCTCCCGCGAATGCCCGGCGCCGCCCCCGGCACCGCGGAGGGGGAAGAGGTCACGGTCGCCTCGATCGACGGCACGGCGGTGAGCGCGGCGGAGCTGCGGCACTGGATGCTGCGCGAACGGGCCGCGGTCGCCCGGCATTTCTTCTTCGCGCACGGGGTGACCGACGCCGCGGACCTCTGGCGGGAGGAGTTCGGCGGCGAGTCGCCGGCCCGAATGCTCCGCGAACGGGCATTGGAGGCGATCGTTCGGATCAAGGTGCAGCAACGCCTGGCGAACGAGAAGGGGGTGTCGGTCGCCACGGATTTCCTGGAGATCATGGAGGAGCGGG
>PWTM01000200.1 GCA_003563855.1 PVC group bacterium | reverse complement strand
CGTCCTCCTTCGTTAACTGCCTCGACAACTCCTGCGAGACGAACTCCAACGCTATCTTTGCCGCGAACTCCACCGAGTCGGGGCAAGCCGAATCATCTCCGTCGGCCTTTCGTGCGCCGGCGCAAGGCCATGCGCACATGCTAAGATAGCCGCCGCGAGGCCTTTCGGGCAGAGACCGCCAGAAGTGAGATGCGCCCGGGGGGAAAGTCCGCCGGCGTCGCCGGCTTGTCTGACGGGCGGGGACTGCGTAGGATGCGGCCGGCACCGACGGCTGATGGGTCAGGAACAATAGTTCGGTGACGTATTCTCGTCCTTCGTCCTCGTCCTCGGAGGCGTAGGACGGAGGAATCGAGGACGAGGACGAGGACGAAGTGAAGATGCCCCTGTGGTTTCGACGGGGGTGCACGGAGCGGATCCGCGCGGCGGCGCGCGGGCGGGAGGTTTCGATGAAGCGGGAGATGGCAGCGCCCTGCGCGCTGGTCACGGGGGCAGGGCAGGGGATCGGGCGGGGCATCGCGCTGGCCCTGGCCGGCGCGGGCTTCGACATCGCGGCGAACGACATCGCGGCCGATCCCGGAAACGTGGAGAAGGGGCTCTACGAGGTCAAGACCCGCGTGGAAGGGCTCGGCCGTCGTTGCCTGCCGCTCCAGGGCGACATCGCGGAGCGGGACGACCATGCGCGGATGATTGCGGCGGCGGTCGAGACCTTCGGCGGGATCGACTGCCTCGTCAACAACGCGGGCGTCGCACCCCGGGTCCGGACGGACATGCTCGAGGTGGGCGAGGAGAGCTACGACCGGCTCCAGCGCATCAACGCCCGCGGGCCGTTCTTCCTGACGCAGGCCGTGGCGAACCGGATGATCGAGCAGCAGCGCGCCGGGGGCCGGCCGGCCGCGCCCTCGATCGTCTTCATCACCTCGATCTCCGCGCGCGTCTCCTCGCCGGCCCGCGCCGAGTACTGCATCTCGAAGGCCTCGCTCAGCATGGCGGCCCGGCTCTTCGCGCACCGGCTGGCCGAGTTCGACATCCCCGTCTTCGAGGTCCAGCCCGGCATCATCGCCACCGACATGACCGCGGCGGTGAAGGGGAAGTACGACGACCTGATCGCCGGCGGGCTGCTGCCCCAGGCGCGATGGGGCACGCCCGAGGACATCGGCCGCGCCGTGGCCGCCCTGGCCGGCGGCGCGTTCGGCTACTCGACCGGGCAGGTCATCGAGGTGGGCGGCGGGTTCGGTATCCCGCGGCTCTAGCAGGGGCCGCGCCGGATCGAGGCGAAGGCCGGGAGCCCCGCGGGCGTAGGCCCGCGCCGCGGCATCCCCGTCCGGGCGGAACCCGGGGAAGGAGACGTTATTCATGAGCACGACCGAATGCGCGATCGGCAACCGGCGGTTGCCCGTCACCCGCGTCAACACCGTCGTCGTCGGCAGCGGCGCCGCGGCCCTGAACACGGCGGTCCAGCTTGACCGGCTCGGGTGCCGCGACCTGCTGGTCGTCACCGAGCGCCTGGGCGGCGGCACCTCGAACAACACGGGCAGCGACAAGCAGACCTACTACAAGCTCTCGCTCGCCGGGGGCGGGGCGGACGCGCCGCACGAGATGGCGCGGAGCCTCTACGACGGCGGAGCGATGCATGGCGATATCGCCCTGGTCGAGGCGACCCTCTCGGCCCAGGGCTTCCACCACCTCGTCCCCCTCGGCGTGCCGTTCCCCCACGACCGCTACGGCGGCTTCGTCGGGTACAAGACCGACCACGATCCGCGCCAGCGGGCGACCTCGGCCGGACCCAAGACCTCGATGCTGATGTTCCAGGCCCTGCTCGCGGAAGCGCGCCGCCGGCAGATCGCGATCCGGGAGCCGGTCGAAGTCGTCGCGATCCTCACCGACGGGACCGGCGAGGCGAAGCGGGCGATCGGCCTCGTCTGCATGGACACCTCGCGGCTCGACGAACCGGAGCACGGGCTCTTCCTCGTCAATGCGCAGAACGTCGTCTACGGAACGGGCGGCCCGGCGGTCCTGTACCAGGCCTCCGTCTATCCCGAGTGCCACACGGGGTCCACGGGCATCGCGTTCGAAGCCGGCGCCTCCGGCCAGAACCTGACCGAATGGCAGTACGGGCTGGCCTCCACGAAGTTCCGATGGAACGTCTCGGGCACCTACCAGCAGGTGATCCCGCGCTACATCTCGACCGACGCCGGGGGCGGCGACGAGCGCGAGTTCCTGAATCCCTACTTCCCCGACATGACCCGGCTCGCGGCGGACATCTTCCTCAAGGGCTACCAGTGGCCGTTCGATCCGCGCAAGATCGAGGGATTCGGCTCGTCGGTCATCGACGTCCTCGTCTACCACGAGACGGTCGTGCGCGGGCGCCGCGTCTTCATGGACTTCCGGCGCAACCCGTCGGAGGCGGGCAACCCGGCGCTGGCGCCGTTCTCGTTCGACGTGCTGGACGGCGAATCGCGCCGCTACCTGGAGGCGTCCAACGCGCTGCTGCCGACGCCGATCGAGCGGCTCCGCCGAATGAACCCGCTCGCCATCGAGCTGTACCGGGAACAGGGGATCGACATCGAGACCGAGCCGCTCGAGGTGGCCGTCTGCGCCCAGCACCACAACGGCGGGCTGAAGGGCAACGCCTGGTGGGAGTCGGACCTGCGGCACTTCTTCCCGGTCGGCGAGGCGAACGGCTCGCACGGCGTCTACCGGCCGGGCGGCAGCGCGCTCAACTCGGGCCAGTGCGGCTCGTTGCGGGCGGCGCAGTACATCGCGCGCCGCTACACGGATCCCCCGCGGCCGGACGAGGCGTTCGCGCAGGCCGCGCGAAGTGCGGTCGAGGCCTGCGGCGCGCGCCTGGCGGGCCTGCTGCAGCGGGGCGGCAGCCGCGCCGGGCTCGAGGCCTACCGAAGGACGCTGCAGGAACGCATGACGGCGCATGGCGCGCACATCCGCGACCTGGCCGGCATCCGGCGCGCGCGCGAGGAGGCGCAGCGGCAGTTCGCCGAGTGGGAGGAGCAGGGGGTCGGATCGCCCGCGGACCTTCCCTACGCGCTGAAGAACCGGGATGCGATCCTCGCGCAGATCGCGGTCCTCGCGGCCATGCAGGAGCACCTCGAGCGCGGCGGCGTGAGCCGGGGGTCGTACCTGGTCACGGACCCGAACGGCCCGCTGCCGTGCGAGGGTCTCGACGACCGGTTCCGCTACCGGCTGGCCGAGGACCCGCACCGCGAACGCATCTGCGAGGCGGCCTGGACCGGAAGCCGGGTCACACTCCGCTGGGTTCCCCGCCGCCCGTTGCCCGAAGACGACGGCTGGTTCGAGAATGTCTGGGCCGACTACCGCGAGGACCGCATCGTCCGCTGACCGTTCCCGGTGTAGGCCGGCCCTCAGCGGCCGGCGGGAACCAGGTCGAGACAGCCGCGACCCTGACGACCCCGCCGGGGACAGAGCCCCGGCCTACAGCGCTGTCGCGCCCGGACCCCTCCGCCATCGGTGTAGGCCGGCCCTCAGCGGCCGGCGGAGACCCGGGTCGAGACGGGGGGCGACCCCCCCGCCCCCCGCCGGGGACAGATTCCGCTCGCCGGGAACACGCGATCGGTCCAGACTGGCGACGAGGCTACCCATGGAATCCTCCGCTACCAGGGATCGAGGCCCCCGTCGGTTGCGGCGTCTGGAAGAGGTATGGTCAACGCACCGTCACCCCCTCTTCTTCGTCACGTTCTGTACGGCTGACCGGCGTCGCTGGCTGGCCTGCGAAGAGGTGCTGGTCGAGTTTCGTGCGTTTGCTGCGCGATCCCCTCAGAAGGCCGATGTGTGGGTTGGCCGGTTCGTGCTGATGCCGGATCATGTCCACGTCTTTGTCGGCGCGGAGGGTTCGCCCGCGCTGTCCCGGTGGGTCGGATCGATGAAGGGATTCCTCGCCAGCCGCCGACGGGCACGGGGCTTTCCCGGTGCGGCGTGGCAGGAGGGCTTCTTCGACCATGTTCTGCGCAGTTCGGAGAGCTACGACGAGAAGTGGGATTACGTTCGGATGAACCCCGTCCGAGCCGGCCTGGTGGCGCGGCCGGAGGATTGGCCCTTCGCCGGTGAGATCCACCAGTTGGATTGGTGACTCCGCTCCGCCCCCGGTGTAGGCCGGCCCTCAGCGGCCGGCGGCCCCCGGGTCGAGACAGCCGCGACCCTTGCGACCGCGCCGGGGACAGAGCCCCGGCCTACAGCGCTGTCGCACCCGGGTCGCTCCGCCCCCGGTGTAGGCCGGCCCTCAGCGGCCGGCGGCCCCCGGGTCGAGACAGGCGCGACCCTGACGACCGCGCCGGGGACAGAGCCCCGGCCTACAGCGCTGTCGCACCCGGGTCGCTCCGCCCCCGGTGTAGGCCGGCCCTCAGCGGCCGGCGGCCCCCGGATCGAGACAGGCGCGACCCTGACGACCGCGCCGGGGACAGAGCCCCGGCCTACAGCGCCGGCGGGGTCCGCCGCCTCGACCTCCGCGGCGACGCGCCTGACCTCGCGGAAGAAGTCGAGCGTGCGGCTGAACTCCGTGCGCTAGTCGTCCGCCTCGGCCCGGGCGACCGCCTGCTCCTGCACGGCGATGGCGCGGTCGAGGAGCCCGAGCCGGTAGTAGACCGCCGCGAGCGTATCGAGAATCGCCCCGTCCTCGCGGGCGGTCAGTTCCACGGCCAGGCTCGGCGCCGGGCGTTCGTCCAGCCAGGTCGCGATGCCGTCCAGCGAGGGGGCCGGCTGGCCGATCTCGAGAGCGGCGCCGGCAAGCGCCGGGACAAGCAGCAAGGGAAGCAGGCGGGAGATCGCGCGCATGGTCGTTTCCTTCGTTTCCTTCGCAACAACCGAACCCGGGCGATTCGCAATTGGAACCCGGTGGGCGATGCGGCATAATGCTCTCTGCGAATGGGAGACGCACAATGAACCAGGACCAGGAGCACCTG
>PWTM01000350.1 GCA_003563855.1 PVC group bacterium | reverse complement strand
TCGGGGCAAGCAGAATCGTCTCCGTCGGCCTTTCGTGCGCCGACGCATGGCCATGCGCACATGCTAAGATAGCCGCCGCGAGGCCTTTCGGGCAGAGACCGCCAGAAGTGAGATGCGCCCCGCGCCCGTCTACGGCGCGGGCGGCGTCCCGTCCTCGTCGGCGAGGTGACAGGCGCTGTGGCGGCCGCCGGGGAGCTTGCGCGCGGCGGGGATTTCGCGGCGGCAGCGATCGAAGACGTGGGGGCAGCGGGGCGAGAAGGCGCAGCCGGGAGGCAGGTTGCCGGGATCGGCCACTTCGCCCTGGACCGCCATGTTCATCGGCCGGTCGGGGTCAGGGTCCGGCACAGCGGAGAGCAGGGCTTGCGTATAGGGGTGGGACGGACGGTCGAAGAGCGCCTGCGTCTCGGCCAGCTCGACGATCCGCCCCGCGTACATCACGGCGATGCGGTCGCAGAGATGCTTCACCACGCTGAGGTCGTGGGCGATGAAGATGTAGGTGAGCCCGAGGTCCTGCTGCAGATCGCCCAGCAGGTTGATCACCTGGGCCTGGACCGAGACGTCCAGCGCCGAGACGGCCTCGTCGCAGACGACCAGCTTCGGGTTCATGATCAGGGCGCGGGCGATCCCGATCCGCTGCCGCTGGCCGCCGCTGAAGGCATGCGGATACCGCGTGCGGTGCTCGGGGTTGAGCCCCACCTTCTTCAGCATCTCCGCGACCCGCTCGTCCCGTTCCTTTCGGTTGGCCATCCGGTGGATGACGAGCGGCTCGCCGACGATGTCGCGCACGGTCATGCGCGGGTTGAGACTCGAGAAGGGATCCTGGAAGATCATCTGGAGTTGGGTCCGCAACGGCTTCAGCGCGGCGTCCTCCAGCGTGGCAAGGTTGATCCAATCCGGCCCGGCCGGCGGAGCGCCGTTGCCCCCGGAGGCCCGGAACAGGACATCCCCGCGGGTAGGCTTGAGCGCGCGCAGGATCGAGCGCCCGGCCGTGGTCTTGCCGCAGCCGGACTCGCCGACCAGCCCCAGCGTCTCGCCCTCGGCCAGGTCGAACGATACCTCGTCCACGGCCTTGACGAGGCCGACCTGCCGCCGGAGCAACCCCTTGCTCCGAATCGGGAAATGCTTGCAGAGCCCGCGGACGGAGAGGAGCGTTGTCGAATGCCGAACGCCGGATGCCGAATGCCGAATATCCGGCCGAAGCGGAGGCCCTGAGCCTGCCGAAGGACCGGTGGCCGAATCCGCCGATGCAGAGGGGCGACGAGCAGGGGGCGAGGTGGCGACAGAACCCGAGGTCGGAGGTCGGAGGTCGGAAGGCCGAGATCCGTGGGAGACAGGGTCTGGGACTTGATCAGGCATCATGAGTTGTCCTTGGCGGTTCCAGCATTCGGCATTCGGCACTCGACATCCGGCATTCGGCCCTCGCTCCTCGCCACCTCCTCGACCCGCAGGCAGGCGGCGTAGTGACCGGCGCCGAGGTGTTCCGAGGGCGGCGGGTTGCCCACGTCGCAGACCCCGTGGCGGGCATGGGGACAGCGCGGGTGGAAGGGACAGCCCGGCGGCCGCGCCGAGAGGGCGGGCACGCTGCCCGCGATCGAGGGCAGGCGCGCCTTCTTCAGCGCCAGGCTGGGCAGCGATTTCAGCAGCGCGATCGTGTAGGGGTGGCGCGGGGTATGGATGACCTGCCGTACCGTGCCCTGCTCCACGATGCGGCCCAGGTACATCACGCAGACGTCGTCGGCGAGCTGCGCCACCACGCCCAGGTCGTGGGTGATGAGCAGGACCGACGTGTCCAGGTCGCGCTGCAGCGACTTCATCAGGCCCATGACCTGGGCCTGGATCGTCACGTCAAGCGCGGTGGTCGGCTCGTCGGCGATCAGGATCTCCGGGTTGCAGACCAGGGCCATCGCGATCACGACCCGTTGCCGCATGCCGCCCGACATCTCGAACGGATACTGGTCGATCCGCCGTTCCGGCGCGGGGATGCCGACCTTGCCGAGCATCTCGACGGTGCGCGCGCGCGCGTCGGCCTGCGACACGTCCTGGTGCAGCAGGATGGCCTCGACAATCTGATTCCCGACGGTGTGCACCGGGCTGAGCGCCGTCATGGGCTCCTGGAAGATCATGCTGATGTCGCCCCCGCGCAACCGGCGGAGCGCCTCGGCGTTCTCCGCCAGATCGGTGATCGCCACCGGGGGACGGCCCCGGGGGCGGAAGGTGATCGTGCCCCCCGTGATCCGGCCGGGCTTCTGGATGAGGCGCAGGATGGCGTAGCTGGTGACCGACTTGCCGCAGCCGCTTTCGCCCACGATGGCCAGGATCCGGCCGCGGCGCATCGCGAAGGAGACGTCGTCCACGGCGGACAGCTCGCCCTCCTCCGTGTCGAACCGGACCTCCAGGTTTTCGACGGTCAGGACACTGTCGTCATCGGCGCGCGCCCCGCCCGACGCCGCTGCGTCCGGGTTTCGCGCGGTAATCTCATCGGCCGTTCTATTCATGGTTCGTCCTCATGCTCTCAGTTATAGGGATCCGCCGCATCGCGCAATCCGTCGCCGACAAGGTTGAAGGCCAGCACGGTGAGGACCACGAAGAGGCCGGGAATCAGCAACCAGGGCATCAGCACCATGGCGGAGGTGTTCTGGGCCTGCTGCAACAGCACCCCCCAACTGACCACCGGCGGGCGCAGGCCGATCCCGAGGAAGCTCAGGGCCGTCTCGCCGAGGATCATGCCGGGGATCGACAGGGTCATGGCGGTGATGATGTGGCTCATGAAGCCGGGCAGCATGTGGCGGAAGACGACCCGGCCCCGGCTGGCCCCGAGCAGGCGGGCGGCGACGATGTAGTCCTCCTCGCGCAGCGCCAGGAACTTGCCGCGCACAATCCGCGCCAGGCCCGTCCAGCCGATGATCCCGAGGATGATCGTGACGCCGAAGTACACCCGCACGCCGGACCAGGTCGCCGGCAGCGCCGCGCTCAGGCCCATCCAGAGCGGCAGGCTGGGCACGCTCTGCAGCACCTCCATGATGCGCTGGACGACGAGGTCCGTCACCCCGCCGGCGTAGCCGGCAATGCCGCCGATGACGACGCCCAGCACGAAGGTCATGGCCACGCCGACCAGCCCGATGGTCAGCGAGATCCGGGCGCCGTAGAGGACCCGCGTGAACATGTCGCGCCCCTGCCGGTCGGTGCCGAGGAGGTGGATGAACCCGGGCTGCCCGTCCGCGCCGCGCACGCCGAACAGGTGACGGTCCGTCTCCCAGAGCCCCCACATGCGGTAGGGTTCGCCCCGGACGAAGAACCGCACCTCGTAGATGCGCGCGGGGTCGGGTTCCAGCGCGACGGACCAGGTGTCCTCCAGGTCCGCCCGCCGGTAGCCATGGACGAACGGCCGCGGGGCGAACCGTCCGTCCGGGCGGACGAAGCGCACCCGCTGCGGGCCGCCCCAGAGATAGCGGATGTTGCGGGTATCCGGCGCATACGGAGAGACGAACTCGCAGAAGGCCGCCAGGAGGTACATCCCGAAGAGCAGCCACAGGCTGACCACGGCCAGCTTGTGACGCCGGAACCTCCGCCGCATCAGCGTCCACTGGCCGGCCTCGGCCAGGCGGACCTCCGGCGGCGCCTCGGTCTCGGGGGCGCTCGGCTGGGCGGGCTCAGTCATACCGAATCCTCGGGTCGAGCATCGCGAGGGCCACGTCGCTGATCAGTACGCCGAGGACCGACAGCGCGCTCAGAATCATGATGAAGGAGCCGGCCAGGTACATGTCCTGGTTCATCAGGGCGTCCAGCAGGAGGGGGCCGGTCGTCGGGAGCCCGAGCACCACGCCGACGATGGCGTCCCCGCTGAAGAGCATCGGAAGCACGACCCCGATCCCGCTGATGAACGGGTTGACGGCGATGCGCACCGGGTACTTCAGCACGACCCGCCAGTACCGCATCCCCTTCGCGCGGGCGGTGGTCACGTAGGGCTTTCGCAGCTCATCGAGCAGGTTGGCCCGCATGATGCGGACCATCCCGGCCGTGCCGCCGACCCCCAGCACGACCATCGGCACCCAGAGGTGTTTCAGCAGGTCCAGCACCCGCGCGACGCTCCACGGCGCATCCACGTAGGCCGGCGAGAACAGGCCGCCGATGCTGACGCCGAACCAGGTGAAGGCCCCCCACATGACGAGCAACGCCAGCATGAAGTTCGGCACGGCCATGCCCAGCATCGCCAGGACGGTCGCCGCGTAGTCCAGCGGGGAATACTGCTTGACGGCCGTGAGGATGCCGGTCGGCAGGGCCAGGGCCCAGGTCAGCAGCAGGCTGGAGAGCGCCACGACCACGGTCAGGGCGATCCGTTCGCCGATCAGCTCGCTCACCGGCTGCTGGTGCTGGACCGAATAGCCGAAGTCGCCCCGGAGCATCCCGCCGAGCCAGCGCAGGTACCGCACCGGCATGGGGGCGTCGAGGTGGTACATCGCCCGCAGGGCGGCGATCTGCTCCTCGCTCGCCTCCATGCCGTCGGCCAGCAGCTCGTCGAGCGTGCTCGTGACAATATCGCCCGGCGGCAACTGGATCACCACGAAGCTGATGATGGAAATCAGCAGCAGCGTGGGGATCATGAGCGCCAGCCGCCAGATGATGAACCGCGTCATCGCCGGTCCCCAGTCCTGCCCAACAAGGGATGATCCTTATCCATGTGCGTACGGGGCGCCGGCTGCGGGCGCTGGGCCATGGTCCGGCGCGGCACTCGCCGGCGCCTCATCGCCCCCCCGGCCTCCGGCCCTTCTTCCAGAAACCACGTCTCCGCATGATAGGGCCGCAGCCACATGTTATCCCAGCCCCAATAGCCGCGGTCGGCGACATTTTGCAGCCGCCGCGAAATCACGATCGGCTGCGGCGCCAGGCCGATCGTGCCGATCGTCCAGACGTGCTCGGCCTGCGAACGCAGGATCTCCCGGCCCAGCTCGACGCCCCGCGCCTCGTCGA
>PWTM01000329.1 GCA_003563855.1 PVC group bacterium | reverse complement strand
TCCGGGTCGGTCACGGGCAGTTGGCGAGCCGCCGCATCCAGCAACAACACGCCGTGCCGGGCGAACCGGGCGTCGCCGGTGATCTGGTAGGCGAACCCCAGCGTCTCCATCCAATCGCTCAGCCGTCGCCCGAAGTAGTGTCCCAGGATCTGGACTCGCCACGGGGGATCCGGGCGTCGAGCCACGGAGTCGGGGTCCGCATAATCCCGCGACTCGGGGTTGCAGAGATTCTCGGCACGTTCCCGCAGGTACTGCCAGACTTCGGCTTCCGGACCCTGCTGGACCGTCGCCCGCAATCGCGGGAGATCATCCTGGCAGAACCAAAGCGCCGGCTGAGCGTGAACCGCCGGGCAACTGCCGGCGATCAGTACCAACATGAACCCCACAAACTTCATGGCGAAACCCCTTCCGAAAAACTCGGCGAAACCTCCAACACCCGACGCTCGTCCACGGCTCAACCTTCGGGGAACGTCGAAAACCCGGAACACACAAACTTCGATTGTAGCTTGTCCCCCGGCTGCTTTGAATGCGGCGAAGTTTTGGCCGGTCATCCGCCGATCGTCGCCTGCTCGCGCAGAGGTCGCGCTCGTCGCCGCTTCCAGCTCACGCGCGCGTCCGCCAGTTGCTGGGTGCGGACCAGTAGCGGCGACGGGCGAACAGGTCCCGTCTGCACGTCGTTCCGGAAAAGTCGCCTACGGCTTGCCGCTGAATCAGCAGTCATCCAGGCGAGTTTTGCACCAACACCCCGGTGGCCCGTACGAGCATCCGTCCGTGGTGCCTTTGCGCACACAAACGGCGGTTCGCCTGGTCTGCATCTCCTAGCAGGCGAGACGGCTTGTTAGACGTGGGCGATGCTCATCAAGCGGGTGTACGAGATCGACCCGCTCACATGCAGCCAGTGTGGCGGCCAGATGAAGGTCGTCGCCTTTCTTGAACCGCCGCAGGGGGCCGTCATCGAGAAGATTCTCCGCCATTGCGGCCTATGGAATCCGTCGACGCGACGCCGCGCGCCCCGCCGCCGGAAGACGGCTGGGCCTATGAGCCGGACGCCGACTGGGACAGCCAGCCCGCCTGCGCCCCCTTGACCTGCCGGTTTCCCCCGACTATCCTTGCAGTTCGGTGAGAAGAATCATTTTTCCTATCCCTGACCGTCGGCAGCCGGCGAACCGCGGATTGCCGGCAACGTCCGGGCGGCCGCGATGCGGAATGCTGTGGAGTAAGGACGGAGCACCATGAGACGAATCTCTTCGCCGGCACTATGCATCACCTTCTTCGCCCTCGCGGGCACGGCGGCGAATCCCGCGGGACCGCCGCCGAACCGCCGTCTCGTGTGCGATTTCGACACGGTCGAGGTCCCGTGGCGGTCGCGATCCGGCGGGCACACCGTCACCGAAACCGAACGTGACGGCACCGTCACCCGGGCAATCCGCCTGCGGGCAGACCTGTCGCAGGCACCGGGATACGACTGGATCCGCACCGTCGCCGACCCCGGACACGACGTCCGACCGTTCGCATTCCTGACCTTCGGCGTCGCGCACGACGGCCCGGGCTATGAAATCGTCCCGGCGCTCATCCAGCGGTCCAACCGGCCGGAGGCCTCGCGGCACGGCGAGATCGTCGCCGCCGCCGACCGGCATCGTATCCTGCTGAAGAATCCCGGCTGGACCCGTTACTCTATTCCCCTCTCCGGTTTCGGCAACCTGGAGCGGATCGCCGCGCAGGTCCACATGATCAACTTCTTCCTGGTGCGCGCCGAGTCCCCGCACCCCGGTCCGACCGAGCTGTGGTTCGACGACATCGCCTTCACAAGCGAGCCGGAAGGGAGTCTTGTCCCCCTCCAGGAGGAGCCGATCCGCTTCCCGCCCGCCGACATCGCCGTCGCCGACGATCGGGAGTTCTTCGCGGCCCTCGACCTCGAACGCCCCGAACTGGCGGCGGTTCGGACAGCCGTGGCAACGGACGACTGGCCGGCCGCCCGCGCGGCCTGGGCCCGCCACCTGGAATCGCGCGAGACCCCGGCCTGGACGTGGTCGCCCCGCGACCGTGACCGCATCCGGCATGCCCTCGAGGAACACAGCAACGGCCTGGCCTGGGCGATCCCGCACGCCGAACGCGTCCTGGCGCGCGAATTCGACTTCCTGGGCGTCAGGAAGCACCTGGAGAAGGATCCCGAATGGCTGCACGGCCCGATCGAGTGGACACACGTTCTCAGCCGTTTCCATTACTGGCGCAGCCTCGGCTACGCCTACTGGGAAACCGGCGATCCGCGCTACGCCGAGGATTTCGTCCACCTGCTGCGCCACTGGATCACCGCCAACCCGGTGCCGCGCATCCTGACCAACGCGCGCGGTCAGGACGGAAATGTCTGGCGCACCCTGGAGACAGGCATCCGCGGCGACTGTTGGTTCGAGATCATGAACCTGTTCATGCACGCTCCGGAATTCCGTGCCGACGAGAAGACGCTCATGACCAGGTCCCTGGTCGAGCATGCCCGCCATCTGCACCGGTACCAGGTCGCGTTCCGGCCCGGCAACTGGCAGGTCGTCGAATGCAGCGGACTGGCGGTCATCGGCATCATGCTGCCGGAGTTCCGCGAAGCCGCGGAGTGGCGCGAACGCGCGTTCGAGTACCTGCGCCGCCACATGCAGGAAGACGTCCATCCCGACGGTGCACATTCGGAACTGACGCCGCTATACCACGGCGTGGTCGTGGAACGGTTCATGAAAATCGCGCTTCTGGCCGAGCGCAACGGCTATGAGATCCCCGGCCTCCTGGACCGTCATGAGCGGATGTTCGAGTTCCTCCTCGCCCTGGCCAAGCCGGACGGCCGCTTTCCGCCCCTGGGAAACGCGGGCAGCGGCGGCAGTGTGCGTGCCAACCTGGGACTCGGCGCCCTGCTGTACGATCGCCCCGACATGCGCTCCCAAGCCGTCGAGACTGCTCCTGCCGCCTGGGTCTGGCTCTTCGGTCCGGATGTCTTCGCACGCTATGCGGAGTTGCCGGCAGCCGTGCCGGCGTTCACCTCGATCCTGCTGCCCGACGCCCAGTACATCATGATGCGGACCGGCTGGGGGCGCGATGACCGCTATCTGCTCTTCGACTGCGCCCCCTGGGGCGGCGCGCACAGCCATCACGACCGCCTGCAGGTCATTGTCCATTCCGGCCGCGATCTCCTCCTCGATCCGGGACAGTACAGCTACGACCAACCCCTCTCGCGGACGTATTTCGGGACCAGTGCCGCCCATAACGTGCTCCTGATCGACGAACAGGAGCAAATCGCGGCCAATCCGCGAGTGGTGACCTGGGCGACGGCCGCGGATTTCGACCTCACCGCCGGACTGGAATTGCGTTTCGCCGACGGCCAGGTCGATCGGCTCGCGGTCGCCCCGGATGTCGGCAGCCTGCGGGCCGGACCGCTCGCCGGAACAGCCCGCGTACTGTGCGTCCGCGAAGGGCCGCGCACCGCCACATTCGTCGCCGAGTGATCCTCGCCGCCGGCGGCACGCTCGGCGCATGCACCGGAACCGACAGCCGGTCGGCAAGCCCGGCGCATCCGGCAGGAAGCGAAACAGCTCGCGTGCGGTGCATCCAAATCACGGAGCATGGAGATCATGGACAGTCTCAGCCCGGCGATCCAATCCTACCTGGGACAACTCTACGCGGAAGGCCGTCGCGCCTATGCCTTCGGCCGCGGCTTGCATACCGAGTTCGCCGCCTGGGCGCGGGCGGCGCGGCCGGTGCTGCTCGAACTCCTCGGTCTCGACCCGATCCGCCGGGATTGCGGGGACTTCGTCCCGACTGTCTCGCTCTCCGCGGCCGAGGAAATCGACGGAAACCTCGCCGCGCAGTGGGCCGAAGGCGCGCCGTCCGGCGACGGATCGTGGTTCGACCCGCTGGGCCGGCAGATGGCCGCGGCCGAGTTCGGCACCAGCCCGTTCGACCGCACGGCGACGGAGAACCAGTCGGTGCCCCCTCCGTTTCCAGGCGAGGTGACCCTCTGAGCGGCCCTGCTGGAGGCTGCGGCCACCTTTCGGGGATGGGGGGCGGCCGTCCTCCAGCCCCGAAAGGCCGACCAGGCACTTGGCGGGGACAAATCCGCCTCGTTTCGCCTTGAATGACTACACATGGTTAGGCACACTCTAGTGAGTTGTCCAGACGAAATCTCAGGGTCGCGATGGGTGAGCGGCACGGCGCTAGCCGCCGGTGAGCGGCACGGCGCTAGCCGCCGGTTCCCGACCATCCATAACACCGGCGGCTAGCGCCGGACCGCTCACCTAATCTGCCCACTATGTTAAATCGCGCGCCGGAATGCGTCAATTGTCACAACCGACGCCGATGCACTTGATCCCGCGACGCTCGGCGATACAGTAGATTTCGACGTACGCCTGGATCTACAAACTCGTACCTCGCCCCTGGCGGAGGACGCTCGATGAACAAGCTCATCCGTACAACCGTGGTTGCCATCATGGTCATCGTCTTGGGGGGCTTCCGGTCGCGGTCTTGGCGGCGGAGCAATCGACAGCGCACACCGGTCTTCGGCCGGTCGCGGCGTGGTCGTTGGGGGCGCTCGATGCGGAGGTGGGGGTGCCGGACACTGCCGGCCGGCTGCCGTGTATGTAGTTTATCAGTAGACCGTATGCAGAAATCCGAAAGAGAAAGGACATTTGCGATGAAAACGACCACCATCATTCGCACCTATTGCGTATTGCTGCTTTGCCCGGCGTTTGCGACTGCGGCCGACCACCACTGGCCGCTCGACTCGCCGGCCGATGCGTCGATTACCGTGCGTGGCACCGCAACCGTAGCGGACGGCGTCCGGGAAAGCAGCCTGCTGCTCGACGGCGATTCGCTCGTGGAGGTTGCCGATTCGGCCGCCCTCGCCGCCGGCGAACCGGGCTTCACGCTGAGCATCTGGGTGAATCCCTACGCGTTGGACCGCGGCCAGCAGATGATCGCCGCAAAGAACCGCTACTCGCTCGATGA
>PWTM01000057.1 GCA_003563855.1 PVC group bacterium | reverse complement strand
AGCGCCCGGGAACGCCGACCGTCCGGTCGGCACGTGAGGGAGGTGGACCATGCCCGGAGGATGCCGAGCGGACGCTCGGCGTTCCCGGGGGGGATGAATCGTCCCTGGAACCGGGAGCGGGGAGGCGGGAGCGCCCGGGAACGCCGACCGTCCGGTCGGCATGAGAGGGAGGGGGAGCGTGCCCGGAGAATGCCGAGCGGACGCTCGGCGTTCCCGGGGAGGGCGGGAGCAAGACCGGAGACGCTCGTCCTCGTCCTCAGCGAGCGCAGCGAGCGGTCCTCGTCCTCGTTCTCGACGGAGAGACCGGCGAAGAACGAGGACGAGGACGAGGCGGGGACGAATAGGCCGCGCTGGACGGACGGATGCGGGGCCGGTAGCATCGCGGCTTTGCAGCAGTAGAGGCGGGCGTGCCCGCGGAAAGGCGGTTCCCATGAAGAAGGCGGACGAGCGGTTCTTTCAGAAGTTCTTCCCGGTTACGGAGTTTGCGGCCCGCAGGCGGCGGCTGCTCAAGGAGGTCGGGCGCAAGGCGCATGTCCTGCTGCGCGGCCGGAGCGATCCGCAGGGGCCACGCTTCCTGCAATCCAAGGTGTTCTTCTACTTCTCGGGGATCCTGCTGCCCGATGCGTTTCTGCTGATCTCCGGGCCGGAACGGAAGACGACGCTCTTTCTTCCGCACCGCGACCCCGATCGGCATCCGGAGGAAACCGGGCTCGGCGTCGAGGACGCCCGGGAGATCGTCCGGGCCACCGGGGTCGACGAGGTGTGCGCCCGCGAGCAGCTCCTGGAACGCCTCGGCGGGGGGAAGACGCTGTGCGTTCAGGATTCCGACGACGAAACCCGGTGCATGACCCGGTTCGAGGCGGCGACGCTCGCCCGGAAGCGGGCGCTGGACCCGTGGGACGGGAGGCCGTCGGATGCCCAGCATTTCCTCGGCCTTCTCAAGTCGCGGCTCCCCAACATCGAGCTCCGCAGCCTCACCCCGATCGTTTCGGAGATGCGCCGGGTGAAGAGTCCGCGCGAAATCCGGATGCTGCGCCGCGCGGGCTATCTCTCGGCGCTGGCGACCACCGAAGCCATGCGCCTCACGCGGGTCGGGCTGGTCGAGCGGCAGCTTTCCGCGGTCGCCAGCTACATCTACTACACGCACGGCGCGGTCGGGGAAGGCTATCCCCAGATCATCGCGGCCGGGAACAACATGCAGTTCGGCCACTACTCGCGCGGAGACGCGATGCTCGCCGACGGCGATATCGTCCTGGTCGATACCGCACCCGACTACGCCTGCTACACCAGCGACATCGGCCGGATCTGGCCGGTGAACGGCCGGTACGCGCCCTGGCAACGGGAGCTCTACGATTTCATCACCCGGTATCACAAGACAGTCCTGGCGCTCCTCAAGCCCGGGAAGACGGCCGAGCAGGTCACGAAGGAGTCCGCGAAGATCATGACCCGGGTCTTCCGGAAGACGAAGTTCTCCAAGGCGATCTACCGCAAGGCGGCCGAGCGCGTGCTCCATTCCAATCCGCTGTCCCATCCGGTCGGGCTCTCCGTCCACGACGGCGCGCCCTATAAGCACAAGCCGCTCGAGCCGGGCGTGGTGCTCTCCGTGGACCCGATGATGACGGTGCGGGAAGAGGAGCTCTACATCCGGTGCGAGGACACGGTGCTCATCACCCGCAACGGGATCGAGAACTTCACCGGCTCGGCGCCGCTCGAAGCCGACGAGATCGAGGCGACGATGAAGGAAGAGAGCCGGTTCCCGCTCTACGACACGGCCACCCGGTGGGATCCCGGGCGGAAGATGTAGCGCGGGCGGCGGAGCGGAAGCGCCGGGAACGTGTGTCGGAAAGCCGCTCGTCCTCGTCCTCGTTCTCGGACGTCGAAGAGGCGAGGAATCGAGAACGAGGACGAACGAATACCGAGAGCCCGCGGCGGGCCGGGGGGCGACCGGCGAGGCGCGTCCCCACGGGCTTGCCCCGTGGGGGGCGGAAAGTTGGCTGGGGGGACAGTCGCGCCACCGGGGAGAGCCGGGAGCGAGCGCGGGTCGGACCCTTGGTCTCCCCGCGCTCCACCCAGGCTCGGGAAGAGAGAGGGACGGGGCGCGCGCGGGCTCTCGCCCAGCCTTTCCTCCCCCACGGGGCAAGCCCGTGGGGGCCGGTTGCGTCGTAGCGGAGTGTACGGGATGAGCCCGCGGGGGCCGGGTTGCGTCCGGTGGCTCGCTATGTCCCCCGCACCGCTTCCTCGAACCGGGTCAGCACGGCGTCGGCGACGGCGTCCGGCGTGAGGTCGGACGTGTCGACGTGCACGGGGAGGGCGGCGTAGCAGGCGGCGCGCCGGGCGAGCAGCTCGCGCAGGCGTTGTTCGCGGTCCGCCGTCTCGAGCAACGGGCGGTGGCGTTCGCCGGCGAGACGGGCGAGGATGACCTCCGGCCGGGCGTCGAGGCAGACCAGCAGGCCGGCGCGCATGAAGTCGGCGACGTTGCGCGGGTCGAGCACCGCGCCGCCGCCGGCGGCGACGACGAGGCCGGACCGGCTCGCCAACTCGCGTGCGAGCGCGCGTTCAAGGGCGCGGAACGCCGGCTCGCCGTCCTCGGCGAAGATCGCGGCGATGGTCCGTCCCGCGCGCTTCTCGATCTCCGCGTCCATGTCGACGAACGGACGACCGAGCCGCGCGGCGACCCTCCGGCCGACGGCGCTCTTCCCGGTGCCCATGAAGCCGGTCAGCAGGATCGAGGCGTCGCGGTCCATCGGCACGCCCCCCCGCTCAGTCCCCGGCCGGCGCGGCGGCCGGATCGAACTGCGCGTCGTGGCGCGCCTCGAAGGCAGCGATCTCGGACTCCAGCCGCAGCGTGGCGGCGATCTCGTCGAGCCCTTCGAGCAGCGCGGCGCGGACGCCGTCCTCGATCTCGAAGCGGTAGACCCGCGGCTCGGGCGCGTGCACGACGACCTGCCGTTCCCGCAGGTCGACCGTCGCCTCGAGCCCCTCGTGCGCGGCAAGCAGGGTGAAGATCTCGTCCACCTCCGCCTCGCTCAGCTCGACGGTCAGCAGGCCGTTCTTCGCCGCGTTGCCGCGGAAGATATCGGCGAAGGCGGGGACCCGGGCGCCGTCGCGCTCGACAGCGGGGGCGATCACGGCCCGGAACCCGTACTGCCGCACGGCCCAGACGGCGTGCTCGCGGCTCGAGCCGCAGCCGAAGTTGTTGCGCGCGACGAGCAGGCTCGCGCCGCGGTAGCGGGGGGCGTTGAGCGCGAAGGCCGGGTCGGGCGCGCCGTCGCGTCCATAGCGCCAGTCGAAGAAGAGCCCCTCGCCGAAGCCGGTGCGCCGGATCGAGGTGAGGAACTGCTTCGGGATGATCTGGTCGGTATCGACGTTGGCGCGGTCGAGCGGGGCGAGCAGGCCGCGGTGCGTGACGAACGGTTCCATGGAGGTGCTCCTTACGTTCAGCCGGCGGCCGGCGCCCAGGCGCGGAGGTCGACGAACCGGCCCTCGATGGCGGCGGCGGCGGCCATCTCGGGGCTGACCAGGTGCGTGCGGCCGCCCTTGCCCTGCCGGCCCTCGAAGTTGCGGTTCGAGGTCGCCGCGCAGCGTTCGCCCTCGCGCAGGCGATCCGGGTTCATGGCCAGGCACATGCTGCAGCCGGCGTTGCGCCACTCGGCGCCGGCCTCGCGGAAGATGCGGTCGAGCCCCTCGGCCTCCGCCTGGCGGCGCACGCGCTGCGAGCCGGGCACGACCATCACGCGGACGCCGGAGGCGACCGTGCGCCCGTTCATCAGGGCCGCGACGCGGCGCAGGTCCTCGATCCGTCCGTTCGTGCAGCTTCCGATGAAGACGAGGTCGACCCGGATGTCCGTGATCGGCGTGCCGGGCGTCAGACCCATGTAGCGGAGCGCCTGTTCGACGTCGGACCGGCTGTAGCCGGGCACGGCGCCCGGTTCAGGCACGCGGCCGGTGACGTCGGTCACCATGCCCGGGCTCGTCCCCCAGGTCACCTGCGGGGCGATCGCCGCGGCGTCCATCGTCAGCTCCCGGTCCCAGGCCGCGTCCGGGTCGCTCGGCAGCTTGCGCCAGCGCGCGATCGCCTCATCGAGGGCGCGGCCGCGCGGGGCGAACGGGCGCTCGCCCTCGGCGATGTAGGCGAAGGTGGTGTCGTCGGGCGCGATGATCCCCGCGCGGGCGCCGGCTTCGATACTCATGTTGCAGACCGTCATGCGGCCTTCCATCGAGAGCGAACGGATCGCCTCGCCGGCGTACTCGAGCACGCAGCCGGTCGCGCCGGCGGTCCCGATCCGGCCGATCAGCGCCAGGATGAGGTCCTTGGCCGTGACCCAGGGCCCCGGGCGGCCCGTGAACTCGACGCGGAACGTCCGCGAGCGGCGCTGCCGCAGCGTCTGGGTGGCGAGCACGTGCTCGACCTCGGAGGTGCCGATCCCGAAGGCGAGCGCACCGAAGGCGCCGTGGGTGGCGGTGTGGGAATCGCCGCAGACGATCGTCGCGCCCGGGAGCGTGATGCCCAGCTCCGGGCCGATGATATGCACGATCCCGTTGTGGCCGCCCTTGAGCCCGAAGAGCCGCAGGCCGAAGTCGGCGCAGTTCCGCTCGAGCGCCTCGATCTGGGCCCGGGCGATCGGGTCGGTCACGACCGGCGGGTCGTCGGTCGGCACGTTGTGGTCCATCGTGGCAAAGGTCAGCTCCGGCCGGCGGACCGCGCGGCCGGCCAGGCGCAGCCCTTCGAAGGCCTGCGGGCTGGTCACCTCGTGGACGAGGTGGCGGTCGATATAGAGCAGCGCGGTCCCGTCGTCGAGATCGCGCACCACGTGCCGGTTCCAGACCTTCTCGTACAGTGTCCTGCCCATGTCGTCCCCCGATTCCCCGGGTTGCGGAAAGCCCAACAGCATGCCGTATCCGGCCTGCCCCGGCAAGTCCGCGGCGCGGCAGTCCAGCAATTCTCATTATGGCGGCATGAGGGCGCAGGGAGAGGGTGTCGAGAGGGCGGGGAGGAGAGGCGGCGGGCGCGAGGGTCCTGTTCAGGGAGGCTGCGGGTGCTCCGCCGGCGCGGT
>PWTM01000089.1 GCA_003563855.1 PVC group bacterium | reverse complement strand
CTCGGCTTGATCCCCCGGGGCGGCACGGAACCTTTACGAAGTCATGGGCTCTCCCGCCCCGGGGGCGGCCCTGCGCGGTGCGGCAGGCTTGCCCTACGAAGCCCGCAGGGCGAAGTAGGGTCCGTGACGGAGCGTTCGCGAAGGTCTCCCGCCTTCGCCTGCTGGCGCAGGCTACGGCGGGCACGCGTGAGCCCGCCGTCGCTCGCTCGCTTCGCTCGGAGCTATGGCCGGCAAGCATGGCGCGGGTCCCCGCCGCCGCTCACGGCTTGCCCGCCGAAGCCTCGGCGAAGGCGGGGGCCTTCCCGGACGCGAGCGGCACGGCCTGCCGCACCACGCCGCCCGGGAGCCCCCCCCGCACGCCGAAGACGGCCGAAGGCCGGGAAAGGCCACAGCGGCCTAAACTCATGGACGGGAGGCGCGGGGATGAGGTACTGTCGTCGCCGCGCGACGGGCGGTGGTGGATCGAAGCAGGATCGCGCATCCCACGTACGCCGGCCGGCTGAGTGCGCCGGGGTTTGCCGCGCAACAGGAGTCTCTCAATGATTCGATCATGGCTGGACAAGATACGGAACCGGAAGGGCGAGGCGACCGGAGAGGGCGAACCGCAGGCTCCGGATGCCGCCGGGACGGATGGTGCGCCCGGGCCGGGCGGCGGCGGGAAGGCGAAGCGTTCCGGGCGGCGTCCCGTTGACCGCCGGCCAGCTGCCGCGCCCGAGTCGGCCGCGCGCGCGGCCAACGGCGCCAACGGGGCGGACGCGGAGCGGCCGCGCCGCCGGCGGCGCCGGCGGGGGAAGCGGGGCCCGGGCAAGGGCGACGCTCCAGCGGATGGCGCGGGCGGGTCCACGGGGTCGGAGCGCGAGGGCCGCACAGCGCGGGCGACGCCGGCGCGGCGGGCCCAGGATCGCCCGGCTTGGGATCCGGCGAGCTTCGAGGTGCCCGAGAAGGAGGGGGTCAAGCGGTTCCACGATTTCGGGCTCAGCCCGGAAATCTTCCGGGCGGTCGCCGAGCTGGATTTCCAGTACTGCACCCCGATCCAGGCGGAGACGCTCCCGATCCTGCTGGCCGGGCGCGACGTGGCCGGCCGGGCGCAGACGGGCACCGGCAAGACCGCGGCCTTCCTGATCGCGATCTTCGAACGCTTTCTCCGGCATCCGTTTCGCGGCGAACGCCCGGCGGCGACGCCGCGCGCGCTGGTCATCGCGCCGACCCGCGAGCTGGCCGTACAGATCGAAAGGGACGCGCACGCGCTCGGTCAGTACGCGGATGTCCGAACGCTCGCGCTCTTCGGCGGGGCGGACTTCGACGGCCAGCTCCGCAAGGTTCGCGCGCAGAACCCGGAGCTGATCGTCGCCACGCCCGGCCGTCTGCTGGACTTCCGCTCGCGCCACGAACTGCACCTGGGCCGGGTCGAGGTGATGGTCATTGACGAGGCGGACCGCATGCTGGACATGGGGTTCATCCCGGACGTGCGCCGAATCGTCTACGCGACGCCGCCGAAGACCAAGCGGCAGACGATGCTCTTCAGCGCGACGCTCTCTGATCCCGTGCTCCGGCTGGCCTCGAGCTGGATGGTCGACCCGGTCCGCGTCGACATCGAGCCCGAACAGGTGGCGGTCGACAGCGTCCGCCAGGTCTTCTACCTGGTGACGGCGCGCGAGAAGTTCACGCTGCTCTACAACCTGCTTCGTCGCGAAAAGCCCGAGCGCGCGCTGCTCTTCGTGAATCGCCGGATCACTGCGGAACGCCTGACGCGGGCGCTGAAGCGGCACGGGTTCACCTGCGCGCTGATCTCGGGGGCGCTGGCCCAGAACCAGCGCAGCCGTACGCTCGAGGCGTTCCGGGCGGGCACGCTGCCGATCCTCGTGGCCACCGACGTGGCGGGCCGGGGGCTTCACATCGAAGGCGTCAGCCACGTCATCAACTACAACATTCCGATCGACGCCGAGGACTACGTGCACCGGATCGGCCGCACGGGCCGGGCGGGGGCGACCGGAACGTCCGTGACCTTCGCCTGCGAGGAAGAGTCCTTCTATATCCCGCCGATCGAGGCGTACATCGGCCGGGACCTGCCGTGCGAGCATCCGCCCGAGGAATGGCTGCGGATGCCGGACGATGTCGCCTGGACCGAGATCCCCGACGAGGACGAGCCGCGTCCGCGGCCGGACCGGCGTCGGCGCGGGCCACGGCGCTGAGGACGCGTCAGTCCCCGTAGCGGCTCAGGAGCTCTTCCGCCTCGTCGGGCGTCGCGTCACGGACGACGATCAGAACGCCCCGCGCGCCGACGTGCTGGACGAGGTCGTCGACCTCTTCGGCCTGCGCGGTGAGCTGTACCGCGCGGCCTTCGCTGAGGATGTGGCGGATCAGGTCGTACCAGAGGCAGAGCCGGCTGCGCTGGGGGGGCGGGTCCCACTGGAACGCGAAGAGGTCCGTGAGCTCGAGCAGGGTGTCGAGATGGCGAAGCATCCCGGTGCCCTGCAGCAGGAAGGACGGCCAATCGGTGACGGCGAGCAGGTCCTCGATGTGGGGCAGGCAATAGCGGCGGAAGGCCTCGACCGAGATCAGACGGGCGAAGCGCTCGCGGAGGCAGAGGGTGGAACCGGGCGCCCATACGCCGAGGCGGCTGATGCCGCCGGGGTTGCCGCCGCGCGCGATCAGGCGTTGAAAATCGTCGAAGAGTTCCATCCAGAGCTGCCGAAGCCGGCCCAGCGCGCGGTGGACCGCGGCCGGACTGTCCATCATGTCGATCGCAAGGTTCTCCTCGCCGTAGAGCGCGGCGGCGGTGTCCGCGAGCCCGCCGAGGGTGAAGGGCGCGACGAAGTGATGATCGTGCGCCAGGGCCGAGGATCGCTCGATCTGGTCGCGAACCGCGCGGTAGCAGCGGTGGGTAGGATCGAAGCACAGGTCGATGACCTCTTCGATCCTGCGCATCGAGGGGCGGACACGGCACTGGTGACGGTCGACCGGCTCGACGGGCGCGCCGAGGAGCGGCGCCATGGACCCGGCCCCAAGGTGCACGTAGTGATAGGGTACCGCAGCGCCGTGGTAGGTCTGCGACTCGATCCGATGCATCCAGCGCCGCAGCGCGAAGTCGGCGTCGAACCACCAGGCATCGAGGTCGTCGGTTTCCGGCTCCGGCGAGGCGTGAGGCGCCGGCGCGGTGATGAGTAAGACGGGATTCTTCTGCTCGCCCCGCATCCACCAGTTCTCGAGCCGCGGGCTGACGGCCGCGAGCCGCTCCTGGAAGCGCGTCTTCACCGGCGGTCGCCGTCCCGCATCACGCACCGTGCTCCGCGATTCGGCCCGCGATCGCGTCCCGGGCTTCCTGGCGCAGCGCGCTGTCGAGGAGCACCAGCGCGGCCATCGTCTCGACGATGGGCACGGCCCGGGGTACGACGCAGGGATCGTGCCGTCCCGCCGCCTCGAGCGTGACGGGCCGGCCATCGAGATCGACGGTTGCCTGGGGCCGCCCGATGGTGGCCGGCGGCTTGAAGGCCACGCGGAAGACGACGGGCTGCCCGTTGCTGATGCCGCCCTGGACGCCGCCGCTACGGTTGGCGGCGGTTGCGAGAGTTCCCGGCGCGCCGGCCGCGAAGGCGTCGTTGTGTTCGCTGCCGCGCAGGCGCGCGCCGGCGAATCCGGACCCGATCTCGAAACCCTTCGCGGCCGGCAGGGAGAGCAGGGCCTGGCCCAGCGCGGCTTCGAGCTTTTCGAAGACCGGCTCGCCCCAGCCGGGCGGAAGCCCCCGCGCAACGCAGGTGACGACCCCGCCGATCGAGTCGCGCGCCTCGCGCGCGGCCGCGACCGCCGCCGCCATCCGCTCGGCACTCTCCGGGTCCGGGCCGCGCATCGGGTGGCGGTCGATCTCGGCACGCGCCGGCGGGTCCGCCGTGCGGTCCGGCGCCTCGACCTCGCCCGCCGCGCTGACCCAGGCGGTCAGCTCCACTCCATAGGCGAGCCGCAGGACCTTCTCGGCGATCGCGCCGGCGGCCACCCGGCCGATCGTCTCGCGCGCGCTGGACCGGCCGCCGCCGCTGGCGGCGTGAATGCCGTACTTGCGGAGGTAGGTGTAGTCCGCGTGCGAAGGGCGGGGAATGCGGGCCATCGAGCCGTAGTCGCCCGGCCGCGCGTCGCGATTGCGGACAAGCAGCGCAATCGGCGTTCCGAGCGTCCGGCCGTTCTCGACCCCGGAAAGAATGGCGACGCGGTCGGCCTCGCGGCGCGGCGTGGCCAGGTCGCTCTGTCCCGGGCGCCGGCGATCGAGTTGGGGCTGGAGGTCGGACTCATCCAGGGCCAGGCGCGGCGGACAGCCGTCCACTACGGCGCCCACGCCGAGCCCGTGTGACTCCCCGAAGGTCGTCACGCGGAACAGGGTGCCGATCGTGCTGGACATGCCGTTCTCCCGGCGCGCGCCCTCGTTGCGCGACCGCCCGGGCACGATACGCAGGAAAGGGGCGCGCCGCAAGGGGTTTGGGCGGGAACGGGCGGTTTCGGCAGGGAGATGCGTGTGTGGGGGCGGGGAGTGTGTGAGGGGAGTGTGTGAGTGTGTGGGTGTGTGGGTGGGCAGGTCTTCGGGGGTGTGGGCCGGGCTTCTGTGGCCGGCGCGGTTGTCGGAGGGAGGGAACCGCGAAGGATGCGAATGGACGCGAATGGGGTGGGGGACATCGGCGATGGGGAGAGCGATGGAGGATCGGGAGGGCACGGTACCTTCGGTGGCGCCGCCGCTCTCGCCCTGACCCCGGGCCGCGGGGGTGAGGATTGACAGAATCGTTTTGGACAGAATCTTGAGACCGGGGGGGCGCCGCCGCTCTCGTCCTCGTCCTCGATCGTCCCCCGGGGCCGTCCCGGACGAGGACGAGGACGAGGACCGCTCGCTTCGCTCGCTGAGGACGAGGACGATCGGGGCGGTTGGGCGTCGCAGGACGAGGGGGCCGCGCGAGCGGGTGCTCTCCCGCGCCGCAGGCGCCCTGGAGTGCGGCGGCTTGCCGCCGCTCTGTTCGCCGCGGCTCGCCGCGGCGGGGTACGAAAGCGGCCTCGCGAGGCCGCACTCCGAAAGCG
>PWTM01000114.1 GCA_003563855.1 PVC group bacterium | reverse complement strand
GCTGGTCGAGCTGGGCCTGGACGTGAGCGTCGAGGCCGGACTGGGCGCGGCGATCCATTTCGACGACGCGGCCTACCGCGAGGCGGGCGCCTCGGTGACGGACGACCGTGCCGCGGCGCTGGACGCGGCGGACACCGCGGTCGTGGTGCGTCCGCCCGCGGCGGAGGAGGCGGCCACGCTGCGCCGCGGCGCCGCGCTGGTCGGGCTGCTCGATCCGTTCAACCGGCGCGACCTGCTCGACGCGCTGGCGAAGGCCGGCGCGACGGGGCTGGCGCTCGAGCTGATCCCCCGCACGACGCTCGCCCAGAAGATGGACGCACTCAGCTCGCAGGCCAGCCTGGCGGGCTACGTGGCCGTCATCCTCGCCGCGGAACGGATCGACCGGGTCTTCCCGATGATGATCACCCCGGCCGGCACGCTGGCGCCGGCCCGCGTCTTCGTCGTCGGCGCCGGTGTGGCCGGCCTGCAGGCGATCGCGACCGCGCGCCGTCTCGGCGCCCGGGTCGAGGCCTACGACACGCGGCCGGCCGTCGCCGAGCAGGTGCAGTCGCTCGGCGCGCGCTTCGTGGCCATCGACGTGGGCGAGACGGGCCAGACGAAGGACGGCTACGCGAAGGCCCTGACCGAGGACCAGCTCGAGCGGCAGCGCCTGGCGATGGCGCGGCACTGCGCGCAGGCGGACGTCGTGATCACGACCGCCCAGGTCTTCGGCCGCCCGGCGCCGCGCATCGTGACCGCCGCCATGCTCGCCGGCATGCGGCCGGGCAGCGTCGCGATCGATCTCGCGGTCGAGTCGGGCGGCAACGTCGAGGGCTCGGCGCCGGACCGGGAGGTCGAGGTCGGCGGCGTACGCGTGGTCGGGCTGGCCAACCTTCCGGGCCGGGTCGCGGCGGACGCGAGCCGGATGCTCGCGGCGAACGCGGCCGCGCTGCTCGAGCACGCCTGGGACCGGGAAGCGAAGGCGTTCCGCTGGGACGGCGACGACGACATCGTCCAGGGCTGCCGCGTCACGCTCGGCGGCGAGATCGTGCACCCGGCGCTCCGGCCGGACGGCCGGAAGGAGGGATGAACATGGAAGCGCTCGGCCTGCTCTGGTTCGTCTTCGTGCTCGCGGTCTTCCTCGGCCTCGAGCTGATCACGAAGGTCCCCTCCCAACTGCACACGCCGCTGATGTCGGGCTCGAACGCGATCTCGGGCATCACGCTGGTCGGCGCGCTGCTCGCCTTGCAGCGGGTCGAGGGGACGGCGCTGGTCGTGCTCGGCACGGCGGCGGTCGCGCTCGCGACGGTCAACGTGGTGGGCGGCTACCTGGTGACGGACCGGATGCTCGCGATGTTCCGCCGGCGCGGGGGCGGCGGGCGATGACGCCGGGCGTCACAACGGCGGGCTACATCGCCGCGGCCGTGCTCTTCGTCTTCGGCCTCAAGATGCTGGGCCGGGCGGAGACGGCGCGGCGCGGAAACGTCGTCTCGGCCGCGGGCATGCTGCTGGCGGTGGCGGTCACGCTGCTCGCGCGCGGGCTGGCGCTGCGCTGGATCCTGGCGGGCGCGGCGCTCGGCGCGACGGTCGGCGCGGCGGCAGCGATGCGCGTCCCGATGACGGCGATGCCGGAGATGGTCGGGCTCTTCAACGGGTTCGGCGGGCTGGCAAGCCTGCTCGTGGGCTGGGCGGAGTACCACCGCTGGGTCGCGCTGGACCAGGCGCCCGAACGCCCCGTCTTCAGCGCGGTGGCGATCGTGCTGACGGTGCTGATCGGGGGCGTGACTTTTTCCGGCAGCCTGGTCGCCTACCTGAAACTGGCGGAACGGATTCCGGGGCGCCCGCTCCTCTTCCGCGGACGGCACGCGGTCAACGCGGCACTGGCGGCGGCGCTGGTCGCCGCGGGCGCGGCGCTGGTCCTGGCGCCCGAGCGCGGCTACCCGGTCTTCGCCCTCCTGCTGCCGCTCGCCCTCGCGCTCGGCGTCCTCGCCGTCACCCCGATCGGCGGCGCGGACATGCCGGTGGTCATCTCGCTGCTCAACAGCTACTCGGGCTTGGCCGCCTGCGCGGCGGGATTCGTCATCCTCAACCACGTCCTGATCGTCGCCGGCGCGCTGGTCGGGGCCAGCGGGGTCATCCTGACGCGGATCATGTGCAAGGCGATGAACCGCTCGCTCGCGAACGTGCTGTTCGGGGGCTTCGGGGCAACGGCGTCCGCGGCGGCGGAGGGCGCGCGCGGGGAGGCGAAGCCGATCGGGGCCGACGACGCCTACATCCTGCTCGAAGCGGCGCGCTCCGTCGTCTTTGTACCGGGCTATGGCATGGCGGTCGCGCAGGCCCAGCACGCGGTGCGCGAGCTTGGCCAGCGCCTCGAGGAGAACGGCGCCGAGGTGCGCTACTGCATCCACCCGGTCGCGGGCCGGATGCCCGGCCACATGAACGTGCTGCTCGCGGAGGCGAACGTGCCCTACGAACAGCTCGTTGAGCCCGGCGACGTCAACCCGACCATCGGCACGGTAGATGTCGCGATCGTGATCGGGGCAAACGACGTGGTGAACCCCGCGGCGCGCGAAGACCCCGCGAGCCCGCTCTACGGAATGCCGGTCATCCACGTCGACGAGGCGCGCACCTGCCTCGTGCTCAAACGCAGCCTGAACCCGGGCTTCGCGGGCGTCGAGAACCCGCTCTTCTTCAAGCCGAACACCCGGATGCTCTTCGGCGACGCAAAGCAGAGCGTCACCGCCCTCGTCGCAGCGTTCAAGGACGATTAGGCGCGCGCCGCGACGGCGTCGGCCATGCGGGTGAGGGCGGCGTCGAGCGTCGCCGGCGCGCAGCCGAAGTTGAAGCGGAGGAATCCCTCGCCGCCCGGACCGAACGCGCGGCCGTCAAAGAGTGCGACCCGCGCGCGGCGAAGGAAGAACCTGAAGGGATCGGGCTCGCCGAGTTCCCTCGCGTCGAGCCAGGCGAGGCAGGTCGCCTCCGGCCGGTTCACGCGAAGACCGGGCAGCCGCGCGGCAACGAACGCGGCGACCCGGTCGCGGTTCGCCGCGAGCGCGGTCCGCGTCTTCTCCAGCCACGGCTCGCCCTCGCGGTAGGCCGCGGCCGCGGCGGTCAGCCCCATCAGGTTGGCCCCGTCGACCAGGCCCGCCCCGGCCCCGATGAAGCGGCGGCGCAGCTCGCGGTCCGTCACGATCGCAAAGGCGGTCTTGAGGCCGGGCAGGTTGAACGTCTTGCTCGTCGAAATCAGCGTGATCGTGCGGCGGGCGATGTCGGGATCGAGGGCGGCGACCGGCAGGTGCGTGCTTCCGGGGTAGACGAGATCGGCGTGAATCTCGTCCGCGCAGATGGCCGCGCCACGGCGAAGGCAGGCCTCGGCCATGGCCTCGAGCTCGTCCCGGCGAAAGGCGCGCCCGACCGGGTTGTGCGGATTGCAGAGGATGAACAGGTCGGTGCCGGACCCGAGCGCGGTATCGAACGCCTCCGGATCGAACCCGTAGGCGCCGTCCGGATCCCGCGCGAGCTCCAGCGCGCGGCATTCGAGCCCGGCCTGACCGGGCGCATCGAGGATCGGCGGGTAGACCGGCGTCTGGACCAGCACACTTCCGCCCGGCCGCGCGAACGTGCGGCAGGCGAGGTTGAAGCCGGCGACCACGCTCGGCAGGACAACGATCGACTCGACACCGACGCGCCAGCCGTGACGGCGTTCGAGCCAGGCCACGACCTGCTCCCGCAGCGCCGTCGGCTCACGCGTATAGCCGAAGACCCCGTGCTCGACGCGCGCCATCAGCGCGCGCCGCACGGCGGCGGGGGAACGGACGTCCATGTCGGCGAGCCACATCGGCAGCACGTCCGAAGGGTACAGGCCCCACTTCAGGCTGTCGGTTCCACGCCGCTCCGGTGCGCTGACGAATGCATCGCTCACCGCCGCACTCTAGTCCGACCCGTCCCCGGGGACAAGCCGCCCCTGCTCGAGGCGGAGGCGGCGCGTGGCGACGCGGCGCAGCAAGGCTTCGTCGTGGCTGACGAGCAGCATGGCGGCTGCGGATTCCGCGAGCAGTTCCGCGAGGCGCTCCGTGTGCGCCGCGTCGAGGCCGGCCGACGGCTCGTCGAGCAACAGCACCTCCGGATCGAGCGCCAGCACGCCGGCCAGTGCGGCGCGCTTCTTCTCGCCGCGCGAAAGCTGCCAGGTCAGCCGCTCGCGGGCCGCGGCGAGGTCCACGCGCTCGAGCGCCGCGGCGACGGCCTGCCCGACGCGGTCGCGGGACCAGCCCTGGTGCAGCGGGCCGAAGGCGACATCGTCGCCCACCGTCGCGCAGACGAGCTGATCGTCCGGATCTTCGAAGAGGAGCTGCACGCGCGCGCGCAATGCATCGAAGTCGGCCGCCCGCCGCAGCGGCCGGCCCCAGGCCTCGATCGTCCCGGCCTCGGGCGCCCGCAAGCCGGCCATCACGTGGAGCAGCGTGGTCTTGCCGGCGCCGTTCGGGCCGGCGATGCCGATCCGTTCGCCCGCCTCGATCCGCAGGTCGAGCTCGCGCAGCACGGGCGGGCCGCCCGGGTACCGGGCGGTGACGCCGCGCAGGACGAACGCGGGCGGTCCGCTCACGCCCCGCCCTCCCCCGCCGCTCGGCGCGGCGCCGCCGCGCCGGTCTCGAAGGCGCGGAACCGGCCGTCAAACCCGCGAAGGCGCATCGCGCGCAGCGCCTGCTCGGAGCGCTCGAAGGCGAGCACGAGCAGCAGCCCGGCCATCTCGGCCAGTGTGCGGAGCGTGCGCGGATTCGCGCGGGCCCGGAAGCCGCGCAGCCGCATCGCGCGCGCGCGGCGGCGGTAGTCGAGGTGGAGCCCCTCGGCGAACCGGACCGTCCCGAGCAGCAGCAGCACCCAGCGCGCCGGCACGCGCCACCCGGCCAGCACGCGGCCGAGCGTGGCGACGTCGAGCGCCCCGGCCCAGGCCGTCATCCAGAGCACCACGGCCAGCCCCTTGAGCAGGACGCGCGCCCCGAGCCGCGCGCCGACCGGGGTCGGCCCGAACCCGCCCCCCGCCGACCACCAGAGCGCCAGCGCGGCGGGCAGCAGGATCGCGGCGACCGC
>PWTM01000328.1 GCA_003563855.1 PVC group bacterium | reverse complement strand
CAGGCAGGCAGGCGTCCCGTCACCCAACACCTCGTGATCCTCGCTCAACGCGCCGGACCGCGCTGGCCGCCAAACACTCTCAGGTGGCCGCCCGCTTTGGGGCGGCTACCTGAGTAGTTACAATCTTTTGCCCTAATCTTTCGCCTTAATCTCCTCGCCGAACTCACCGAACTGCTCCTATCAGGATGAGAGCGCCGCATTCCCCCGGGAACGCCGAGCCAGGGCTCGGCAATCAAAGCGGCGCCGGGTCGCCGCACTCCAAGGCGCCTGCGGCGCGGCGCGGAAGGGGCATCCGCTCGCGCTGGCCCCGCGACGCGCGAATACCGCCGCCCCCGTAAGCGTTTCAGCCCCACGCCTGCCCCCCTCAGCGCGGGAATCACCCCGGAGAATCACGCCGCGCACAACCTGCGGGCTTTCGCCCTTCCGAAACGCGCTAAGCCGGCCCACTCCAACACTCTACGCAAACCGGCCGGCGAAGACTGGGGAATGTCCTACCCCCGCGCGTTCTCTTGAGATGGTTCTTGTTCCCGGCGCCGTCCCGCCGGATGATCGGGCGGGAGACGTCATGCCGAGCATTGCCACCGGGGTCGATATCGTCGAAGTTGCCCGTATCCGCACCGCGGCGGAACGATGGCAGGGCGACTTCCTCGACCGGGTCTTCACGCCGGCCGAGCGGCGCTACGCCGGGGAAGGCGAGCTGGCGTTGCAACGGCTGGCCGCCCGGTTCGCGGCCAAGGAGGCCGTCCTCAAGGCGCTCGGCACCGGCCTCTCCGGCGGGCTCTCCTGGCGCGAGATCGAGGTCTGGAACGAGGCGTCGGGCCGGCCGCGGGTCCGGCTGCGCGGCGCCGCGGCCCGGCGTAAACGCGAGCTCGGCGTGCGCGAGATCGAGATCAGCCTCTCGCACACCGCCGCCTACGCGATGGCCCAGGTCGTGCTGGTGCGCGGCACGCCGAGATCCGCGCCGGCGCGCAAGCCGCGCGCCGCCCGCTCGGCCGCCCCGAAGAAGCGCCCCGCGCGCGCCGGCGCCGGCGCGGGTCAGAAGGCGAAGGACAGGCCGCCGCCGAAGTAGGGGCCGTCCCCGAACGGCGTTCCGGGCAGGAACCCCTCCGACTTCGCGCCGCCCTTGAGCGAGAGCCGGAAACGGCGGCCGAGGCCGATTTCAGCCTCCGCCGTAGCGTTCCAGCCGCGCCCGCGCTCGACCCCCTCGAGCGAGTCCGGCGCGGTCCAGGCGTCGCCGGCGAGGTGCAGCGTGAGCCCCGGGCCCAGGCGCAGCCGGTGCAGGCGCGCGCCCCACCCGTATCGCGTGTCGATCGAACTGACCAGGTCGCGCCCGTAGACCAGAAGTGTCCCGTGCGGCGTGACAAAGTGCAGGTCCAGGTAGCGCGTGACCGAGTCCGGCGCGATCGCCGCGCGCGTCCCGGCCGTCAGACCGAACCCGCCCCCGAACGGGATCATCGGGGGCCGCGCCCGGACGCGGCCGCGGATCGCGTGGTCGGTCACGTAGCCGTAGAACGCGGCCAGTGCGGCGGGGTCGAGCAGGTTCCAGATCGCCGCCGCGCGCAAGGCGTCGTGGACCTCGCCGAGCATCGGGTCGTCGAAATCGATCGTGTAGTCGCGGTTCCAGAGATCGCCGGGGTCCGCCCCGCGCCGCTGCGCCTGGCGCGCGGTCACGTAATAGGAGAAGTCGTTCCCGGCATCGTAGCCGTCGAAGAAGCCGTCCGGGTCGCTGCGCGGGTCGGGCGATATCAGGATGTAGATGCTGAAGTCCGCCCGGGCCAGGAGCATCAGGGGGATCGACGCGCCCTCCGCCCCCTCGCGGGTGTACAGGTCGAGCAGGATGCGCTGCGCCATGACCGTGTTCGATTCCGTGCCGCCGCCCGCGATCAGCAGGTTCTGCACGTTCGTCTCCGGGTCCCGGCGGAGTCCCGTTCCCGCGCCGAACGGGGTGAAGATGTAGAACGGGCGCAGCCCGAACTCGCGCGCGCGTCCCCCGTGCCCGGAGACCTCGTGCTGGACCGTGTGGAGAATCCCGGCCAGCGGCCACTCGTAGATCGGCGCAAGGTAGGGGCGCCGGTGCGTGCGCAGGAGCATTCCGAACCCGCGGCTCGCGCCGCGCTGGATGCTGTCGATCACCCGCCCGCCGTAGTCCATCGAGGGCTCGAACTCGTGCCCGAGGAAGTACGGATCGAACCGCACCTCCTCCGCGCGCGCCGACCCGAGGCCAAGCGCCGCGACCGCGCCGATCATCAGCCACCATCTCGCTCTCATGGGTCCTCCATGCACCGCAGGGCTGTCCGTCCGTCCGACGGACAACGCACACGCCCGAACCATACGCACTCACCGGCCGTCCCGCGAGCCCGGCGTTAAAAGTCGACCGCCCCGACCCGACTTGCGCCCGCACGGATCGGGGGTATCGTTCGAGGGTGGCCTTCGGGGCCCGGTGGAGGGGAGCGATGAAACGGGGTTGGTTGGCAGGGATGCTGGCGCTGTTCGCGGCGGGCGGGGCGCGGGGGATCGAACCCGGGGCGCCGGCGCCTGACTTTTCCGCGCAGGCGACCGGCGGGCAGACGGTCACCCTCGCCGGCTTGCGCGGCGGCTGGGTGGTTCTCTTCTTCTATCCCCGCGCGTTTACCCCGGGGTGCACGGCCCAGGCGTGCAGCCTGCGGGACGGATACGCGGAGATCCAGGCGCTCGGCGCGACCATCCTCGGCGCCAGCCTGGACAGCCTCGAGCGGCAGGAGCGGTTCAAGGCGGAGCACCGGCTTCCCTTCGACCTGATCGCGGATGCGGACGGCGAGGTCGCGCGGCGGTTCGGCGTCCTGGGACTTGGCGGCCGCATGGCGCGCCGGGTGACCTTCCTTATCGACCCCGAAGGGCGCGTGGCGGAGGTGATCGGTCGCGTGCGGACCGGGAATCACGAGGCACAGGTGCGCGAGGCGCTTGCCGCGCTCCAGGAGGCGCGGGAGGCCGAGTAGCCCAGGGTGTCCCCTTAGCCCCGGCGGGGGGTGGGGACGGTGATCAGTGGTCAGTGAACGGTGATCAGCGCTTCCGCATCGTTGGCGCCATCGTTGTCGAGATCATTGTCGAGATCGTTGTCTTCGGCCCTGCTCGCGGCCGGTTCGACTCCATCCGCTCTTCGGCAAGGCTCGCGACCCGGGCCGCTCAGCGCATCCCGCGACGTTCGGCGACCCAGCGGCGCATCGCGGTCACGGTTGCCGGCCATTGCGCCGGGTTCTCGCGCAGATCCACGAACCGGTCGAAGAGCCGGCCGAACGCGTCGCGGAACACGGCGAGCCGGGCCATGCGCTCCTGGAAGCGCGTGACGGGGTCCGCCGCGCGGGGCTCCTCCTCGGGAATCTTCAGTCCGCGGAAGACGAAGGTCTCCGCATCGAAGGTGGTCGTGTACGGGTCCTTCCCGATGGCGAGTGTCAGCTTCGCGCGACGCAGCTTCTTTCCGGCCGCCAGGCAGGTGCAGGCCTCGGCCGCGAGCGTCGGGGCGCCCCGCCGCAGCACCGCTTCCTGCGCGCCGTTGCCCTCCGGGATGGAGAAGAGCAGCGGCCCCTCGATGACCGCGCCGACGAGACCATGGTCGGGGTCGGTCGTCAGCTCGCCGCCGGTCTCGGTCATGTGCCAGAGCCAGGTCAGGAATTCCTGGCCCGGGTTCGCGCCGGCCTCCTCGTCGCGCACGTCCTCCGCGAAGCTGACCGGCGACCAGGGCCGGACATCGACGCGGCTGCGGCGGGCAGCCATCGACGCCGCGTCGGCGGGGATCGCCTCGATGCCCGTTGCGCGCAGAAACGCGAGCCGGAACGCGTCGAGCTGGGCGTCCGAAAGCGCCGCGGCGTAGAGGACTCCGGCCGCGCGGTCGGCGGCGAACGGGATGCCCTGGAGGGTAGGGGGCATCTCCGGGAGCAGCCGCTTGAGGACCGCGCCGCGGATCTCGGCGCGCGCCTTGCGGTTGAGGAAGGGGCGGCGCTCGGCCTTCATCTGCGCCTGCTCCTCCAGCAGGCAGTGCGCGCGGAAGAGCGAAGGCGGAACCCGTCGCTCGGCGCGCATCAGGGTCAGCCGCGGATACCCGCCCAGCGCCGTATTCTCCTCGGTCAGCGGAAGGTCCAGCAGGTGGCGGCCGCCGACCCAGCCGCTGACCGGCTCGATCCCCATACGCTCGGGGGGCGGGGCCGCGTGCGGGCCGAAGAGCCGGACCAGGTCCTCCGGCAGCGCGCCGGCGAGATAGAAGATGCGGAAACTGACGGAACCGGAATCGAAGGCCATGCGGTGCTCCCCGGGGGCCGGCCGGCCGCAACCCCGCGCGCGACCGCGCCCGGGACCCTATCAGCGCCCCGCGCCCCGCGCAAGGCCGAGGGAAACGCCAAGGTGCTCGGCGGCGGAGCGGTGTTGTATGCGGGCGTATGGTCGGTCGGGGTTGCCTTCACCCTGCAGGTGGTATGCCAGAAGCATTGTCCGCCCGGTCCGGCCGCCGTGATCATGAGCATGGAGGCCGTCTTCGCGGCGCTGGCCGGTTACCTGGTGCTTGGCCAGACGCTGACCCTCCGCGCGATGCTGGGCTGTGGACTGATCCTGTGCGGAGTGCTGATCGTACAGCTGGTCCCGGTGGCTCGAATGCGAGCCGCCCTCGCGGATCTCGGGATGGCACGACGTCCGGCCTCGGACGGTCGCCGCGCCGCAGGCGAGCGCCCTGGCCCCTCCGCCACAGGTAGTGGACCGGCAGCCCCTCGCACGTGAGAAGGCGGGTCGGCAGGAGGACGAAGCGGGCGCGGGCGGCGTATCGTCATGGAGCGCATCGCCCGTTTGTTGAATGTTGATTCCGCCGAAAACGGCCGACTGTTCGTCCGCCTCCGCGCGGCACAACTGCCCTGAAGGGCGGCCGCCGACGGCTGGTCCATTATCTTCGTGGATTATTTACGCTTATACCTTGCGAAGGCACGGGCTCTCCCGCCCCGGGGGCGGCCCCGCGGGGTGCGGCAGGCCTTCCCGCGCCGCGTTCGCGGCGCGGAGCCGGCCGGACCGGCAGGTGTTCCCGCGCCGTAGGCGCCCTGGAGTGCGGCGGCTTGCCGCCGCTCTGT
>PWTM01000303.1 GCA_003563855.1 PVC group bacterium | reverse complement strand
GTGGCATATAGATCCTCTGGCCGAGTATCCCAGCCCAATCGTGCCGAACGTAATTCATGTTGGCCGGTAAGGGCAAAGCGGAACCTTGACTGCACCCTATGGATATTGGGTGTCGTCAATAGGTATCCATGTCCCGCTGTCCGAAGGCTCGATCCTTCGGCTATCGGGACCCTTCGAACGCGGTATCTCTTGCCTTCGCCTGCCCTTCGTGACGCTCATGCCGTCCCCTTTCGGCCTGACGGTGGCGATGGTGCCTGTCCCGCGGCCCAGGTCAAGCCCGCGGAAGCGCATTCTTTGGTGGCGGGCAGGCGGGTGCGCATGGGGCGGGTGTCGGGGGGGCGGAGACGCGGCGGGGCGGTGGCTACCGGGAGAAGCGCAGGCGGTGGGCGCCGCGACGCACGCATGGGCGAAGCCAGGCGAGGGAGTAGTGGGCCCGGCGTTCGACAGGCCCAGGGCTTTGGCGGGGCTCCTGCGCACCTCGTCGCACTTCGCGACCGTTGTTGATGGTCAACGATCCGATTCTCGAAACGGCAGAAGATGGGCTACAACGAAAGAAGGAATCCTCCCACTTGACCGGCGCCATATCGTGGCGCATGAGGGCAAACAGCTTGAGCAGTTCGACCATCCGCCGCGTCGTCCGTTCCCCAGGCGCTCTCTACTCCGTCGCCGCTTCGAGTACCGCGGGCGACAGCTGGACCTGTTCCATCCAGAGATCGACCTGGCCATGGGGCGGAACGGGCTCGCCGCGATAATCGGGGTGCGGCCCATGATAGGTGGTGACATTCCGGAAGTAGGTGTAGCGTAAGAAGTTTATGACCGCAATCGTCACCCGGCCACCCTTGAACTCGGGCAGGATATCGTCGTACAGATAGGCCCCGCGAATGCCGGGGTTCCGGAAGAAACCACCGCTCTGCTGGACAAGCTGTCGGCCATTGACATAGATGGCATACCCTTCGCCTGAGCGGTCGCAACCGGCGCCCCCGAGGATCAGCCGGTAGACATGCCCATCCTGGACCGGCGGCAGATCGAACGTCTGGCGCATCAGCAGCACTTCATGCTCCCAGAAGGTCGCCGGCGCCCGGCTGCAGCCGCAGTGGGTCCCGCTGCAACGGGGGCGGAGGCGATCCCGTTGGTCGCCCATGCGACCAAAGGGGGCGGCCCCCTGCCTCCAACCGGCCCTGGCAGGATCGAAATCGGCCGCAAACCAGTTCTCCATCCCCTCGGGGAAGGTGATCCTGCGGTAGCGGTCGCTCCTGTCCAGCGGCTGCTGCTCGGGCGGCTCGAAGCTGTAGTAGTACCAGTTCGCCCCCTTCAGCTGCGGGGCAAAGGGCTGCCACCCGTATTCCGGCAGTCCGGCGACATCGTAGAATTCCACCAACTCGTCCATCGGGCCGCGGATGTCCATAGGCAGGCGGCCAGGGCGATGGCCACGCACGATCCCCGCCAATGGCCCAGGTCGCTCAGAATCAAATTGCTGCCCTAAGAATTCGGGAATCACCCCGTTCAACATCATCGGTTGGAGTGCCGTTCCCATCTCCCGGTAGTACGCAGGGGGATAGTGTGGGCCGCGCCGGTTGAACCGCCCCGTCACCTCTTCGGAGTACACCAGGTCCACATTCGGATCCGCCTCCGGCGCGGACGGCACCTCCATCGGCTCCGCCTTGCCGCCCATCAAGGCAACCATCGCCCGTCCCAGGGCCTCCCCGGTGAGGGCAAACGTCTCGGCATTGTGATTGTAGTGAAACCCGGTACCCGTCGGGGATTCTCCGGGCGAGCGCCAGAAACTGCGCGCATCGACGCTGGCCACCGTACCGGCGAAGTCGGGGTGCTGCTCCGCATCGCCCACGGCCATCTGCGCTTCCCACACGCCCTTCCAGGGGCCTTCCAGTACCTCATCCCCGCCGAAGGCCACCGTGGCCACCGCAACGCGCATCTCGGGCGCGTCGAATTCCCTGCGCAGGTCCTGGATCAGGTTCACCAGGTGCCGCTCGTATTCCTCCTTCGACTGGCCGCTGTCCTTGTGTCCTTGCCACCAGACAAACCCGGCCATCTCGTAGCCATTCCCCTGGTAGCCGGGAACGATCGTTTCGATGTTCTTGAGCGTGTCATGTACCCCCGCGACCAACAGATCGTATTCCTTTCCACACCACTCGTTTGCCTTCTCCTCCTCCGTCTTCCCGCTTGAGGGCGGTCGGAAATCGAAGTTCAACGCCCGGTTTCCGATCGAGGACTCCATCAGCAAGACATGCTCGTCGTGATAGGTCCCCATGACATAGCCAAAAGGAATTTCCGGCCCGATGAGTCGCCCCGTCGTGTTGACCGTGGGCGAGAGCGGCCGGCCGCCTCTTTCCGGGTGTAGCCGTGTGTCGACATAGGTCACGTCCTGCCGCGTGGTCCAGTTGCCGTCTTCGTCCACAAACCAGGGAAATCGCCCTTGCCGGATCAGGGCCCGCAAATCGCCCTGGCCCTGCAGGTCCACCAGCTTCATCCACAAGGCCGCTGACCCACCCTTGCTATAGGCAATCCTGACCGGATAGCGAACCCCGCGTTCCAGGTTGATCCTGGTGAGGCGGACCTCCTGGCCGACGTCCTTGCGGTAGACCTCCTGTCCATCGAGGGTCGCAACGGCATAGGAGCTGTCCGCATGGCCGACATGCAGCTCATACGCGCCCGTCATCGGCACATCGATGAACGCGTCAACCACCACCGTATGCGGGCCGTCAATGGACGGCAACCGCGCCTCGACTGTTCCCAGGGCCACCGTCGTCTCCTGCACGGGCCGCATCCGCGCGTAGTCCGTATCCGCGCGATAGGCCCCGGCATAAACCGCGACCTTCGCGCCGGCCGGCGCATCCCGGGCGGCGGACTGGTAGACGCCATGCGGCAGCAGCGCCGACGGCCCCACCGGCATGCGCCCGGGCTTGATCGCCGGATCGGCCGAGAGGTAGATGCTCGGATACATCGGCCGCGCGCCATCCAACTGGCCGAATCCGACCATGTTCGACTGGCCGGCCAGGATATACACCTGGACCGGTCTGCTCATATCCGCCGGCGTGCCGTCCGGGCGCGGCAGCACACTCGGCACGACGCCCGCGAAAACCGCTCCCGTCATCATCAAGGCGCCCGCCAGGCTCGCCGTCATTCTTTTCATGGTAGGTCTCATCTCTTTTCCCCTTACTCCAGGTATAAACGATCCGTTACGCGAATCGTACGGTTGTAGCCATCGGGACCGCTGACACCAATCCTGTACCCCCCGTCCTGCGATCGGGTCAGCTCGATCGCAAGCGGGGTTGTGCCGGGATGCAGCGCGGTGGCGTGGGCGATTCCCTCGCTCGCCTCCCCGCTTATCCATCGCAGCACGTCGGTCTGCGCTCCGGGACTGGCGGGCATGCCGCGGGAACGCTGCAAGACGCCACCGCCAAGTGCCGCAAACGTCATGGAGAGGTCTTCCTGCCCCCTGCGAAGCCGCGCCCCTTGCCCGCTCTCCTCCACGTCCGCATACGTATGAAAACGGGTCTCAAGCCAGCGACTCCGCCTGTGCGGATCATCGACGACATCGACGATCACCCAGTACGTTCCCTCTACAAGCAGGAACAAACGCCCCACGAACACAACCCCCCTTCGCAGGATAACCCCTGAGCCATCGATACGGACCCCGACAAGACCCTCGGCCTCGACGGCCTCGGTGGCCGGGCAAATCACATTCTCGCGGCACTCCAGCCCGTCAACAAAGATCGTGCTCTTGGACGCGGCCCGGCGCCCGTAGAGTTCCGCCCCCCGGGATGAGAATGTAGGAGGCAGATACCCGTTTTCGCGTTGGTCCTCGATCATGAGTGTGCCGTTGATCTGCAGCTTGAAGCTGAGCAGATCCCGCATGCCGTGCCCCCTGATCTCACTCGAACCGCCGCGGGCGGCCAGCCGCATGGTCGGGGCCACCCAGTCGTCGGCCAGCGCCGCCCAGCCCAGTCCCTTGTACACGCGAGCCATCGGTTCCTTGGCCGCCGTGTGGGTGGCACGCGCTTCCGCGACCATGGCCGCGTCGGGAATGACGCCGGCCGCATAGAGCAGATCGCCGATCGCAACGCGATGCAACGGATGGTGACTTTCCGGGGCAACCTGCACGCGCTCAGGCAGGTGCAAGGCCGCGCGGAGGGCGGCTTCAGGCCGGTTCAGGCGCCGGGCGGCCAGAAAGAAGAACCCGCCCGGATGCCAACCGTCGTTGTCTCCGAAGGAGATGCCGGTGAAATCCAGCGGGAAATGCAGGGATTCGCCCAGCTCCTCGATCTCAAAGGCAGGGTGCCGATTCCCGGTCGCATGCTCCCAGCTCAGAAGGTAACGGACCGCATAATGCATGCCGTAGTTCCAGTAGCCGGTCCCCTCGTGATTTCCGCCGCCGCTTTCAATATAGGAGGCAAAGTACGGAGCCAGGGATTCTTCCACAAAGGGAATCAATCTCCGCGCTTCGGGGCGGTCGTCATAGAACGCAAGGGCGAGCATCCCCATCCCGCCGGCGCAGACGCCATTCCAGTTGCTCCACCCCTGAAACGCCCACCAGGGCGGATCGGCCACGGCCTCCAGTGCCTTCTTAAGATAGAAACGATCCAGTACATCGAAGAACACCTGCTGCTCCTCGGGCGTGATGTCGGGGCGGAAAACATCGTACATCAGCGCAATGTCGGCGGCATGCTCCCCGTAGGTGAGGCAGAAGAACTCCTCCCGGTCGGGCGGCGAGTCGTTCCTGGACTCGCAACTGATCAGGTTCCAGTTCATCATGTTCCGAAGCGTTTGGATCGCCGCCGTCCTGTATTTGGCCTCACGGGTCAGCACCCATGCGGCGGTCAGGCACTGGAAGCGACTGGCGTTGACGCGCCCCGCATGCAGATAAGTGGGCGCCTGGCGCTCCGCGAGCGGCTCCGCCGCGAGCAGCCCGTCGGCATCGGCCAGTACCCTTGCCGCCTGCGTCTGGAGAAAGGGGCTATGCAGCTTCTCAGAAAGCCTTGCAACCGTATCCGCATCCACCCACAAGCGTGGATGGGCTCGTAGCGATAACACCGGCTCATCCCGCCCCCCCCCCCCCCCCCCCCCC
>PWTM01000058.1 GCA_003563855.1 PVC group bacterium | reverse complement strand
CGCGCGCTGACGCCGGCGGCCGGGCGGCTGGCGGAGGCGCTGGAGCGCGAGGAGGACCTCGAGCTGGTGCGTGACGGGGCGCCGGCGTACCTGCTGCTGCTGGACGCGCTGGCGGCGGAGCCGAACGCGCGCCCGCAGGTCCTGATCGCGGCGGCGGAGGCGCACACGGCCTACGCGCTGGCCTTCGTGGCGGAGGAGGACCGTGTGCGCGCGGTCCGCCTGCTGACCCGCGCGCGCGACTACGGGCTGCGCGTGCTGGCCGAGCGGCGGGCCTTCCGCGAGGTGATGCACGCGCCGCTCGTCGATTTCGAGACGGCCTTGCCGCGGTTCACGGAGCGGGATCTTCCGGCGCTCTACATCACGGCCCAGTCCTGGTTCTCGCTGATCGTCAACTCGGGCGGTTCGGTGCGGGCGCTGGCCGACTTCCCGAAGGCGCTCGCGCTGATGAAGCGGGTGGCGGAGCTCGACCCGGACTACCGGCAGGGGGCGCCGGACCTCTTCTTCGGCATCTACTACACGGTCCAGCCGGCCGGCGCCGGGCGCGATCTCGAGCGCGCGTCCGCGCATTTCCGGCGCGCGATGGAACTGGCCGGGGACGGGGTGTTCATGCCCCGCGTCATGTACGCCGAGTTCTACGCGCGGTACCGGCTGGACCGCGAGCTATTCGAAGAGACGCTGCGGGGCGTGCTGGCGCAGGAGGAGGGCGACGCCTCGGCGGCGCTGATGAACGCGGCCGCGCAGGTGCGCGCCCGCCGTCTGTTGGAGCAGGCGGACGACCTGTTCTGAGGGGGTTCCGGGAAGGAGTGCGATGGGCATGCAGCGATGGAAGATCGGATGGCGGATGATGGCGCTCGGGTGCGGGCTCGCGCTGGCGGGCGCGGCGCAGGCGCAGCGCGTCGAGCTCAAGATCGCGACGCTGGCGCCGGAAGGCAGCGACTGGATGGAGGCGTTGACCGCTGCCCGCGCCGAGATCCAGGAGGCGACGGAAGGGCGTGTGCGCCTGCGGCTCTATCCCTCGGGCATCATGGGCGAGGAGCGCGATGTCCTCTTCAAGATCCGCGCCGGGCAGCTTGACGGCGCCGGGCTGATGGGCGTCGGGCTCATCCGTATCGTACCCGATTCGCAGGTGATGATGGTTCCGCTGCTTTTCCGCGACTACGACGAGGTCGACGCGACCCTGGCGCGGATGCACGACCATCTCGAGGCGCAGAGCCGCTCGAACGGGTTCACGGCGATGGCCTGGACCGAAGTCGGGTTCGCCCACTTCTTCAGCACCGTCCCGGTGCGGAACGTCGCCGACCTGCGGGGCGCCCGGCCCTGGGCGACCTCCGAGGAAGGTATGCTCGGGGCGTTCTTCTCCGCGGCCCGGGTCAACGCGCTTCCGGTCCCGGTGACCGACGTGCTCACGGCGCTCCAGACGGGGCTGCTGCGCACGGTCTACGCGCCGCCGCTGGGGGCCGTGGCGCTGCAGTGGCATACGCGCGTGCGTTACGTCAACGACCTGCGGCTCTCGTACCAGTACGGCGGCCTGTTCATCGCCGAGCGCGCCTGGAACCGGCTTTCGCCGGCGGACCGCGAGACCGTGCGCGGCATCGTCGAGCGGCGCGTGAAGGACCTGAACCGGATCGTGCGCGAGCGCAACCGCGAGGCGATGGAGGTGATCGCCGAGCAAGGGGTCGAGGTCATCTCTTCGAGCCCGGAGGCGCGGGCCGAGTTCGAGGCGGTCCGGGAGCGCTCCGAGGCGACGATTGTCGGGCGCGACTTCTCGCGCGAGGCCTGGGACAGGGTGCAGGGCATCCTGCGCGAGCTGCGGGACGACGCGGGACCGGATTCGTGAGCGGAGCGGCGCCGCCACGACCGCCGCGGGTGCTGCGCGCGATCCGGGCCTTCGAGCGCGTGCTGCTGACCGTACTGCTCTCGGCGATGGTGGCGCTCGGGCTTCTGCAGGTCCTGCTGCGCAATCTCTTCCAGACCGGCTGGCCCTGGGCGGAGCCGCTGCTGGGCATAGGACTGCTCTGGCTGACCATGCTCGGGGCGCTGGCGGCGACCGGCAGCGGGCGGCACATTGCGCTCGACGCGCTCTCGCACGCGCTCCCGCTGAAGGCGCGCGCGGTGCTGGCGCGGGTGAATTCGGTCCTGGCGGCGGCGGTGTGCGGGGCGTTGACGGTGGCCGCCTGGCGGTACGTGTCCTTCCAGCGCGAGCTGATGGACGGCGTGCTGCTGGGGCTGCCGCGGTGGAGCTACACCCTCGTGCTGCCGGTCGCGTTCGGGCTGATGGCGCTGCGGTTTCTCGCCCGGGCCGTCTTCCCGGCGTCCTGGGCGCCGGGTCGCGGCGGGGGTGAAACGTGACCTGGGCGGCCATCGGGCTCCTCGCGCTGCTCGGCGCGCCGCTCTTCGCCGTCTTCGGGGCGCTGGCGCTCGCGGCGTATCGCGACGCCGGGATCGACACGGCGATCGTCGTGGCGGAGCTGGCGCGCCTGGCGTCGATGCCGCTCCTGCGCGCGCTGCCGATGTTCGCGCTGGCGGGTTACGTGCTGGCGGGCAGCCGCGCCTCGGAGCGGCTGGTCCGCGTCACACGCGCCGCGCTCGGCTGGATGCCCGGCGGACTGGCCGTGGTCAGCCTCCTGGCCTGCACGCTGCTGACCGCCTTCACCGGCGCCTCCGGCGTCACGCTCGTCGCGCTCGGCGGGCTGCTGCTGCCGGCCCTGCGCGCGGACGGCTACGGGGAGCGGTTCTCGCTGGGGCTGCTGACGACCGGCGGCAATACGGGCGTGCTGTTCGTGCCGAGCCTGCCGCTCATCCTCTATGCGGTGATCGCGCGGGAAATCAGCCCGGAGGTCACCATCGACGCCCTGTTCCGGGCCGCGGTGCTGCCGGGCCTCGTGTGCGTCGGCGCGCTGGCGGCGATGGGCATGATCGCCGGCCGCGGCCGCGAGCGCAGGCGCACGCGGTTTTCCGCCGCCGAACTCGGGCGCGCGCTCTGGGCGGCGAAATGGGAACTGCCGCTGCCCTTCGTCGTGCTCGGCGGCATCTACGGCGGCCGGCTGGTCGTCAGCGAGGCGGCCGTCATCACCGCGGCCTACGTGCTCCTCGTCGAGACGCTCGTGTACCGCGAGATCTCCTGGCCGCGGCTGACCGCGCTCGTTCGCGACACGGTCGTGCTGGTCGGCGGCGTGCTCGTGATTCTCGGGATGGGGATTGCGATCACGAATATCCTGGTGGACCGCGAGGCGCCGCGCCTGCTCATCGACCTGGTCAGCGCGCGGATCACGCACCCGATCGTCTTCCTGGTCGCGCTCAACCTCTTCCTGCTGGCGGTCGGCTGCGTGATGGACATCTTCACCGCGACCGTGGTGCTCGTCCCGCTGCTCGCGCCGCTGGGCGCGCAGTTCGGCGTGCATCCGGTGCACCTGGCCGTCATCTTCCTCGCGAACCTGGCGATCGGCTACAGCACGCCGCCGGTGGGCATGAACCTCTTCATTGCCGCGCTGCGCTTCGACCGCCCGGTGCTGCAGCTTGCGCGCGCCTCGCTGCCGTTCATCGCCATCCTGCTGCTCGCGCTGCTGCTGATCACCTACTGGCCCGCGCTGAGCCTCTGGCTGGTCTAGCGGCTTGGCCGCGGGTCCGCTGCGCCGGGCGGTCGTTCAGGGCGAGTCCGCGCGCCCGAGGAACGAGCGCAGGACGAAGGGCAGCACGCCACCGTGGTGGATGTAGGCCCGTTCCACCGGCGTGTCGATCCGGACGCGGACCTCGATCCGCCGCGCGGCGGTGCGGCCGGGCGTCCGGACCTCGATCGTCGCCGTTCCACCCGGCTCCAGCGCGGCCAGGCCGCGGAGCGTCAGGCGCTCGTCGCCGGTGAGGCCGAGGCTTTCCGCGCCCTGGCCCTCGGGGAACTGCAGCGGCAGGATGCCCATCCCGACCAGGTTGCTGCGGTGGATGCGCTCGAAGCTCTCCGCGAGCACGGCGCGGACGCCGAGCAGCGCGGGCCCCTTGGCCGCCCAGTCGCGCGAGGAGCCGGCCCCGTACATGCGGCCGGCGATGACGACCAGCGGCGTTCCCTTTTCGCGGTGACGTTGCGCGGCGTCGAAGATCGGCAGCGGCTCGTCGCCGGGCGGCAGGCGCGTCCAGCCGCCTTCGCGGTCGACCATCCGGTTCCGCAGCCGGAGGTTCGCGAACGTGCCGCGCATCATCACCTCGTGGTTGCCGCGCCGGGCGCCGAAGCTGTTGAAGTCCTCCGGCGCCACGCCGCGCGCGCGCAGGTAGGCGGCGGCCGGCCCGTCCGGGGGAATCGCGCCGGCGGGCGAGATGTGGTCGGTCGTGACGAAATCGCCCAGCACGGCGAGCACGGCGGCGTCGCAGAGGTCCTCCGGCGGCACGGGCGCGGCGGCGAGCCCGACCAGGAACGGCGGTTCACGCACGTAGGTCGAGTCCGGGTCCCAGTCGAAGACCGGCGCCCGGCGGTCGGGGAGAGCGGTCCAGGCCGCGTCCGGTTCGGCGATACGCGCGTAGGCCTCGCGGTAGGCCTCGGGCGCGACGGCATTCCGCGCGGCCGCCTCGATCTCCCCGGGTGCGGGCCAGAGGTCGCGGAGCCGGACGGGCGCGCCGTCGGAGTCGACGCCGAGCGGGTCCTCGGCCAGGTTGCCGCGGACGGTGCCGCGGAGCGCGGCGGCGACGACGAGCGGGGGCGAGGCGAGGTAGTTGGCCCGGGTCAGCGGGTGGATCCGGCCCTCGAAATTGCGGTTGCCGCTGAGCACGGCGGCGACCGTGAGCCCGCGTTCGCGCACGGCGCGTTCGATGGCGGGGTCGAGCGGGCCGCTGTTCCCGATGCAGGTCGCGCAGCCGTAGGCGGCGACGTGGAACCCGAGCGCCTCGAGCGGGGCGAGCAGCCCGGCGCGCCGCAGGCCGGCGGTCGAGGCGTGCGAGCCGGGCGCGAAGCTCGTCCGGACCCACAGCGGCACGCGCAGGCCGCGCCGGTGCGCGTTGCGGGCCAGCAGCGCCGCCGCGACGAGCAGCGCCGGGTTCGAGGTGTTCGTGCAGCTCGTGATCGAGGCGATGACGACGGCCCCGTGGTCGAGCCCGGCGCCGGCATCGCCGG
>PWTM01000083.1 GCA_003563855.1 PVC group bacterium | reverse complement strand
CGTTCGCGAAGGTCTCGTGAGCAAGGCGCGGCGGTCGGCGCAGGACTCGTGTCCGCGCCGCGCCGCCGCAACGCCGCTCACGGGGCCTTCCCGGACGCGAGCGGCACGGCCTGCCGCACCACGCCGCCCCTGGAGCCCCCCCCCGCGCGCCGACGACTGCTGAGAACTGGGGAAAGTCCACCGCCGACCTCGCTTGCCCGGGGCGGGGTGCGGCGGCTACACTGACGGCGGCGGGCCCGTAGCTCAGTTGGTCAGAGCAGGGGACTCATAATCCTCGGGTCGCAGGTTCGAGCCCTGCCGGGCCCACCGACCGCCCCTGCGCCTCAGAGCAGCGAATGGGCGTCGATATCGACCGCGACCGTGACGGCGCGGGGCCAGCGAAAGGTGTCGAGCGCGCGGCGCAGGGGTTCGGCGAGATCGCGCGCGCGCGGGGCGCGGAGCACGAGCTGGTAGCGGTACTGGCCGCGGACGCGGGCGATCGGCGAGGGCGCAGGCTCGGCGCACCGCACGGCGGGGTTGAGCATCGGGCGCAGCGCTTCCGCAAAGCCGCCGGCCGCGCGCGTGACCTCCGCCTCGTCGGGGCCGCGCACGGTGACGCAGGCGAGCCGGCCGCAGGGCGGATAGCCGAGCTCGCGCCGGAACTCGATCTCCTGGTCGCAGAAGTCCTCGGTGGCCATCCGCCGCGCCGCCTGGATCGCCGGGTGAAACGGCGTGAAGGTCTGCACGATCACCTCGCCGGCGACCTCGCCGCGCCCCGCCCGGCCGGCGACCTGGGTGAGGAGCTGGAAGGTGCGCTCGCCGGCCCGGAAGTCCGGCATGTGCAGCGAGACGTCCGCGTTCACGACGCCGACGAGCGTCACGTTCGGGAAGTCGAGGCCCTTGGCGATCATCTGCGTGCCGACGAGGATGTCGATCCGGCCGGTGCGGAAATCGCCGAGCACCTCGGCGTAGGACTCCTTGCGGCGCATCGAGTCGGAATCCATGCGGCGCACCCGGGCTTTCGGGAAGACCTTCGCGAGCACTTCCTCGATGCGCTCGGTGCCGAGCCCGGCATAGCGGAAGGCCGGGTCGCGGCATTCGGGCGCCGGGCAGCGGTCGGGCAGGGGATGCGCGGCCCCGCAGAGGTGGCAGAGGAGGCGCCGCCGCTGCTTGTGGAAGGTGAGCGCCACGCTGCAGTCGGCGCAGCGCGCGACGTGGCCGCAGCGGGGGCAGACGAGCGCGGAGGCATAGCCGCGGCGGTTGAGGAAGAGGATCGTCTGCTCGGCCCGGGCGAGCCGGTCGCGGATGGCCTCGAACAGGTCGCGCGAAAGCGCGTAGAGGCGGCCCTCGCGCTCCCGCTCGCGGCGCAGATCGATGACGCGGATCAGCGGCATGCGCCGGTGGTCGACCCGGTGCGGCATCCGCGCCAGCGCGTAACGGCCGCGCCGCGCGTTGTGCCAGGATTCGAGCGAGGGCGTCGCGGAGCCCAGCAGCACGGCGCAGTCCTCGCGCACGGCGCGCACGACGGCCACGTCGCGCGCATGGTAGCGCGGCGTCTCCTCCTGCTTGTAGGTGTGCTCGTGTTCCTCGTCGACGACGATCAGGCCCAGGCGCCGGACGGGCGCGAAGAGGGCCGAGCGGGCGCCGATCGCGATCCGCGCGCGGCCCTCGTGCAGGCGGTGCCATTCGTCGTGCCGTTCGCCGTCGGAGAGGTGGCTGTGCAGGACGGCGACCACGTCGCCGAACCGGCCGCGGAAGCGCTCGACCGTCTGGGGCGTGAGCGCGATCTCGGGCACGAGCACGATCGCGCCGCCGCCGCGGTCGAGCACGTACTGCATCGCGTGCAGGTACACCTCGGTCTTTCCGCTCCCGGTCACGCCGTGGAGCAGGACCACGCGCGGGTTGCGCCCGTCGATCGCCGCGCGGGCCGCCGCGAACGCCTCTTCCTGCTGCGGCATCAGTTTCGGCGGCGCGGTGGGCAGCAGGGTGCGCGTGCCGCCCGGGCTGCGCTCGACCGTTCGCCCGGCGACGTGCACGAGTTCCTTGCGTTCCAGCGCGCGCACGGCCGAGGCGGTGGCGCCGGTCTCGCGCAGGAGCCGGGCGAGGAAGAGCGACTCGCCGGTGCGCAGGCGGTCGAGCAGGGCCGCCTGTTTCGGCGCCCGGGGGCGCAGCCGCTGGGCGGCGGCGGGGTCGCGTCCGGCCTCGGTGGGCGTGACCAGCAGCCGTTCCAGGTGGCCGGCCGGGCGCGCGCGCACGGCGCCGGGCAGCACCGCGCGCACCGCCGTCTCGATCGGCGCGAGGTAGTACCCGGCCATCCAGCGGGCGAGTTCGAGCATGCCCTCGTCGATCAGCGCCTTCTTCCCGATCACGTCGCGGATCGGCTTGAGCTTCGGATGCGGCGAGCGCGCGGGCAGGCCGACCACGTAGCCGCGGGCCTCGCCGCGGCCGAAGGGGACGATGACGGGCGTCCCGATCCGAACCCGGTCCGCCAGCTCGGGCGGAACCCGGTAGTCGAACTCGCGGTTCAGCGCGAGGTGGACGACGACGCGTGCAATGGCGGCCATGGCCGGATCATAGCGCCTCGGGCCGCCCGGCCCAACGGTCCAGCACCCAGGCGAACTCGGCGGCGACGCTTTCGACGACATCCCGGTCGCGCAGCGCGCCGGGCAGCGCGTCGAACGTGTAGGTCTCGATCTCGAGGTGCGGCGCGGCCCCGTCGCGCAGCAGCGCCCAGGCCTCGGCGTCGATCGCCTCGCGCGTCGAGCGCAGCGGTGCGCGGCCGGGCCAGAAGAGCGGGACATGGGCATGCACGGCCAGGCGCGTCTCCGCGGGGAGCCCCTCGAGCGCCGCGAGCGCCTCGTCCAGGTCGTTCCAGCCGCGGCGCTCGCCCCCGGGTGCGAAGGCGCGGACCTGGTGGAGGTAGACGGGGTCGGCGAACGCGAGGAGCGCGCGGCGCGCGGCGGCGGTATTCGGCGCGCGGAGCGCGGCGCTGAGCTGGACCTTGGCGACCGGCCAGCCCGCAGCCCGCAGCGCGCGCAGCGCACCGGCGACCGACTCGCCCTCGACGGCGGCGTGGCAGGCATCGAGGCAGATGCCGAGATGGCGGCGCAGCGCCGTCTCGTCGAGCGCCGGGCGCGCGCCGCGCGCGCGGTTCCGGGCAGGGAGCCGCCCGAGCAGGTCGCCCTCGGCGAAACGCAGGAAGTCGGCCGCGGTTTCGAGCAGGCAGCCGGGTTCCGGTTCGAGCCCGAGCCGGACGAGCCGGCCGGTGCGCGCGCGCAGGGCGTCGAGCGCCGCGGCCGTGTCGAGCAGCCGGTCCGCGGCCGCGGCGCGCTCGGCCGCGGCCGCGAAGGCGGGCGCAGGGCCGACGGGCACGGTGCTGATGCTCCCCTCCAGGCCCTCGGGCAGGAGCGCGGCAAGGATGCGGGCGAGCTGCAGCGTGTAGGCCTCGCGTTCCGGCGCGCGCCAGTCGGGCGCGTAGACCCCGGCCTTGACCGGCCGGCCGTGGAACGGGCCGTAGGGGAACCCGTTGACCGTGAACGCGTAGAGCCCGAGCGCATCGAGGTCCGCGCGGAACGACGCGAGGGCGGGGCCGTCCAGTTCGGCGGCGGCCGCGGCCCCGAGCCGCAGGCCCGCGCCGAACGGCGCGCCGGGCGCCACGCGCTCTCGCACCCGCGCGGCGTACCGGAGCGCGGCGCGCGCGTCGGCGAGTCGCTCGCCGGGGTGGATGTTCAGGCAGTAGGTCAGGTCGATCCGCGGTCGGTCACGCAGGCGCATGGCGTCGGGCTCTCCAGGTGGACGCCGGCCCAACGGCCGGCCATTTCGCGCGCGAACGCCGGAAGGTCGGGGTCGCGCGCACCCATGATCAGGAGCGTATCGCCGTCGCGCAGTTCCCGGTCCAGCGCGGTCCGCAGGGCGTCGAACCCCGCGACGGCCGCCGCCCGGACGCCGCGGGCGGCGAGCGCTTCGGCCAGCTCGACGGCCGTGCGCTGGCCGCGCGCGGTGCCGCCGGCGTAGTAGACGGGCAGGAGGAAGAGCGGGTGCCCTTCGCCGCAGAGGCCGGCGAAGGCGTCCGCGAGCGCATCGAACATCTGGGCCAGCGGCCCGAAGCCGTGCGGACGCCAGACGCCCACGACGCGGCCGCGCGCGGCGGCGGCCGCCCAGGCCGCGCGGATCTTGTCCGGGTTGTGCGCGACGTCGTCGAGCACACGCCGGGCGCCCGTGTCGGCGACGCATTCCATCCGGCGGTGCACGCCCCGGAAGTCGGCGAGCGCATCGCGCACGCGCTCGAGGTCGCAGCCGAGCGCCCGGCAGAGGGCGGCCGCCAGCAGCGCGTTCCCGGCGTTGTGCGCGCCGGGGAGCCGGAGCGTCCAGTCCAGGCCCGCCCAGTGGAACCGGCTGCCGTCCGGCCCGAGCTCGGGGGCGAAGCCCTCCGGGTCAACCGCCTCGGCGCGGACGCCGGGGCCGAGCAGCGCGGCGGCGGCGCGCGTGGTGACGAGCCCGCGGCGGACCCGGCCGGCGAAGGCGCGGAAGCAGTCGATCGCCTCCCCGATCGGGAAGTGGTCCGCGCCGATGCCGGTCAGCACGGCCCGATCCGGGCGGAAGCGCAGTAGCGAGCGATCGCTCTCGTCCGCCTCGACGACCCAGAGATCGCCGCCGGCGCGCACGCTGCCCGTGTGCCGCGCGTCCATCCAGTCGAGCACGGCGCCGCCATTGACGACGGTCGGGTCCGCGCCGGCGGCGGCGAGCGCCCAGCCGAGCATCGCGGTAACGGTCGTCTTGCCGGAGGTTCCGGCGACCGCGACGCAGCGGCCGGCGCCGGCGAGCGCGGCCAGGACCTCGGCGCGGTGACGCACCGGGACCCCCTGCGCGGCGGCGGCGTCCAGGTCGGGGTTGCCGGGTTCGACGGCCGTGCTGACGATCACGGCGTCGGGCCGTTCGGACACGCCGCTTCCGTCCTGCGGCAGCAGCCGGAGTCCGGCGGCGGCGAGCGGGACGAAGACGGGCAGTGGGCGGCCCTCGTCGAAGTGCCGGTCGGAGCCCGAGACGCGGGCGCCGCGCGCGAGGAGGACCTCGGCCAGCGCGCTCATCCCGACGCCGCCGACGCCGACCAGGTGGAAGGCGCATCCGGCCGGGTTCATGCCGGCGCGTCCGGCGCGGCGGGGG
>PWTM01000125.1 GCA_003563855.1 PVC group bacterium | reverse complement strand
TCGCACCACGGCGACATGGACGGGGCGACGCAAGCGGCTTCCAGCAGCCGAGCACTCGCCGCGGCCAGCCGCGGCGAACAAAGCGGCGACGCGTCGCCGCACTCCAGGGCGCCTGCGGCGCGGGAGGAGCGTTCGCTCGGGCCCGGTCCCGCGGCGCGGCGCGGCTCGTCGTCGATCCATTCGATGGAATCGAACCGGAGGCCGGCCCTCCCCCATTCGGCAATCGGCACTCGGCACCCGACATTCCGCATTCCGCATTCCGCGTTCCGCATTCGGAGCGTTCCGCGTTCCGCATTCGGAGCGTTCCGCATTTGGAGCGTTCCGCATTCGGAAGCCCTTGCCCCCGGAGGTCTTCCAGTGTATGTGTCGGCGCATGAAAGCGAATACAAACATCGATCGCACGCATCACGTCGCCGGCTACGCCCGGGTGAAACTGGAGGCCGGGGACGGGAATTACCGGGCGGGCTATTCCCTGTACTCCGCCGCCTGGCCGCTGCTGCAGGAGTACCCCGGGCACGATTTCCAGTCCGGGCTCTTCGGCACTTGGATGTTCGCGGACAGCGAGAACCCGAACCTGGAAGGCGTCTGGTTCTACTCGACGATCGAAGGCGGGCTGGGCTGGTGGCGCGACACGGAATACCCCACCGAAAGCCCGAAATTCATCATGGGCGCGGTCGCGCTCGGATTCTGCGCCTGGGCCAACGGGCCGGGCGCCGGGAAGGGACGCGACTGGGCGAACCCCGCGGGCCACTACGGCATCGCCCAGCTCAGCCCCAACCTGCTCTGGCCGCCCGACGGGCTGAACCTGAAGCAGGGCGTCTGCGGCGAGCTGCTCGGCTGGGGGTACCTGCCGCTGCCGCTGACGGAGGCCAAGTCCACTACCGCGGGCGCGGACGTCCCCACCGGGAACCAGTGCTGGACCCTGTTCCTCAACGCGGCCAATTTCAAGGGGCCCGCTACCTTCGTGCTCCCGTACTTCTTCTCCGCGCCCACCGTCCGGGATCCGCGCACGGCCGGCCGGTTCCTCGACCGCTGTCCGTCCAAGCAAAGCCGCAGCCATGCGATGGAAACCCAGCACATCCCCTGGGCACAGGCCACGGACGCGCAGGGCCAAACCTTCGGGCGCATGGCGCCTACGCTGTTTCCCGCGCAGCCGGACGGGGTGGCGCCGGTGCTGCACCGCGTAACGGCCTACAACCGCTCGGCGCTCTGGGACCGGGTGAAGGCCTGGCTGGAGGGCGGACCACCGGCGGATCCGATGATCGATCCGGAAGGCGCATGCCTGCACCCGTTCGATACGGGCGCGGATGTCGGCTGGGGCATCGGCGGACCCGGGATCGGCCGGAACGAGCGGACACCGATCACCACCGATGAGATCCTCCGCCCGGCGCTGCCGAATCCCTACACGATGGGCTACAAGGCCCGAAGCGACCTGGTCGAGGAGGTCGAAGGCAGCGACGGCCGGCTCATGCGGATGCCGGAATTCTACCGGTTGGTCGAGGACGGCAAGAAACGCTGGATCGCGGTCCCGCCGGAGGAAGTCCCGGAGGAGACCGGCTTGCATGCCGTGCATTTCGGTCGCCCGAAAGAGGCGCCGCCGCAGGTCTACGTGACGCCGGACGAGCCCGACAGTTGCTGGAAGAAGCCCGGCCCCGTGGCCGGCCCCTTCAAGGCCTATCCCGGCGACGGCAGCGAGCTGACCTATTCCTGGTACCGCTTCGCCGACCAGCCGGCCGTGTTGAACGCCGACCTCAGCGACGCGGAACGCGAGGAGCTGCAGCAGCGGATCGAGAGGATTCACCGGCACTGGACGAAAGACCGCGACTACCTCGCGCCGCCCGCCTCGGGCGCGCTGGCCGAGATCGATCCGGCCCTGATCGTCACCCCCCCACCCGGCCTGGAGATCGGCTATGTCCCGATCGCGACGCGGCAGGGGGGTTCGAATGCGGAACGCGGAACGCGGAATGCGGAATGATGGGAATGCGGAATTCGGTGCGGTCGCTCGCCGGCGAGTGGTCCTGCCGCCTTGATCCGCATCGCCGCGGTATCCGCGACGCGTGGCACAAGGGCACGTCCGAAGAGCACCGCGTGCAATTGCCGGGCTCGACCCAGACCAACCGGATTGGGCCGCCCCCTGCTGTCCGGCAGATCAGCAATCTCACGCCGGCCACCGATTATGTCGGCGCGGCCTGGTACTGGCGAGAGATCGAGCTGTCCGACCGGGACTGCCGGCAGGTGGTCGAACTGGTTCTGGAGCGGGTCTGCTGGCAGTCCTTCGTCTGGCTCAACGGCGAGCCGCTCGGAACGCGGGATTCGCTGACCACGCCGCATGTCTATTCGCTCGGTCCGGCCGCGAAGCCCGGCGCCAACCGACTGACCGTCATGGTGGACAACGCCAACCTCGGACACCAGGCCTCCGACACGTCCATCCGAATGGCCGATGAAGAGGAGCTGCGCATCGAAGCCATCGCGGAGAAGCGGCTGCATTGCGGGGGGCACCACACCCTGTTTGGCGGATTCGTCTGGAACGGGATCACGGGTCGGATGGAGGTGCGGGTTCGCCCCAGGGTGAGGATTTCTTCTCCGCAGGTCCATCCGGATGTGCGCCGGATGCGCGTACGGGTCCGATGCCGCGCGATCAACGACCTGGACGGTCCGGTGACCGCAGCGTTGACCGTCACGGTGGGCGGCCAGTCCACGCAACGCGAGGTGATCGTCGAGCCGGGGGAGACCCCGCTGGAGGTGCGGACGGACCTGGGCAGGCGATGGCCTCTCTGGAGCGATCATACGCCGGAAGTCCGTGAGATAGAGGCGCGCATCGAATCGCCCCACGGAGTGGATCGGCACCGCGTCGAGTTCGGCATGAGGGAGTTGTCGCGGATCGACAACCAGATCGCGATCAACGGGCGAAAGACGTTCCTGCGCGGCGCGCTGGAGAAGTTTGTCCACCCGATCACGGGGTTCCCTCCCACGGATCTGGAGTACTGGCTGAAGATCTTCGCCATCCACAAGGAGCATGGGCTCAACCATCTGCGGTTTCACTCCTGCTGTCCCCCGGAAGCGGCCTTTGCCGCCGCGGACCGTCTCGGCCTGCTTCTCAACATCGAGCTACCCGGCGCATCGGGTCGGGAGCCCGATGACCCCCTGACGCAGGACTATCTGCAGGCGGAGGCCCTCCGCATCCTGGATGCCTTCGGGAATCATCCCTCGTTCTGCATGCTGACGATGGGCAACGAGGTTCTGGTAGACGAAGTCGCCGAAGAGGCTGCGCAGCGGCGACTCATGAAGCGCGTCGACCGCTGTCGCCGGCATGACCCGCGGCGCTGGTATTGCTGCACGGCCCATGCCTACACGGCGGGCCGGGATGACGATTTCTACGTCACCGCCTGGCCCAACGGTCCGACGGCCAGAGCACGCCATCAGGGCGAGCCGTTGCGGGGCTTCCGCTGGAACGGGGGCGACGTCGTCGACGATTCGCGCTTCAACACCCGCCTTCCGGAAACGACCACGGATTATCGTGACGGAATTGTCGGCATGGAGCGTCCGGTGATCACGCACGAGGTGGGCATGTGGGCCGTCTATCCGGACATCTCCGAGATACCCCGGTTCACGGGCGTCATGCGGCCGTTCAATCTGGAGATCATCCGCGACTTCATGGAAGAAAAGGGGACGCTGGCGCTCGCCCCCGATTTCGTGAAGGCCTCCGGAGCCCTGAGCCTGCTGCTCTACAAGGAGGAGATCGAGGCGGCGCTGCGGACGCCGGGTCTTTCGGGGTTTCAGCTTCTGGGCATTCACGATCATCCGCCGCAGGGCACGTCCACCATCGGAATCCTTACGGCGCTGCGCGAATCCAAGGGCGTGGTCAACCCCGCCCAGTTCAGGGAATTCTGCAGCGGAACCGTTCCGCTCGCACGCCTCCCCAAACGAACGTACACCCTCGACGAGACCTTGGTCGCAGGGATCGAGGTCGCGCACTACGGCGCCTCCGATCTGCCCGCGGCCACGTTCACGTGGCGGCTGAAATCCATCGCCGGGGAGGCCTGCATAGAAGGCCGCTTCGAGTCGAGACGCCTCTGCACCGGCGCTTGCACCGAGCTGGGCGCCGTACGAGCTGACCTCTCGGTATTCAAGGCCCCCGCCATGTTGCGTCTGGAGGTGGCGCTGGAGGGCGACGATTCGCGCAACGCCTGGGATTGCTGGGTGTATCCGACTCCGGCCGTGGAGGACGACCCGGCGGGGGTGCGGTGGGCTCGTCGCTGGTCGAGCGAGCTGGCCGCACCCATTCTCGAAGGGTCGGTGGCCGTTTTGGAGCTGGGGCCCGAGGCCATTCCCGGAGCGATTCGGGGATGCTTCACGTCGTTGCTGTGGAATCCGATCATGAAGCGGAAGCATCGGTCGCAGACCATGGGGATTCTCTGCGATCCGGCCCACCCCGCGCTTGCGGGGTTTCCCACGGCGTCGCACAGCAACTGGCAGTGGTGGGACATCCTCCGCCCTTCGCGTGTCCTGGACTGCGACGGCCTGTCGCCGAAGCCCGAGCCGATCGTGCGCATGGTCGACTCTTTCATCGGAAACCGCTGTCTCGGCCTCGTCCTCGAGTTCAGGCTCGGCAAGGGGCGTCTGTTGCTCACCTCGCTGGATCTGTCGCGTGACCTCGCGTCGCGGCACGCCGCACGGCAGCTTCGTGCAAGCCTGCTGGCGTACGTGAGATCGGATGCGTTTGATCCGCAACAGACCGTCGATCCGCCGGACATCGAGCGGTTGATCGGGGAACATCAGCGGCCGCCGTCCGTTCCAGGCCGTGCCGAGGTTATCGCGCAGTTTGACCAGCCGGTGGCGAGCGCAGGGATCGCCGCTTCATGCTGAGCCTGTGACCCATGCGCAACGGCGTGGCGCGCAGGGCGTGTCGGCGCGGCAAAGCCTGGGCGCACGCACCGCCGGTTCGATTCCCGCGAATCCATCGAATCGATCGACGAGGAGGGTGAAGACTCGGATTCCCTGTCCCCGGAGGCCCTCCGGATGGCCACTCCGGAAAAGGCGCTGCTGGACTGCCTCTACCTGAGTTCCGCCCGGTCACGCCTCTTCGCCCGGTTGCCGGAGTTGGACTTGCGCGAAGGCTTCGACCGCGATCGGGCGCGGCGCCTGCTGG
>PWTM01000164.1 GCA_003563855.1 PVC group bacterium | reverse complement strand
CCCGCCCGCGCTCCGGCGGAAGGCGACCGCCTCGGCCTGCTTGCCTTCCGCGCGCCCGGTCCGCGCGCGGTGGGGTATGCGGCCGTCGAGGTGCTCTCGGAGACCGGCGACCTGCGCGAAGCCGCCGCCCGCCTCTTCGCCGCCCTGCGCCGCCTCGATGCGCGGGGGCTGGACGGGCTGGTCGCCGAGTCCGTCCCCAACCGGGGCCTCGGCCGCGCCATCAACGACCGCCTCCGCCGCGCCGCCGCCTGGGAGGTCAACCCTTCGGCCCCTCCACGGCCATGATTGAGATTTCTGTTGCATGTGAAGTTCGACTTCGACAATGAACTTCGCACCCGTCCGCATGACAGCGAAAATCCGCCGAAGCCCATCCTGAATCTTCTGCTGCTCCGTCAGAAGACAGAACGATTCATTAGTTCAAGAACGGGTCCTTGGGCATGTTCGCAGTAGCACAAATAGAAATCACAAGCGCTTTGGGTGCCTGCAGCTTATCGGCGTCGTAGAACCGGGTGCATAGCCTCCGATACGATTCCATTTGATGATGCTCTCTCGTTGCCCAACCCTCAGCCCTTTGCACCGGCGCGGGAGCGCCGTCCGCAGGAGCGCCATGTTCGCCCCAGTCTTCTAACGATGTCCGCCCTTTCGCACCAAAGATTATGTGTTTCGCAGGGATCGGCGACCAGGTCGTAGAGTTGCCCCGGCGTACCCGGCTTTGGATGGGAACCCCGAGGGGTGGGCCATCCCCCGGAGTCCTGACAGTTCAGCACCATCTTCCACCGCCCTTGGCGGATGGAAAAGACGCCGTAACTCGAATGGTGGATCGTCGCGTCGCGAATCGGCCGATCACCCGGCTTTCTGCCCAGCAACGCCGGCAGCATGTCATAGCCGTCCTCGGCGGCGTCGTCTGGAAGACCCACGCCAGCAACGGATGCGCAGGTTGCCATGATGTCGGTCAGGCAGAAGAGCTCGTCGGAGACGGTATGGGCCGCCATCGCCGCAGGCCAACTCGCGATGAGGGGTATGCGGTGACCGCCCTCCCATATATGCGCCTTGAAGCCACGCCAGGCTGCGTTCGGCTTGTGGCCATACCCACGATAGAGGAACTCGTTCCTGCCGGTTCCCGAATCGAGGCGCCGGCCCTGATCATCGAGGACGAAATCACCGGGCAGCGCGCCGTTGTCGCTTGTGACAAAGAGCAGAGTGTTATCGAGCTGACCGCTCCTTTCAAGTGTTTCGATCACCTGACCTACGACCCAATCAAACAACCATACCAGGTCGCCGCGCGCACCCGCAGCGCTCATGTCGCGTGCGAAATCCGGCACGAACCTCTCTTGGCACGGCTCATGCGGGGCATTCGGAGTGAGGTAGAGAAAGAAGGGAACGTCTGCGTGCGCGCGCTCTTCGAGATAGGCACACGCCTTCTCTGTGATCAGAGGATCGGCATCCCTGGTCACCCAGCTCTCACCCATCATACCGCGCGACTGGGCAAAGCCGCCGGATGGGAGCGAGCCCGTCTCGCTCGGGTCAAAGAGGGAAAACGATTGATCAACAAAGTGCCGATTCTCGATGAAGCCATAGGGAGGGGCACATGTGCCGCAGCCCGCATTATAATATGCATAGTCAAACCCCAGTTCTGCAGGTCCCCCCGTAATCGGCCGGCTGAAATCAATCTGCCCCTCGACTTCAGTCGGCTTTCCGTTCCTGTCCTGAAAGCCAAGCCCGACATGCCACTTTCCAATACAGGCGGTGTGGTATCCACTGTGCTTGAGGATGGATGCCAGCGTAGGCCTTTCCTTTTCAATCAAAGGACGGGCGTAGCCGCCGATGACGCCCTCCTTCAGTCGCGTACGCCAGCAGTAACGACCGGTGAGCACGCCGTATCGGGTCGGGGTGCAAACGGCTGACGGCGAATGCGCATCCCTGAAGCGGATGCCCCTCGCTGCCAGCCTATCCATATGGGGCGTAGGGATTTTGCTTTCCGGGTTGTAACAGCCGACGTCCCCGTAACCCATGTCATCGGCCATGATGAAGATGATGTTGGGCTTCATCCGTGAACTGCCCCTTCCATCGTCAAGTGTGCCTACCCCGTCACGGTCCTGCGTCATCCTCGCCCAACGCTGCCCGTAGCGTGCCATCATTCCGTGATGTGCGTCAATGGCCCCAGGCAAGATGAGCACGTAGGACGGCATGTCCGCGTGCGCGGCCCGGTCAAGCGTCCGCTCGTGAGCCTGCAGGAGATGCTTCTACCGCGGTTCAAACAGATCGGGAGAACGTCAGCCCTTTGCGGCGGCGCGCGAGCGTCGTCCGCAGGAGGGCCGTGTTCGCTTATCTGTACACGTTCTTCCGGTCCCCGATGCAACGACGAGAATGAGGAGGCGCCGGTCGTGCATCTCGTAGATCACTCGGTAGGGACCAATCCGAATGCGCCACGCGTTGCGCCCGGAGAGTTTCGTGCAACCAGACGGCCGGGGATCTGCTGCGAGTTTTCGTATTGCGGCAATGACGCGCTGCTGGTGTGGCCGATCGATCCGAGCGAGTTGCTTCTGGGCAATTCGCAGGATATCGATGGCGTAAATCACCTCGCGTAATCCTGCTGAATCGCGCGCACGGCTTCCTCGAAGGGCAGTCTGTCCGCGGCATGCGGCTGGGCCGCATCGTAGGCGCGAATGTCGTCAAGTTCCTCAAGCTCGCGAATGATCAGATCCCACTCGGCCGCCGGCAGCAGCACCGCCTTGCGCTCTTGGTGCTCATCGACAACGTATTCTGGGTGCAAAGTTACCATGGCTTCACCTCCTGGGTAGTATCCATGCGCTGCTCCTCCCGGTCAATCGTCTTCATTGAGCGAACCGTAGTATTCTGCGTCACGTCACGATGCCTGAAAGACCGATCCCTCTTCGACGGCGATCTCCGGGGTGGGCGCCACGGCGGGTTCCTCACCAAGGGCTTCGTCAGCCGGGTTGTCCAGCGGGCTGCCCGCGGCCGGCGGCGTGCAGGCCGCGTAGCGCAGCACGCCGGCCAGGTCGCGCAGGCCCAGCGCTTCCTGCAGCGCCCGGATATTCATCCCCGCCCGAAGCGGGTGGACCGCGTAGCTGTGCCGCAGCATCAGGGCGCTGACCGGTTCGATGGAAGACGCTCGGGGGAGCAACTGCGAAACACGCGAAATGCGCGAAACAGGTCCGTTTGCCTACATGTCTCCTGCTCCCGTGAGCCCGTCGCAGCCGCGGGTACGTGTATGGCCTTGCGCCCACAGGTTGCCGGCACCATAGGTAGTCTCTCTTCGGATCGGGGAAGGTCACTCGCCGGTACCCCCCCGGCCCCGATCCTTCGCTTCCAGGCCTTGGACGCCCAGTCTGCGAGGAGGTCCAGGCCTTGGAAGAGGGCGCGAAGGATCCGGCGGCCGGCAGGCCAGGGATCGGAAGAACGCCCGATCCGACTGCACGCCGCCCCGAGGCCCTGACCGCGAGGCTGATCCTTGGAGGCGAGACCGCGGGCCGAAACACGTCGCGAAGCACACGTTCCCGCCGCCGAAACACGCCCATGCCACTCGCGGGGAATCACTGGCCGGAGGCCGCCCCTGATCGCCATCTTAGACCGGCCATTTGCGGGGCGAAATTCGAGTGCTACGCTCCCGAATGGACCCTCTAGCGCCTTACTCCATTGCCATGCAACGTGTTCCTCAGGTCCGACCCCGCCCGACAATGTTTACCGCGGATTACGCGGATGGCGCGGATGGGTTCCTCTGAGAGGGACGGGTCGGGGCGGCGATGGAATCGGGTGGAGATTCTGGTCGGGAATCCATTTGTTCCTCTGCGTCTCGTTCCTGTTCCCACTGGTGAAGCTCTTCGTGGAGCTCGTTTTGCAGAAGCCAGATCGGGTCTGCATTGCTCCGGATGAATTCATCAACCGGAACTCCGTCGACGGCTGGCGGACGTCTTACCCGCTTCTGTCTTCCGTTGACGAAGATCGTCATGTATTCCCTCTGACGGCGCTTCTTCTCTGCCCTTTCTGCGGGGGTCAACTTGCGTCTTCTTTTGCCCATCTGTTCATCTCGTCGATTCCCAACGCTACGGCGCACCGGCGGGCGGCCCGCTGCGGCCGAGCGTGCGTGTGCCGCCGCTTGTTCGCAGCCTATCTCTCCCTCCAATAGTCCGGGTCGCGATGCAGATGCATGACCGCCATGATGACAAATCCCTCCGGGCGTTCCCGGAACAGTACGCCGAAAGGAAACGTCTTCGTCAGGCACCGTCGCACATCAGGGTCCACGATCGGGTAGAGGTGGGGCTGGACGGTCACCCGGTTGACCGCATCCTGAACGGCCGCAAGGAACCGCCGGCCGAGATCAGCCTGCTGCGACTCGTAGTAGGCTGCCGCCTCGATCATCTCCGCTTCGGCATCCGGATGAAACCTCACCGGCCTCATGTCAATGCGGCATGCGCCCTTGCGAACACCTCGTCGGCGTCCCGGAGACCCACGGCGCCACGATCCACTTCCTCACATCGGCGGCGAACCTCCTCTCGCCACTTCGACGACAAGGGGGGACTATCGGCGGCATCAAGGCTCTCGATCAGCTTCTCTGCTACGAACGCCCGCAACGAAGGCGGAAGCTCCATGGCCTCGCTCACCACTCTTTCCACGGTCGTGCTCATAACGCCATTGTGTCCCTTCTCGCCACTGAGTCAACCCACCATCTCTGGCATCCGTTAACGGCCGTCCCCCTACCCTTTTCGGCACCGCGTCCGAGGCGTGCGTTGCCCGGTGGTCGAGCATGAGGCCACCAGGAGGCTCAGCACCGCCGCCGGGGTCGCTCGGCTGCGTCCCGGTGCGACGCAGCAGGGCCGTGTTCGAGCCGGTCCTCTCATCCTCCCGCCCGCTCCGATCCCACGCGCCGCCCCGACTGCGCGCCGCGGCGCATCAGGGCAAACGCCCGCCCCTGGTCGCGTGCCGCGATCCGCCTCCTTCTGTGATCCAGCGCTCGATACCTCATCGAGCCTTGACCAGAGTCCACCAGATACCCGGTCGCCTGTCAAGCGCTGTCGCGCGGTCACGGGAGGTCCGGGCGCGTCTCACTTCTGGCGGTCTCTGCCCGAAATGCCTGGCCCCGGCTATCTTAGCATGTGCGCATTGTGCAATGCGCCGACGCACGAAAGGTCGACGGAGAAGATTCTGCTTCCCCGACTCGGTG
>PWTM01000313.1 GCA_003563855.1 PVC group bacterium | reverse complement strand
GGGGGGGGGCGAAAGCGGCCTCGCGAGGCCGCACTCCGAAAGCGCCGCTGCGCGGCGCGGGACTGCTGCTCCAAGCCTTGGGGCCGCCGATACAACCAGCGAAGCCCTCTCTGTTTCTCTCCTGAGAAGGCCAGGGCGGGCGGAGGCCGCGGGAGCGCGAGGCGGGGGAGGAGAAAACGTCGAACATCGAACACTGAACATCGAACGTCGAACGCCCTTCTTCCGGATGCCGAAGCGGCGAGATGCTGAATGGGGCCGAAGGGAGAAAACGGTTAACGCTCGCAGCTTCTCAGGCGCCCGGAGAAGGGACTGCTGGCCTGTTCCGTCCCAGAATCTGCGAAATCTGCGCAATCTGCGGACGAAGAAGAAGAGAGACGGGATGGGACGGAGTCGAAGATCAGGGGGGTGGAGGCCGGGCCTCCCGGTCCTGATCGCTACGGGATCTTCGTGATGTCCGGGGAGCGGATTGTCCGCAGATTTCGCCGATTACGCAGATTTTGGGGCGGGAGGCACGGCCTCTTCGGCCGGGTCCCCCGAAGAGCTGCGCAATCTGTGGACAGAGAAAAGAAAGGGCAGCCTGGGATGGGTTCGAGGGTCAGGAGGTGGAGGTTGGGCTACACCGTCCTGCCTTGCGAACCCTCCCAAGGCGAACCGCTTGAATTCCGGCGGCGGCGGGGCATACTTCGCGGGTCGCGTGGGTTGCGGCGCAAGCGCCCTTCAGCGGGGTGGGGGATATCGGCGATGGGCAGTGCGATGAAGGATCGGGACGGCACGGTACCTGCGGTGACGCCGCCGCTCGACCCGGGGTTTCGGCCGGCGGTCCTGGAGAACCGGACGTTCCGGGCGGCCGTTGCGGCCTCGGGTCGCGCGCTCCCGCTGGCGCTGGTCTTCGACCGGGGCGACGCCGGGGTCTCGCGGTTCGACACGGAAGTTTTCGATGCGCGGACGCCCGCGGAGTCGGCCTGGAACCTTCGCTATGCGGAGCGCCTGGTGAAGAGCCTGCTCTGGGCCCGGGGCGCCCGACGCGTGATCGTGGGCGGGCCGCCCGCGATCGCGAAGCACATCGGCGAGGCCTATGGCCCGGGCGGGGCCCGGGCGTTCGACGCCGCCATGGCAAGCCGCATCTACGCCGCGCCGTTTACGGTCGAGCACTGCGCGGCATCGGAGGCGCCGCCGGCGCGCGAGCGGCCGCTGCGCCTTGGCGGGCACCTGGACGGGTGCCGGGTCGGGTTTGACCTCGGGGCGAGCGACCGCAAGTGCTGCGCGGTCCGCGACGGGGAGGTGCTCTTCAGCGAAGAGGTGCCCTGGGATCCAAAGGTGCAGAAGGATCCGCGGTACCACATCGACGGTATCGCCGATTCCATTGCGCGGGCGGCGGCGCACCTGCCGCGCGTGGAGGCGATCGGCGGGAGCGCGGCGGGCGCCTACGTGGACAACGAGCCGCGGGTCGCATCCCTGTTCATGAGCGTGCCCGACGACGTCTTCGACCGCGAGGTGCGCCCGGTCTTCGCCCGCCTGCGGGAGCGCTGGGGCGGCGTGCCCTTCGAGGTGCTCAACGACGGGGACGTCACCGCGCTGGCCGGTTCGCTTTCGCTCGGCGAGACGCCGCTGCTCGGGATCGCCATGGGATCGAGCGAGGCCGCCGGCTACGTGAACCGCGACGGGGCCTTCCTCGGGTGGAACAACGAACTCGCGTTCGTGCCCGTCGACCTTCAGCCCGACGCGCCGGTCGACCCCTGGTCCGGCGACCGCGGTTGCGGCGCGCAGTATTTCTGCCAGGAGGGGGTCGCGCGCCTGGCGGCGCCGGCGGGTATCCGGCTGGACCCGGAGGCGCACCGGGCCGAACAACTGGTGACCGTGCAGCAACGGATGGACGCCGAAGACCCAGGGGCACGCGCAATCTACGAGACGATCGGGACCTGGTTCGGCTATGCCAATGCGCACTACGCCGACTTCTACGAAATCCGCCGACTGCTCCTCCTCGGGCGCGTCACCTCGGGACCGGGCGGCGTCCTGATCCGCGATACGGCGATCCGCGTGCTCGAGGCGGAGTTTCCCGAGCTGGCCGCGCAGGTGACGCTGAGCCTTCCGGACGAGAAGAGCCGCCGCGTCGGGCAGTCGATCGCCGCGGCCAGCCTGCCGGAACTCCGCGGGGAGGACGGCGCGTGACCACGTTGATCGAGAATGCCCGGGTGATCTCGCCGGGCGAGGACCGACCCGGGGCAGCCGTGTGGATCGACGGCGCGCATATCCGGGAGGTCTTCTCCGCGGGCGAATCGCGGCCGCGGGCGGACCGGACGGTGGATGCCGGCGGCGCGCTGGTCCTGCCCGGTTTCATCGACATGCACGTGCACGGGGCGATGGGGCACGACACCTGCGACGGAACGGTCGAGGCGGTGCGCGCCATCGCGGAGGCGAAACTGCGCGAAGGGGTGACCTCGTTCCTCCCGACGACGCTGACCCTCCCCGAAGCGCAGCTCGCGGCGGCGCTGCGGGCCGTGGCGGACTACCGGCAGGCGAGCGCGCACGCAAAGGTCCCGGGCATTCACCTCGAGGGTCCGTTCATCAACCCGAAGCAGATGGGCGCGCAGAACCCGGCGCATGTGCGGCCGCTCGATTTCGCGGAGGTCCAGCGCCTGCAGGCGATCGCGCCGGTGCGCGTGGTCACGTTTGCCGTCGAGCTGGACGGGGCGGCGGACTTCGCGCGCCGCCTTCGCGAGGCGGGGATCGTGCCGTCCTGCGGGCACAGTGCGGCCCGGTATGCCGACCTGCAGGCGGTCAAGGCGGCGGGGGTGCGGAACCTGACGCATTACTGCAACCAGATGTCGCCGCTGCACCACCGGGAGATCGGCCTCGTCGGCGCCGGGCTGCTGGACGACGACGTGACGGTGGAGATGATCTGCGACAAGGTCCACCTCTGCGCGGAGATGATCGCGCTGGCGTTCAAGGTCAAGCCGATCGATAGGATCGCCCTGGTCACGGACGCGGTGCAGGCGGCCGGGCTGCCGGACGGCGAATACCGGCTGGGCGGCCTTCCGGTCCGCGTCCGCGACGGCGTGGCCCGACTGGCCGCGAACGACGCGCTGGCCGGCAACACCCAGGGGCTTCACCGGGCGCTCCGGCACGTACGGGAGATTACGGGGCGACCGCTGGCGGAGCTGGTGCGGACGACGGCGCTGAACCAGGCGGACGTGCTCGGTCTGCCGGAGCTCGGTCGGGTCGCTCCGGGCTACCGGGCGGACCTGGCCTGGCTGGATGCCGCGCTGGAACCGGTCGCCACCTGGGTCGACGGCGAGGAGCGGTGGAGGCGCTAGACGAGACCGCGTCGGGGACGGCGACACCGCGCTCTATCGAGGACAATCCCATTGACACGAGGATAAAGCTGAAACGCTGAAAGACTGAAACGCTGAAAGGGGAAGGCCGGAGGCCCTCGTGATCCGTAGTCGTCGGCGTAGTCGTCGACCGGAAAGGGACGAGGGGGTCGACGACTACGGCTGACGACGGAGCGGCGGTAGAGTCCCGGACGCGCTTCGCGTCCGGGACGGCAGCCTGCGATCCGTAGCAGGCGCAGCGCGAAGGAGGGACACCGCTTTCGCCCCCCACCAGACACCGCGTGACCCCGCCAACCGAAAGCGGCGTCGCCGGGCTTCGCCCTCTGCCGCCGCACTCCATATCGCTTCACCCTTTCGGCAGCGTGAGAGCCCCTCGTAGAAGCGAAGGGCGTGGATGCCCCCCCCGGGAACGCCACGCTCCAGCGTGGCACGCTCCTGGTCCGCGAGGTACTCGTCGTCCCTTCTCGTCGCCCGAGCGCGCGGGGCTGCCGCCCGGTTCGTTGTCGCGGCCGGTGCTTGCGCGTGTCTTCCGTGCGACGATGGCGGGCGACGATAGCGGTGGACGATTGGAGCCCGGGCTCTTCGCGCGCACGCCCTGCGCGCCAGGGAAGCGGCGCGGCGAGCCGCGCCGCAGAGAGATCGCGAGCAAGCTCGCGCAGTCCAGGGCGCCGCCGCTTCGCGGCGCGGGACCGGCGCGACCGGCGGGTTCTTGACGGGAACGCACCCGGGGGGGCACGCTCACCCCGCGTGCCCTGCGCGGTCGGGCGCGGCCGGCGGGTTCCCGGAAGGTGTCCGGCCCGCGGGCCGGGCGCCGCGTGGGGCGCAACGCGGGAGCGTGTGCGCACGGTGGACCAGGCCAAACGACCGGACCGACTGCTGGTGATCGCCGGGGGGGGCGTGTATCCGGTGCAGCTCGCGGCCTCGGCCCGGCGCGCCGGCGTACGCGAGATCGTGGCACTGGCGTTTCGCGGCGAGACCGACCGCGCGATCGGCCGTGTCGCCGACCGGGTCGCCTGGCTCCCGCTCCACGGGTTCCAGCGGTTCCTCGACACCGCGCGCGACCTGGGCATCCCGCACGCGGTCATGGTCGGGCTGATTCGCCCCCGGCACCTCTTCTTCCTCCGCTTCGACACGCGCGCGCGGGCGGTGCTGGCGCAGCTCCAACAGCGCAACGCGGAGACGATCTTCGGGGCGGTCGCCGACGAACTCGGCGCGGTCGGGATCGACGTGCTGCCCGCCCACCGCTTCATGGAGGACGCGATGCCTGCGCCGGGCGTGCTTTCGCGCCGCGCGCCGGACGCGCGGGTCGCGGCCGATATCGCGCTCGCGCTGCGCATCGCCCGCGCGGCGGGCGACCTGGACATCGGGCAGACGGCGATCGTCAAGAACGGTACCGTGCTCGCGGTGGAAGCGTTCGAGGGTACCGATCGCGCGATCCGGCGCGCCGGCCGGCTCGGGGGGGCGGGGGCCGTGATGGCGAAGACGGCGAAGCGGGACCACGACATGCGTTTCGACATCCCGGTCGTCGGCGAGCGGACCCTGCGCGGGCTGCGCCGCATCCGTGCCGCCGGGCTGGCGGTCGAGGCGCGGCGCACAATCCTGCTGGATCGGGAGCGGCTCGCGTCGCTGGCGGATCGCTGGGAACTGTGCCTTACAGCCGAGGAGGTGGACCGTGGGAACGGATAGGCCGCTGCGCGTTGGGGTTTTTGGTGTCGGCAGCCTTGGCCAGTGGCACGCGCGCATCTTTTCGGAACTGGCGGAGACGGAACTGCGAGGGGTGTTCGACGCCGATGCGGATCGCGCGCGGGAGATCGCCGCCCGCTACGGAACGCGGGCGTTCGAATCGACCGAGGCGCTGGCCGCGGAGGTGGAGGCCGCCAGCGTGGTTGTGCCGACGGACTTGCACACCAGCGTGGCCGTCCCGCTGCTGCAGCGCGGCCTGCACCTGCTGATCGAGAAACCGCTCGCCCCTACCGCCGCGGAGGCCGAGGCGCTCGCGGCCGAGGCGGACCGGGCCGGGGTCTGCCTCCAGGTCGGGCACGTCGAACGGTTCAACCCGGCGACCGCCTGGCTCGAAGCGGAAATCGATGCGCCGTTTCTCATCGAGGCCCGCCGGCTCGCTCCCTATCCGCCGGCCCGTCCGCCGCTGCGGCCGCGCGGGACCGAGGTCAGCGTGGTGCTCGACCTGATGATTCACGACCTGGAGCTGATCCTTCACCTGGTCCGCGACCCGGTCGTCGAAACCCAGGCGACGGGCGCGGCCGTGTTGAGCCCGGAGGAGGACGTCGCAGCCGCGCGGGTTCGGTTCGCGAACGGGTGTGTCGCGCAGGTGACGGCCAGCCGACTGAGCGGCGGGCGTGAACGGCGGATGGAGGTGTACCAGCCGGACGGCTGCCTGGCCGTGGACTTTCAGGACCAGTCCGGCCGGCGCACGCGACGGCGCGAGGGCGTCATGGAAGAAACGGTGGCGCCGATCGAGAAGGGCGAGCCGCTCCTGCTCCAGTTGCGCGCCTTCGCCGAGAGCGTGCGGCGGGGACAACCACCCGCGGTGGACGGCCGCCGGGCGGTTGCGGCGCTGCGGCTGGCCGAGGCTATCCGCCGCCGGATCGCGGAAGGCGGGGCGTGACCGCGCGGCTGCTCCTGGTGACGGGCGAGGTCTCGGGCGACCTGCACGCGGCCGGTGTTATCCGCGAACTTCGCCGGCGCCGGCCGGACCTGCGCTGCGCGGGGACCGGCGGCGAGGCGCTGCGCGCGGAAGGCGTCGAGATCCTCCACGATGCGCGGGAGATGGCCGTCGTGGGCGGGGCGGAAGCGATCTGGAAGTACCGCCACTTGCTCCGTGTCTTCACCGACCTTCGCAACCGCCTGGAATCGGAGCCGCCGGATGTCGTGCTGCTGGTCGACTACCCGGGGTTCAACCTGCGGTTCGCCGCGGCGGCGCATGCCCGTGGGATTCGCACGGTGTACTTCATCTGCCCGCAGGTCTGGGCCTGGCGGCGCGGCCGTATTCCGCGCATGGCCCGCATCCTCGACCGGCTCATCACGATCTTTCCGTTCGAGCCCGCGCTCTTCGAGGGCACAGGGCTGCGCGCGGACTTCGCGGGCCACCCGTTCGTCGACGAGACGCGCCGCCTCCTGGCGAATCCGCCTGCCGCGTTGCCGTGGGCGGGGCCTTCCCCGCGCATCGCGCTCCTGCCCGGGAGCCGGCCGCGCGAGATCGCGCGGCTGCTGCCGGTCTTCTGGCGCGCCGCGGCACAGCTCGACCGGCGTCTCCCGCAACCCGCGTTTCTCTTCGCCGCGCCCCACGAGAACGCCGCAGCGCAGATCCGGGCAGGGCTCGCGCGACTGGGTGCGGGGCCGCGCCGCTGGGACGTCGCGATCGGCCGTACGCGCGAGGTCCTGCGCCAGGCGGACGCGGCCGCCGTCGCCTCGGGAACGGCAACGCTCGAGGCCGCCTTCTTCGGATGCCCCACGGTGGTCACCTACCGCACCGACCTGCTGACCGAGGTACTGGCCCGGCTGCTGGTGCGCGTGCCCTACCTGGGCATCGTGAACCTCCTGGCCGGCCGCGAAGTCTGCCCCGAGCTGCTGCAGCGCAACTGCCGGCCGGACCGCCTGGCGGAGGCGCTGGCGCCGCTCGCCGTCGATTCCGATGCGCGCCGCGCGATGCGCGAGGCGCTCGCCGCGGTCGTCGCCGGCCTCGGCGGCGGCGGGGCCTACGCGAAGGCCGCGGCGCTGGTGGACGAGGAACTGGACCGCGCCGTGGCAGCCCGCGGTCGCGGGGACGGCGCCTTCGGTGGGGCAGGGCAATAGCCCCCTTCGGGATCCGGAATCAGCGCGACAGCGCGACGAACGCAGCGCCAAAGACCACGATCACCAACAGGTACAGGACAATCGCGATCAGCGCCCACAGCAAGGTTGCCTTCGCCCAGTTCGCCTTGCTGACGGGGGTGTTGCTTCCGAAGGCCCAGACGAACAGAAGGATGATCCCCACCAGCGGAAGGCCCACCAGGAACAGGGTGAGCATCCAGTTGCCTACGCTGACGTGCTGATTGTTGCCGTCCATCGCTCTCTCCTGTGCCCCTTCGGGGCGTCTCGCGACGCGCCTGGCTTCGCCTCGGTTTCGCCTCCACGCGTTCTCCCTGCCCCCCGGTCAAGTGGCGCGTAGCACGGGCGCGGCGCGCGTGACAAGCGCCATCTGCACGCCGGTTCGCGCGGAGTGCATCTTGCGGGTATAGTCGCCGCGCCGCACAGGCGGCGGAGCTGGGCGAATGCGGGACGGATTCATCGAGATCGAGGGCGCGCGGCAGCATAATCTCCGGGGGCTGAACCTGCGCATCCCCTGGCGGGCGCTGACCGTCGTCACCGGCGTCAGCGGCTCCGGGAAGTCCTCGCTGGCCTTCGATACCGTCTATGCGGAGGGCCAGCGGCGCTATGTCGAGACCTTCTCGGCCTACGCCCGGCAGTTCCTCGACCGCATGGACAAGCCGCAGGTGGACCGGATCGAGGGTATCCCGCCGGCCATCGCCATCGACCAGACGAACCCGGTCCGGACCTCGCGTTCGACGGTCGGGACGATGACCGAGCTGAACGACCACCTGAAGCTGCTCTTCGCCCGGGCGGCACGGCTGGTCTGCGACGGGTGCGGCCGCTCTGTGCAGCGCGACACCCCGGCCTCGATCGCCGACGACCTGTTCCGCCGCGCCGGCCGGGACGCCCGCGAGGTCCAGATCACGTTCCCGGCCGAGGCGCCGGCCGGCCGCTCGGCCGCGTCGATCCGGGCCGCCCTCGAGCGCGAGGGCTACACGCGCTTCCTCGAGGTCGCCGAGCGGGCGGTCGAGGTCGTGCAGGACCGGCTGCCGCTCGAGCCCGGCCGGCGGGCGCGGCTGGTCGAGGACCTGGAGGCGGCGCTGCGGCTCGGCCGTGGCCGGGTCCGGGTCTATCCCGGCGATGGCCACGGCGGTTTCGCCGACGCGCCCTGGCGCTACTCGGCCGACCTTCACTGCCCGGACTGCGACCGCCACTTCCGCGACCCGGTCCCGAACCTCTTCTCCTTCAACTCGCCGATCGGCGCCTGCGAGACCTGCCGGGGATTCGGCCGCACGATCGGGATCGACGACGGGCTCGTCGTGCCGGACCCGGGACGCACCCTCGCCGGCGGGGCGGTCCGCCCCTGGGAGTCGGGCTTCTCGCGCGAGTGCCGCGACGACCTCCTGCGCTTCGCCCGCCGCCGCGGCGTGCCTACGGACGTGCCCTGGCGCGACCTGACCGAGGCGCAGCGCCGCTGGGTGATGGACGGGGAAGGGGAGTGGGAGGACGGGCGCTGGTACGGGGTGCGCCGGTACTTCGCCTGGCTGGAGAAGAAGAGCTACCGGATGCACATCCGCGTCCTGCTCTCGCGCTACCGCGCCTACCGGGTCTGCCCCGCCTGCGGCGGGACCCGGCTGAAACCCGAGGCGCTGGCCTGGCGGATCGGACCCGGGGACGGGCTCACGCTGCACGCGCTGGCCCGGCTGCCGATCGACGACCTGGCCGCGTTCTTCGACGCGCTCATGCTGCCGGCGCCCCTCGACCAGGCGGCCGACCTGCTGCTGCGCGAGATCCGCACGCGGCTCGGCTACCTGCGGGAGGTCGGCCTCGGCTACCTCGATCTCGACCGCCAGTCGCGCACGCTCAGCGGCGGCGAGGTGCAGCGGATCAACCTGACCACGGCGCTCGGCGCCTCGCTGGTCAACACGCTCTTTGTTCTCGACGAGCCGAGCATCGGGCTGCACACGCGCGACGTGCACCGGCTGATCCGCGTTCTGCACCGCCTCCGCGACGCCGGCAACACCCTGCTGATCGTCGAGCACGACCCCGAGGTCATCCGCGCGGCCGACCACGTGGTCGACCTCGGCCCCGGCCCGGGCGCCGCGGGTGGACGGGTCGTGTTTGCCGGACCGGCCGGCGGGTTGGCGCGGGCGCGCGGCTCCGCCACCGCCGACTACCTCTGCGGCCGCCTCCGTATCGAATCCCCGCCGCCCGTGCCGGAGACGGAAGCCGCCGGCGAGGAGGCCCTCCACATCGAGGGCGCCGCCGCACACAACCTTCGCGGGATCGACGTGCGCATCCCGCTCGGCCGCCTGGTCTGCGTGACCGGCGTCAGCGGGTCCGGGAAATCGACGCTCGTCGAGCACGTGCTCTACCGCGCGCTGCTGAAGCGGCTGGGCCGGCCCACGGAGGCGCCCGGGGCGCACACGGCCCTGCGCGGCGGGGAGACGCTGCGCGACGCGGTGCTGGTCGACCAGTCGCCGATCGGGCGGACCGCGCGGTCAAACCCGGCCAGTTACGTCGGCGCCTTCGATGCGATCCGCCGCGGCTTCGCGGCGCTGCCGGAGGCGAAGGCCCGCGGCTACACGGCCGGGACGTTCAGTTTCAATGCGGGCGCGGGCCGCTGTCCGGGCTGCGGCGGAAGCGGGTTTCAGCACATCGAGATGCAGTTCCTCAGCGACGTCTACCTGCGCTGCCCCGACTGCGACGGCCGGCGATACCGGGCCGAGGTGCTCGAGGTGGCCTGGGCACCCGGGGGCGCCCGCGCGGCGCGGAACATCGCGGAGGCGCTGGACCTGACGGTCGACGAGGCCTGCGCCTTCTTCGCCGCGGAGCCGGAGATCGCCGCGCGCCTCGAACCGCTGCGCGCGGTCGGGCTCGGCTACGTGCGGCTCGGCCAACCGGTGCCCACCCTCAGCGGCGGCGAGGCGCAGCGGCTGAAGCTGGCCGGACCCCTCGCGGGCACGGCGGGCGCGCGCGGGCCGACGCTGTTCCTCTTCGACGAGCCGACGACCGGGCTGCACTTCGCCGATATTGCCCGGTTGCTCGGCGCGCTGCGCCGGCTGCTGGACGAGGGGCATTCCGTGGTCGTCATCGAGCACAACCTCGATGTCGTCCGCGCCGCGGACTGGATCCTCGACCTCGGTCCCGAGGGCGGCGCCGAGGGCGGCCGGCTGGTCGCGGCCGGACCGCCGGCGCGCCTGCGCCGCGACGGAACCGGTCACACGGCGAAGGCGCTCCGGGCCGGCGGGCGCGCGGTCCGCCGGCGGGCGCGCCGGCGTCCCGCACGGGCTTCGGACAAGGGCGCCATCGCCGTGCGCCGGGCCCGCGAGCACAACCTTCGCGATCTCTCGGTGCGCATCCCGCGCAACCGGTTCACCGTGATCACCGGCGTCAGCGGCAGCGGCAAGAGCACGCTGGCCTTCGATATCCTCTTTGCCGAGGGCCAGCGGCGTTACCTGGAGTCGCTCAACGCCTATGCCCGCCAGTTCGTTCAGCCGGCCTCGCGGCCGGACGTGGACGCCGTGACCGGCATCCCGCCGACCGTGGCGATCGAACAGCGCACCAGCCGGGGCGGCCGGAAAAGCACGGTGGCGACGCTGACCGAAATCTATCCCTACCTGCGGCTTCTCTTCGTGAAGCTGGGGACCGCGCACTGCCCGGATTGCGAGGTTCCGATCGCGCCGCAGAGCCCCGCCGCGATCGCGGACCGGCTGGCGCGCGAAGCGCGGGGCGGGCGACTGCGGCTCTGGGCGCCGCTCGTCGTCGCGCGCAAGGGGATCTACCGCGAATTGGCCGAGTGGGCGCGCACCCGCGGCCACGCGGTGCTCCGCGTGGACGGGCGCCCGGTCCGCACCGACGACTGGCCCCGCCTGGATCGCTTCCGCGAGCACGACATCGATCTTCCCGTCGCCGATCTGGCGGTCACGGCGCGCAGCGGGGCGGCGGTTGCCGAGGCCGTGGCGCGGGCGCTCGAAGCGGGGAAGGGGACCCTGCGCGCGGCGATCGGGCGCCGGCGCGAACGCATTCTCTCGACGCGCCGCGCCTGCCCCTCCTGCGGCCGGGGATTCCCCGAGCCCGATCCGCGACTGTTCTCCTTCAACTCCCGGCATGGCTGGTGCCCGGCCTGCTTCGGGACGGGCCAGGACCTGGCCGGGTTCGATGCCGAGCAGACCGGCGAGGAGCCGGCCTGGGCCGAGGCGGAGAACGGGGCGAAACCCTGCGCCCGGTGCGAGGGACGCCGGCTGCGTCCCGAGGCGTTGGCCGTGCGATTCCGCGGCTTCGGCATCGCCGATGTCGCCGGCTGGAGCGTCCGGGAGGCGAGTCGCCGGCTCGCGCGCTGGCGCCTCCGTGGAAACGAGGCCGCGATCGGGGCGCCGCTCGTGGCCGAGATCAGAGAACGCCTCGCGTTCCTCGACCGTGTCGGGCTTCCCTACCTCTCGCTCGATCGCGCGGCGCCGACGCTCAGCGGGGGCGAGGCGCAGCGCATCCGGCTGGCCGCCCACCTTGGCTCCAACCTGCGCGGCGTCTGCTACATCCTCGACGAGCCCACCATCGGGCTGCACGCGCGCGACAACCGGATGCTGCTCGATGTACTGGCCGCGCTGCGGGCCAAGGGCAACACCGTGGTGGTCGTCGAGCACGACGAGGACACGATCCGGCGGGCCGAGCACCTGATCGACCTCGGCCCCGGCGCCGGCGCCGGCGGGGGTCGCCTCGTGGCTGAGGGACGCCTCGCCGACCTGCTCGCCTGCCCGGCCTCCGTGACCGGTCGGGCCCTGGAAGCGCCGCGCCGCGGCGGGGTGGGGGAGGCCTCCGGTGCGGCGCCGGCCGTCCGCGAAACGGGCGCGGCCGGCCTGCTGTACATCCGCGAGGCTTCCCGGCACAACCTTCGCCATCTCGATGTCGCGATCCCGCTCGGACGGCTGGTCGCCGTGACCGGCGTGAGCGGGAGCGGAAAGAGCACGCTGGTCCGCGACGTGCTGCTGTCGAACGTCCGGGGCGCCCTGGCCGCCCGGCGCCGGCGGCGCGCGGCGCGTTTTGCGCCGGCCGGCTGCCGGGCGATCGAGGGGCTCGACGGCATCCGAAGGGCGCTCGAGGTCGACCAGGCGCCGATCGGCAAGACGCCTCGCTCCTGCCCGGCCACGTACGTCGGCTTCTGGGACCACGTGCGCCGCCTGTTCGCCGCCGTTCCCGAGGCCCGTGTCCGGGGCTACACCGCCTCACGGTTCTCCTTCAACGTCGCCGCCGGCCGCTGCGCAACCTGCGAGGGCCAGGGGCAGCGCCGGATCGAAATGAGCTTCCTGCCCGACGTGCGCGTGCCCTGCGAGGACTGCGGCGGCCGGCGGTTCAACGCCGAGACGCTCGAGATCCGCTATCGGGACCGGACCATTGCCGACGTCCTGGCGATGAGCGTCGACGAGGCCGAGCCGTTCTTCGAACCGCACCCGCCGGTACGCCACGCCCTGAAGCTCCTGCGCGAGGTCGGACTGGGCTACCTGACGCTGGGCCAGCAGAGTCCGACGCTCAGCGGCGGCGAGGCGCAGCGGATCAAGCTGGTCACCGAGCTCGCGCGCGGCGCCCCCTCGGCCCGGGGAAGGACGCCGGCCGGCGGCTCGCTCTACGTGCTGGACGAACCGACGATCGGCCTGCACATGGCCGACGTCGACCGGCTCGTCGCCGTCCTGCGGCGGCTCGTCGCGGACGGCAACAGCGTGGTCGTCATCGAGCACAACCTCGACGTCATCGCCGCAGCCGACTGGGTGCTCGACCTCGGCCCGGAAGGAGGCGACGCCGGCGGCCGGCTCGTGGCCCAGGGGCCGCCGGAGAAGATCATGCGATCGAAACGTTCGATCACCGGACGGCATCTCCTTGCGCAGCGCCGTTGAGCCCGCCGGGATCGGCCGCGCCGGCAGTCTTTCGGTAGGGAGAGAATCGCCTCTGAATCGACGTGACAATTCCGGATTTCGTTGCTAGCGTATGCCTGCTCTTGGGTACGTCTGGCCGTCTTGGCGATCTGCGAGCCCGAAGGGTTCCCGAGCGGCCCGCCCGGGGGGATGAGGGAGGGGCAGCCATGAGCAACGGGATGCGCTGGGTATGCATGGGGGTCGTTTGCCTGGGGTTCATGCTCGCGGGCGTGGCTTGCGAAACCACGCAGGAAGGCGGGACGGTAAGCGGGCGGTGCAATGCGACGCACATTGTCCGCACGCCGTTTGTTGCACGCGAGTGCGGAGACTGTAGGCTTCCGCAGGGGCACTCCGGGAGGCACCACTGCGACACGTGCGACAACCACTTCTGAAGAGACGAAACGCCTGCCGGGGTCCCGTGCAGGCGTTTCGATGAAGGTGGTGGATGCTGAGGGGCTCGAACCCTCGACCCGCTGATTAAGAGTCAGCTGCTCTACCAACTGAGCTAAGCATCCGGGCCTTTTCTACGCGATCGGGGCGAAGGGTGCAACCCTGAACGTGAAGCCGTGCAGCCGGAGAGGCTGTCTTCGATCCTCTTCCCGCGATCCGGGAGTTGCGCGCGGTGACCCGCTCCGCGCTGCGGGCTTCGGAGGGCAAGCTGCGGCCGGAAGCGGCGATCGCGGGCAGGAGAAACGCCGCGGCCACCGGCCGCGGCTACAGCAGGTCCATACCTTTCTCGCCCCGCGATCCTGAAGCCGCGGTCGGTGGCCGCGGCAGGAGGGCGCAGATCGCGGGACGAGAAAGGGCCGCGATCGACGCTCGCGGCTACAGCGCTGCGCGTCCTCCTGCCCGTGATCGTGAAGGCCTCGAGTCTGTCGCGCGGAGACCGCATGGCTAGACGCCGACCGGCCCGCTTGGCCGCCGACACCCTGTAGACAACCGCTGACAACAAGATATGGTACCGCCCGACACTCCGAACCGGACATAATATGGGTTATGCGACGTGGTATACGGGCCGGCGGGGAGGGGCTTTGAGTGAGATCGAATGGAACCGGAGCGTCAGACGACCGGCTTCGAATCGCCCAGCGCGTCCGCGTAGAGCGCCATGTAACGCTTCGCCGAGTGCGCCCAGGAGTGGTCTTCCGACATCAGGCGCCGCTGGATGGCCGGCCAGCGTTTCGCGTTGCCAATCCAGCGGACCGCCTCCCGGACGGCTTCTACCATGGCCTCCGCGCTGTACTCGCGCATCCGGATGCCGTTGCCGATCCTGCCGTCCGCGCTCAGGGCCTGGATCGTGTCGTCCAGGCCTCCGGTCGGATTCACCACCGGCAGCGCGCCGTACCGCAGCGCGTAGAGCTGGCCGAGGCCGCAGGGCTCGAAGCGCGACGGCATCAGGTGGATATCCGCGCCCGCCTGGATCCGGTGCGCAAACACCGTGTCGAAGGCGATCTGCGCGCGGAACCGCCGTGGCCACCGGGCCATCCACTGCCGCGCCAGGGCCTCGTACTTCCGCTCGCCGGTGCCGAGCAGCACGAACGCCGCCCCGTCCTCCATGATCCGCGGCATGGCCTCCACGAGGATATCGAGCCCCTTCTGGTCCACCAGCCGGCTGATCATGCCGATGAGCGGCGCCTTGTCGGGAATGTCAAGTCCCAGTTCTTCCGCCAGGGCGGCGCGACCGCGGGCGCGGCCGGCGAGGCGGCTCGCCGAGAACCGGTGGGTCAGTAACGGATCGGTGGCCGGGTTCCAAGCGGCGGTGTCGATGCCGTTGGGGATGCCGCTGAGGCGCGGACCGAGGTCGCGCAGCACCCCGTCGAGGCCGCAGCCGTGGGCGGGGGTCAGAATCTCCTGCGCGTAGGCCTCGCTCACCGTGCTGACGCGGTCGGCGGTCGTGAGCCCGGCCTTCATGCAGTTGATCTTGCCGTAGAACTCCATGGTCTCGATGGAGAAGCAGGAGTACGGGAGGTTCGTGACCGGAAAATGGCTTCCGGAGAAGACGCCCTGGTAGGCCAGGTTGTGTATCGTGAAGACACACCGTTCCGCCGCCTTCCGTCCCGTCCCCCGCGGACCGTGCCGGAGGAAGAGCGGAACCAGGCCCGTGCTCCAGTCGTGGGCGTGGACCACCTCGGGCGAAAGGCCCATGGCATCGATCAGCGCAACGACGGCCTTCTGGAAGAAGATGAACCGGACCAGGTTGTCGTCGTAGTCGCGGCCGTCGATGCCGTAGATGCCGCGCCGGTCGAAGAACTCGTCCCGGCGGATGAAGTAGACGGTGGGACCGGTATCGTCGCTGGCGGCCCAGACCTCGCCGGTATGCGCGGTGAACCCCAGCGGGATGCGCAGCCGCAGTCCCGTGTCGTGCGCCGGGGCGGCGCCTTCCAGGATGGAGCGGTACATCGGCATGACGCAGGCGACGCGGGCCCCGGCCCCGGCGAGCGCCCTGGGCAGCGCTCCGGCCACCTCCCCCAGCCCGCCGGTCGAGGCGTAGGGGGCGACTTCCGTGCTGGCGAAGAGAATATTCACGGCGCTTCTCATACCAGCCGGGTCCCGGGATTGGCAAGCCCGGCGCCACGGCAGCCAGCAGTTCTCGCTATGGCGTCGCCTGCTGGGAAGCTCGCTGTCGCCGAACTCCAAGTCGCCGAACTCCAATGCGCAGGCCGGGACAGATTTGGAGTGCGCCGGCAGAGCGTAGCGGCGACGGCGCTTTCACCCCCCCGGCCGAACCGTCCGCCCGCGTCATCGGTGACTCCGCAGGCCGCGGCAAAGCGGCGTCGCCGGGCTTCGCCCTCTGCCGCCGCACTCCACACCGGCATGGCCTCCTGCGCCGGGGAATGCGTCGAGAAGAAGCGCCCCCTCCTGCATGGCACGACTCCCGGGCGCAGCAGACCGCTGACCGAAACCGGTCGCCTTTTGCGCCGAGGCGTCCCCCCGGGAACGCCAGGCTCCAGCCTGGCCGATCAAGGGGACGGAGAACTCTGGACGCGCGAAGGGCCGGGCTTAGCGCGCCCAGAGCGCGCAGCCGCCGCGGCCGGCAACCAGCAGGACGGTCAGCGCGAGCAGCCACCAGAACCGGGCGCGTGCCCCGCCGAGGAAGCGGCTGCCGCGCGGGTGCGGCGGACGCTGCGTGAAGTGCCTCCGCTGGCGTCGCGAGAGGCGCATGCGCGCGTTGATGGCCCAGCCGCTGCCTTCGAGGAGCATGGAAAGATCGCGGCTGCGCAGCCGGATGATGGCGATGATGACGGTCGGGACGATCACCGCACCCACCGCGCCGCCGAGCCCGGCCAGGATCTGGTACCAGCGCAAGCCCGCCAGGGACCGGGTGATGAAGGCCAGCGATCCGCCCAGCGCCGCGATGGCGATGCCGCCGCCGGCCAGCGTTCCCCCGAGGTTCGCGCCGCCCGCAGGCTGCGCGGGCGGTGCTGCGGCCGGCGGCGGCGCCGCGGGCGGCGCGCCGGGCGCCGGGGCGATGCCATGCACCGCCCCGACCGCGTCGCCCCCGGCCTGTTCCATCTGACGCTCCGCCGCCGCCGTGATCGACTCGATCCGCGCCGTCACGGCCCGGCCGAGCCGGACGAACGGATCGGTCACCGCCTCGCGCAGGCTCACCGGGCGGTCGACGAGATGCGCCACGCGCGCCAGCCACTGCTCGCCCTCGACGTCCTCGAACACGCCCCGCTTGCCCACCTCCAGCAGACCCTGGGCGCCGGCCGTCACCGGCACGGCGACCTCGCGCGTCCGCCCCGTCGGCTTGTGCTCGAGCCCCACGTAGAGCACGAACATCGTGCCCTTCTCGGTCAGCCGCGCATGCTCCGCGCGGTCCGCCACCTTCACGGCGAGGTTGAACCGCCGCCCGTCCATGATCAGCGTGCCTTCCTCGAAGAGGGCGCGCCGGTCGGGCGCGTACAGCTCGGGAAAGCTGACGAAGTTTCGCGCCAGGTCCAGGAGTCCGCCCTGGAGCAGGGCGAGTCGCTCGGCGGCCCGGACGCTGTCGAGCGCGATGCCCGAGGATCGACTCTCTTCGATCAGGGCGCGGACCGCGGCGGCGAGCGCGGGATCGAGGCAGGCGCGCAGCCGCTCGACGCCGAGCGGCGCGGCCTCCGCGCCATCGACGGAAGCCTGCCAGGCGATGAACGGGTGCAGCGCGGCCTGGACGCGCTGCCAGTCGGCGCGCGCCAGGTGGGGCACGGCCTCCCCGGCGCCGAGCAGCGGCCCGACGGCCTCGTTCCGGAGCGCGCGCACGGCGTCGGCGTAGGCGGGATTCAGCGGCCCGTCGAAGTCGAGCACGGCGTCCGCGCGCGGCGGCGCGACCGGGCTGCGATCGAGGAGCTCGGCGACGCCCTCGAGTCCCGCCAGTACGGTCGGCGGCGCATCGAGCCGCGCGGGCCAGACGTCGCAGCGCAGAACCTCGCCGAGCGCGACGGCGTCGCAGAGCGTGAAGTATTCGTCGATCTTCGCGCGGATGCGTTCGAGGCGCTGCACCGCCGCGGCGGTGGCCGCGCCCAGCGGAAGCGTATCGCTGCGGTCCGCGCCCTCGGGCAGCGCGCCGCGGGCCTGCCAGTCGAGGTGGCGCCGCGCCGCCGAGGCGAACGTGTCGAGGTCCTGCGCCCCGACCCCGCGCCGACCGCCGCCGGCGTCGCTGCCCCCCGTCACCGCCAGCACGGCATCCATGAAACCGCGGATTTCCGGGTTCGGCGCCGCGTCCAGCGCGACCACGCCGAGGCTTCCGGTCGGACGGGCCTCGATGGTCCGGATGACCGCCCGGATATCTTCGAGCGATACGACCGGCCCCGGATCCCCGCCGCGGCGCGCGGCGCGTACGCGCGCCAGCGTGTCGGCCAGCGCGCGGCCTTCCGCGTCCTCCGTGTTCAGCGTCGCGGGGTCGAGCGCCGTGGCGCCCTCGGCGATGCCGCGCGTGTCGCGCAGCCGGCCGAACAGCCAGCGGATCGCGGCCTTGAACTCCCCGACCCGGATGCGGCCGTCGCCGTCGGTGTCGAGCGCGCGCAGGAGGCCCGGATCCGCGCGAAAGGCCTCGACGGGCGCCGCGGTCGCCACCCAGAGCGCGGCGTCGAGGTCGGCGGCGGCCCGGAGGTCGGCGGGCGTCGCGAGC
>PWTM01000250.1 GCA_003563855.1 PVC group bacterium | reverse complement strand
TGGGGTATAACCCTACCGTCGGCCGGTCACACTATTCCGACGCGCGCCTTCATTCTTCGAGATCCTGCCGCCATGCGTGGGCCTTGCGGAGCAGTTCGACCACCTGGGGTGTACTCGGCTCTCTGGGCGGTTCCGGCGGACAGGGCGGATACCGGGGAGGCGGAGACGACGCGGCCGCAGGGCCTGGCGCGTCAGGACGCCGATATTGCCGTTCTCAAATACCCCCACTGGCATGGACGTGATTACGACCGTGTTACGCCGTCGAAAGTGTTCCCTGACTGGCCTCACAGATTCCACCTCTCCCGCCATTTGCGGCTCGACGACCCGCATCCGACCGGCATGTTCTTGCACTGCTAACGCCCCACCGACCGCCACTTTTCATTTCTGTCGGGTAAGTAATCCATGGGCCGATCAGGCGGCCGGGCCGTTTCTCGGGCCTGTCGGGTAAAGAACGGGTGAAGGCTGCTGGGCCACCGTCATCCCTCCCGAAAGGGACAGAGCCGGATTCCAGCGCCAATATGCGGTCAATCCGGGAATGTAACGATATGCCGACACTTCGAGGCGCCACAGCGTATGTAACCAGTGGAAGCCTCTTCGAGAGGGCGGCTCGAATCTGGACGTAGAAGGATTCACATGATTGAGAACGTCTGTTTCTGGATGCGTAGGCAGGACCGGGGTGCTGGCTCGTGACGCCGGATCTACACAACTGCTTGCAGACCCTCCGCGCTGTCGGGATGTGCGCGCTCCCAGCGCTGCGGATAGAAAAGCGCCCGGCGCTCGGGAGTTGGAAACCCTACCGCGAAAGGCTGCCGAGCAACGAAGATCTGACGGCTTGGTCCGGATTGACCGCTGACGGTCTCTGCATTGTCTGCGGGCAGGTATCCGGCAACATGGAGATCCTCGACTTTGACGCCGCAGGTGAGCGCTATCCCGCTTGGCGCGAGCGTATTCCGCCTGATCTCCATGCCCGACTCGTCATCCAATCCACCCAATCCGGCGGCTATCACGTCGTCTATCGCTGCCAACTTCAGGTCTCCGGCAACCTCAAGCTCGCCCAGCGCCGCAAAGGCGGCAAGACCGTCACGCTGATCGAGACTCGTGGCGAAGGCGGCCTGTTCCTCTGCGCCCCGACACCGGGGTACAAGCTGGTCCAGGGCGACCTGACGGCACCGCCGGTTCTCTCGGAGACCGAGCGCGACGCCCTCCTGATGGCGGCCTGGGATCTCAACGAGTATCTGCCGCCTGTGGTGAACGGGCCGCCTTCTCTGGCGCACAATGCCCACATCGCCGGATTCTCGGCCGACAATTCGCATAGACCCGGCGATGACTACAATGTGCGCGGAGATGTGCGGGATCTTCTCACACGCCACGGATGGGCGCTGGCCCGCAGCGGAGAGAACGAGTACTGGCGGCGGCCAGGCAAGACTTCGGGCTGGTCGGCCACGCTGAAGGCGCGAATCTTCTACGGTTTCACCACAAATGCCGCGCCTTTCGAGCCACTGACCGGCTATTCGCCGTTCGCTGTCTTCACGCTCCTGAACCACAACGGCGACTTCGAAGCAGCGGCGCGGGCGCTCCGGCATGAAGGTTTCGGGGGCGATTATCGGGGGAACATCCGTGCAGGAGTAGATCTCTCCGGTATCATCGACGGGAACAACGCATGCGAGGGCGACGACGAGCGGCCGCCCGACATCCCCGATCCCGGGCTCATGCCCGCCGAGATGTTGCGCATCCCTGGCTTTGTCGGCGAGGTCATGGACCACTGCCTGGCGACCGCGCCGTATCCGAATCCGGTGATGGCCTTCTGCGGGGCGCTCTCGCTCCTGGCATTCCTCTCTGCCCGCAAGGTGCGGGATCCGGGTGACAACCGCACGAATATCTATCTCCTGGGCCTGGCCCACTCGGCGGCGGGCAAGGACTGGCCGCGCAAGATCAACACCCGGATCGTCCACGAGGTCGGCCTCGCCAACTGTCTCGGGGAGCGGTTCGCCAGCGGCGAGGGCATCCAGGACGCACTCTTCCAGACACCGGCCATGCTGTTCCAGACCGACGAGATCGACGGCATGCTCCAGTCGATCAACAAGGCCAAGGACGCCCGGCACGAGGCCATCATGTCGACGCTGCTGACGATGTATTCGTCGGCAAACAGCGTCTACCCGATGCGCCGGAAGGCGGGCAAGGAGAACCCCGGCGTCATCGACCAGCCGGGCCTCGTTCTCTTCGGGACGGCCATCCCAAACCACTACTACGAAGCTCTCTCGGAACGCATGCTGACGAACGGCTTCTTCGCCCGGATGCTGATCCTGGAAGCGGGCCCACGGGCCGAGGGCCAGGAGCCCAGCATCAGCGATCTCCCGCCGCGCGTACTGGCCACGGCCAAGTGGTGGGCGGATTTCCGGCCGGGCACGGGCAACCTGGAAAACTGGCATCCCGTCCCGCTGATCATCGGCTATTCCGAGGACGCCGTCCCGGCGCTGGTCGAGACGCGCAGGGAGGCGGAAGCCGAGTACGCCAAGGCCGAAGCCCGGGGCGATCCGGTGGGCACCACGGTCTGGGGCCGCGTCAGCGAGCAGGTGCGCAAGCTCTCGCTCCTCTATGCCATCAGCGAGAACCACGCGACGCCCTGCATCAGCCTCGACGCCGTGCGCTGGGCCTCGGCCTTCGTTATACACCAGACGCGCCGGATGCTCTTCATGGCCGCCGGGCATGTGGCGCAGGGCGAGTTCGACGCGCTCATCATGCGGGCCGTGGAGATGGTGCGCGAATGGCGGGACAAGAAGGGCGCGGATGCGCTCATGCCCGAGTGGTATTTCCGGCGGCGACTCAAGACACTCAAGCCCGCCGAGTTCCGAGACCTGGTCATAGAACTCGATGCCCGCCGCCTGGCCGGGTTCAGAGCCGATCCGTCAGTGACGAAACCCAAGTCGGGATATTTCCTCAGATGAACTCGATAGATCACCGCATGGATTGCCGAAAACCGACCGCACTGAACGGGTCGGCGCGAGAGATTGCCGACATTGCCGAACGAAAACCGCACAAGGCCATGCGGCTTTCTCGACCGGCAAAAATGGGGAGTTTCTTAGAAAAAGAGAGAGAAGAGAGAGATTACTGTCATATCCGCACTCACCCCCGCGCACGCGTGAAACACCCCCCTGCGCGTGCATACGCGCGAGGGGTCGGCGTTTGTGCGGTTATCTCCCCGAGGGCCGTACCCGCTCCGGCCATTCTCTGCCTGTCGGCCAGAGGCAATAGGTGCTTCCCGCCGAATGAGGGGCGACTGCGCCGCGGGAACAGCTCCGAGCATAGGCAGAGTTTGTTTTGTGGGTCCGAACGCAAAACCCAACGAATCCGGAGGCCGTCCCGATGGCCGTGAAACCGCCAGAACATCGCCACCCGGCGCGCCGGAAGAATCGGTCGGAAAGGACTGGATTCGTTCCCGGAACCGGGCTTCATGGAGGCGAGCCGGAGGCGGCTATGGAGCGCGCGCCGCGACCGGCCTGGGTATCGGACGCGCTCCTTGCGGAGACCATCGAGGTGTGGACGGATGCCTACGGACGGCCGATCAGCGAGAGCGAGGCCCTGGAAATCCTGGACAACGTCAAACGGCTCGGTGAGGCGCTCCTGGCAGCAAAACGGGAGATGAGGGCATGAACGTAGTGATCTGGGCACGGGTCTCGTCACGCGAGCAGCGCGAGGGCTACTCCATCGACGCCCAGCTTCGCGCCTGTCGCGAGCGGGCCGCCAAGAACGGCTGGACGGCGGAGCGCGAGTTCGTCGTGGCCGAGTCGGCCAAGCGTGGCGCGGAGCGGGTGGCCTTCAATGAGATGTTCCGGTGGGTGAAGGCGAACGCCAAGCGCGAGAAGATCAAGGCGATCCTGGCCCACAAGCTTGACCGTGTCTGCCGGAACATGCGCGATGCCGTACGGCTCCAGGAACTCGAGGACGCCTGTGGGGTGCAACTCGCCTTCGTGGACAACCAGTTCGGGCCCGGGGCGGCCGGTGCGCTCTCGTTCAACGTGATGGCGGCCGTCGCGCAGTACTACTCGGACAACCTGCGCTCCGAGGTGCTCAAGGGCATGGACGAGCGGGTCCGGCAGGGATGGCCGTCAGGGCTCGCACCGTTCGGCTACCTCAACGTGTCCGACAAGGACGAGCCGGTCCAGCCGCACCCGGTCGAGTCGAAGGCGCTCGTGAGGCTGTTCGAGCTGTACGCCTCCGGCCAGCATACGTTCAAGAGCCTGGCCAACCAGATGGCGGCCGAGGGGCACGTCTATCGCCCCAGCCAGCCTCGGTTCAACCGATCCTCGCTCTCCCACATCATGAACAACCGGTTCTACGTCGGGGAGCTGCATCGCAACGGCCAGGTCTTCCAAGGCCGGTACAAGCTCCTGATCGAGCGCCGGACCTTCGACGCCTGCCAGGACCGCTTGAAGGGCGAGAGCCGCAGGACCGGCAACCCGGACATCATGCTCTCGGGCGGCGTTCTGCGCTGCGGTGTGTGCGGGTACGCGATCACTGGCGAGAACATCCGCCGCAAGCTGCTCAACGGCGACTGCAATGTCCACGTCTACTACCGGTGCGGCAACAACCACAAGCCCGAGGACCACCCGCCGCTGCGATGGAAAGGAGCCGAGGTGGAGAAGGCCATCCTGGCCGATCTGGACAGCATCCGCATCCCGGAGCCGCGCGTCCAGGCGTGGTTCCGCGACTCCATCGAGGCCATGTTCAGCGACCTGACGAGCGCCGAGACCGAACGCCGGACCCGCCTGACCAAGCGCCGCACGGAGCTGGCGGGCATGCAGGATCGCCTCCTGAACGCCTTCCTACAGGGCGTGGTGGACGAGGCGGCATTCAACGCCAAGAGCGCCGAGTTGAAAGCGGAGATCGCGGAGATCGAGCGGCAGATGGACGGCGCGGGCGCGGTGACCGAGGAGACCGGCCGGTTGGCGCTCAGCGTCTACGACTTCAGCCAGCATCTCGTCGACATCTGGCACAGTTCGAACTTCCAGGGCCGGAAGACGCTCTTGACCTGCGTGAGTTCGAACCCGATGCGTTCGACGAAAGGCTCGTACTTCCAAAGAGAAAGCCGTTCGACTACCTGGCCGAAAGGCCGTTCCTGGTGAATGGTCGGGGCGACTGGATTTGAACCAGCGACCTCTTGGTCCCGAACCAAGCGCTCTGCCAAACTGAGCTACGCCCCGATGGTGCGGACAGGCCGCGACTTTAGCGGATTCGGGGCCGTGTG
>PWTM01000239.1 GCA_003563855.1 PVC group bacterium | reverse complement strand
GGAGCCAGTCGGGCGCGGTCATTGTCGCCTGGAGCGCGGTGTAGCCGACCGAGACGCCGCGCGACGCCGGGCGGGTCTCGCCGGCGGCATCGGTGACGTCGGCATGGACCTGGAAGGTGAAGACCGGCTCGTCGGCGGCCGGAACGGAGGGATCGGGCCGCGCGGCGAACCGGATGGTGAAGGCGCCCTCCGCGTCCGTTACGGCGGTTCCGTGCGCGATCGCCTGCGACGGGGAGCGGGGCTGCGGCGGCCATGCGAACCAGCGGCGCCAGGGCGGGAACCGCGTCTGGCGTTCGACCCGCCAGCGCACGGTCGCGCCTCCGACGGGCGCGCCCGTGTAGGCGGTCGCCGTCCCCGTGAGCGCGACCTCCTCGCCCAGGCGCGGGGCGTCGGCGGGCGACTCGAGTTCGACCCGGAACCGCGGCCGGCGGTATTCCTCCACGCGCACCATGGTCTGTCCGCCCGGCGCGCCCTCGATGCGGATGCTCATCGCGCCGGTGCCGCGGTCGCGCGGCGCGGTGAACGCGCCGCTGAAGGAGCCGACCGCGTTGGTCCGGTGCGTGGCGCGGGCGATCTCGTTCCGGCTCGTGTCGGCAAAGATGACCGTCACCTGCCGGTCGCCCAGCGCGGCGTAGTCCCCCGCGTCCCGCTCGGCCCGAACGCAGATGCCCTTGTAGTAGACCGCCTGGCCCGGCCGGTAGATCGCGCGGTCGGTGAAGAAGACCGTGCGCTCGGTACGGTCGGGCGCCCGTCGGCCGCCGTGCCACGCGGTCGTGTCCACGGCCAGCAACCGGCCCGCGTGCCGGACGATCAGTACGGGGGGCGAGTTGTCGAACTGGAACCGGCCATCCGCGTCCGTTCGCGCCCGCGCACCGGGGCCGAAGCGCTGCTCCCGGTCGCGTTCCCAGGCACGGACGGAGGCATCTTCCACCGGCTCGCCCGTGCGCGCGTCGACCACCAGCCCGCGCATCGCGCCGTCGCCCGACCGGTTATGCGCGACCAGCGCGAGGTCGCTGACCCAGAACGCGGTCGCCTGCAGGACGTCCTGCCTGGAGAACGACGCGTCGGGCGCCGCCACGATCGCGTAGAAGCCCGGGGCGAGCCCTTCCGGGATCGGCACCGACTCGGTGCGCGGAAGGTAGTCGGGCGTCGGCGGAAGCCGCGCGCTCCAGCTCCGTTCCGCGGGCCCGCGCAGCAGCGCATGGCGCACGTCCGGCTCGTGGAACCGAGACCCCGGCGTCCAGCGCGCCCCGTGCAGGGCTTCGATGTAGTCGACGGCGACGATGCGGAAGTGGACCTCCTCCATGTTCCGGTAGGTCACGTCGATCGTCGGCGCGGGTTCGTTCCAGACGCGTTCGGTGGCGAGCCGAACGGACGGGGCCTCGATCCGTGCGATGAGATTGAAGCACTGGTTGGCGCCGGGCGTGCCGGGATGGCGGTCGAGCCCTTCCTGCGCGACGCGGCGGGCTTCCGCCATCTCCTCTTCCGCCGCGAGCTGCTCGGCCCAGTGGAAGCGGACCCGGGCGGCGAGCGGGTGGTCGGGCCAGGCGCCGGCGAGCCGTTCGAGCGCCTCGCGGTAGCGCGCGTCCTTTGTCTCGCCGAACGCCTGGTCGTGCGCGAAGCGAAGGCGCGCGAGATCGGCGTCGATGAACGCGGTGGGGTCCTCGGCCCCCTGGTGGAAGGCGAGCAGGCGCTGGAAGAGCCGCACGGCGCGAAGCAGCGACGAGGCGTCGTCGGCCGTCTCGGGTTCCCAGTCGAGGAAGTCGTCGGCCGGATCGAAGACCGGGCTTTCGGCCGAGAGGGAGAAGGCATCCTCGGCGTGCAGCGCGCCCTGTTCGCCCGCCCCGTAGAAGGCGAGCGCCTCGTGGGCGAGGAAGTCGAAGAGCGTCGGGCGGTGCGCGTCATCGACCGTGCCCTTCTCGATCAGGGCATCGTAGGTCGCGATCGGGATCGCCTGCAGCTCGGCCTCGTGCTCGAGCGCGGCACTGAAGCGGGCATCGATCTCCGCGAGAATGCGCGGGAGGTCCCAGGTGCGGATATCGTCGCCCGGCGGCTCGGCGGTCCGGGTGCGCCGAAGGAAGCGCCAGCGGTTGTTCCGGAAGTAGTTCCAGGTCCAGTGCGCGACCAGGACCTGCAGTACGGGCCGCATCGGTTCGGGCGCCTGGGCGAGTTCGGCGTCGAGCCGGAGCAGGTGTTCCTCGGGCTCGTCGCCGGCGATCTCGGCCTCGAGCGCGGCGCGCGTAGCGACCGCGCGGATCGCTTCGGCCCAGGCCTCGTCGGCCATCGCGCCCTCCACGATCGGGCCGAGCGCCTCGATCGCGGTCCGGGGCAGCCGCTCTTCGCGGGCCTCGCGCACCTGCGCCCACTGCGCCTCGCGCGCGGCGGCCGTCGATACCAACGCACACAGAACCCATACCGTCCATCGAACACGCTTCATCGCCGTCTCCTCGTCGGTCCCTCGGGTCTCCTTCCGCCCGGCTCCAGTAGGTGGACGCCCCTCACCGCGGAAACCTTCAGCCCCTCTCCGCGGCGGGGGCGGGGGACGCCGGACTCCGGACTCCCGACGCCGGGCCGCAGAAACCGCCGCCCGCGCGCCACCCACCCGGCGTCCGGAGTCCGGGAGGCCGCCCCCTCCCCCCGGGCCGGCCGCGCTCCCGCCACCAGCGCCCGCGCGCCACCCACCCGGCGTCCGGAGTCCGGCGTCGGGAGTCCTCTCCCGCTCCTCCCTCACCCCGGCGCCACCGGCGCTCCCCCGCTGGACGGACCCGTCGACGGGCGCTATCTTCCTTGTGTCATGCGCCGGGCCGACCGGCGGCGGGGCGAGCGATGCCGGGTTCATTCTGGACAGACTGGCAGACGCGAGGGCTGGGCGAGATCCTCCGCGATCGCCTGCGCGCCTGGTGGCGGTCGCTGGACCGGCCCGACCCGTGGTCCCCCGACCTCGATGCCGCCGCGCGCGCTGCCGATGCCCTGCCCGTCTGCCACCGCTGCCTCACGCCATTCGTCGGGCCCGGCTGGTTCTGCGCGAACTGCGGCGCCGCGACGGGGCCGTACAACAACACGATGCCCTACCTCAACATCTTCTCCTGCGGCGAGGTCTGGCGCGCGGGCTTCGCCTCGCGTCGGCGCCCCACCCCGATCGTGCTCATCGGTGAGATCCTCACGGCCCTGCTCAAGGGGGGATTGCTCGCGGTGCCCTACATGCTCCGGCTGCTCGCACGCGCCGCCCGCCGCCCGCCCAGAGCGTCACCGCCGCCTGTTCCCGTGGACGTCCGCGCAACCACACCGCGCGCGGACCCGGAATCCGGCGCGTGATCGATCGAGCCCACGCCCTCCGCGCGGGGCTCGACACGGTTCTCCGGCAGCACCCGCCGGCGCTGGACGCAGCCCGGGATCCGGTCATCTTCCCGCGCCGGCGTCTCGCGGCCGGCGCGGAGCGAACGGACATCGAGTCGGTCGCCCTCCTCGCCGCCATGCTCGCCTACGGGGGCGTGGACCTCTTCATGCCGGTCGTGGACCGCATCCTTGCCGGCTGCCCGCCCCCCTACCCGGCCGGATTCACGCGGCCGCGGCGCGGGTTCGCCTGGCCGGGCTACCGGCTCAGCCGGCCGGAGGAACTCCGCCGCTTCGCGGCGGCCATCGCCGGCGTCCGCGACCGGTACGGAGGACTCTGGGAGGCGTTCGCGCCGGGCTGGAGCCGGGGCGGTAACGCCTGGGACGGGCTCGCGGCGCTGCGCGGAGCGCTCTGCCAGGCCGCCGGCGGGGAAGCCGCCCGTCTTCCGCGCGGGCTCCGGCACCTGCTGCCCGACCCGCTTGGCGGGAGCTGCGCCAAGCGCTGGATGCTCTTCCTGCGCTGGATGGCCCGGCCGGACGACGGCGTCGACCTCGGCCTCTGGCCCGACCTGCCGCCGGCCGCCTTGATCGTGCCGCTCGACCGCCATATCGCCCGCTTCGCGCGCCGCTTCGGCTGGACCCGGCGCCGGACGTCAGACCGGCGCGCGGCCGAGGAAATCACGGCCGCCCTCCGCCGCCTCGATCCCGCCGACCCGCTCCGCTACGACTTCGCCCTCTGCCACCTCGGCATCGAAGGCCGATGCCCCGCCACCCCCTCCGTTGCTCGCTGCGCCGCCTGCCCCCTCGCCGCCGCCTGCGCGGACGCAGGTCCGCGGAGGGGGCGACCACCGGAAGAACCGGAAGCGGCACGGTAGCTTCCAAGGCCTGGACGGGCGAGCCGGCCAGCCTTCCAAGCCTTGGGGCCGGTCGAAGGAGGACGCCGGACGCCGGACTCCCGACGCCGGGCGCCCTCCCGGGCCGGGCCCGCTCACGGCGTTTCCTCTGCCGGACGCGTCGCCTGGCACTCCGGATAGCCGGAGCAGCCCCAGAACGGACCCCGCTCCGAGCGTCGCCGCCGCATGGGCTTTCCGCACTTCGGGCAGGAGGGCGCTTCGCTGGAGGCTGTGTCGGCCTCCGTCCGCGCCTTGTACATCCTTTCCCTGATCCCGCCGCGCGCCAGGAATCCGTCCTCCTGCGAGTTCATCTGCCGGCGCAACATCCCAGTCGTCCGCTGGATCAGAACCACCAGCGCATTCGCAACCACGGCCGGATCCTCGTGTGCCAGCCACGGGCCGAACTTGTGCCTCTGCCGATGCAGATAGGTCCAGTAGTCGTGAAGAAGATCTGCGCTGTGGACGAAGGGATCGAGATTCACCTCGGAGAGTGCCTCGTGCTGCGGGTCCCTGACGCTCCATGGGATGATCTCCCGCACGGCCAGCCAGGTCTCGAGGTCGTTCTGGAGCTCGGCCAGGCTGGCGCGGGCAACGTCCGTGAGCTTGATCTCGGTCTCGGTAGAAGTGCCGGCCCGTTCCGAGCCCTCCGCGATATTGATGCGGCCCGAGCGGGCCGCCCCGACCATCTGCCCGACCACCTTGCCCAGCGGATCCTCCTGCCACGGAATGAACCGCTTACAGAAGGCAATGGCGCCGAGGTGAACGATCGTGGCGAAGTTGAACGAGTGGAGCTTCCGGTAGCCCCCGCTCTTGTTGAGGATACGGCTCATGGTCTGATCTCCTTGGGTTGTTCAGCCCAAGCGGCTGGTTAGCCCGCGGCGGGGGCCGTCGTCAAGCACGGGGTTGGCTTGGGCCGAGGGCAGGACTCCGGACTCCGGACCCCCGACGCCGGGCCGCGAGAACCGGCGCCCCCGCGCCCCCCACCCGGCGTCCGGAGTCCGGCGTCCGGAGTCCTCTCCT
>PWTM01000158.1 GCA_003563855.1 PVC group bacterium | reverse complement strand
CGTGCCGATTCCGAAGCTGATGGAGGCCTATAACCACCGGCTGCTCTCCGGGAAGGACGGCCCGATGATGAACCGGCTGCGCTTTCATTGGGGGATCGAGGCGGACGATCCTTACCTCGCCGCCTGCGAGGCCTGCGGCCGGTGCGAAGAGCTCTGCACGCAGAAGCTGCCGATCATCCAGCGACTGGCGGAGGTTCGCGAGGCGGCCGAAGCCGCACAGGCCGCGGAAGGATAGCGCGTCCTTTCGGTGCGTCGCCGGCCGCGTCCTCATCTCGTCCTCGTCCTTCGTTCTCGTTCTCGAAGGTCGAAGAACGAGGACGAGGACGAGGACGAGGACGAGGACGAGAAACGCGGCGCTTCGCTTACGGCAGCACGCGGACGACGGCGACCCGGGTGTCGAAGCGGCGGGGGAACGGACCTTCGACCTCGAGCGCGCGGCTGCGCGCGCCGCCTCCGCGGACGACCAGCCGGAAGCGGTCGAGATCCGGCGGACAGGGCACCCGGGCCACCGCGAGCCAGCGGGGCAGGGTTTCCCATCGCCGCACGTCGGGCTGTTCGAAGATGCCCAGCAGGATCAGCCGCGTGAGGAAGCCGAGCATCTCGTTTTCGCGGTCGATCGCGGTGGCGACGGCTTCCTTGGCGACGATGCGCGTCACGGCCCGGGCGGCGACGCGCACCGCCTCCTGCTCCGCCGTCGAGAGGGCGAGCGCGAAGGTGTCGGTGAGCACGTGCGCCCGGCCCAGCAGCGTCTCGCCGGCATAGAGCTTTACGTCGGGCGGGAACCCGGGGACGGGCCAGGACTCGGCCGGCGGGTCGCTGCCCGGGGCCCGGCCCAACAGGACGAAGACGACCAGCTCCGGGCCGCCCGGCGTTGCGTCCGCCCCGAGCCGGCCGGTTTCGGCATCGATCGGCGCGGGCGCCAGCTTCGCGGCATGGCGGAACTGGAGCGCGGCGTTCGAGGGGTCGTCGATCATCTGGAACCCGAACCCCGCGACGTAGCGCGCGTAGGCGTCGTCGGGGAACCCCCGGCGGCGCTCCGGGTCGAGCGCGCGCAGGATGCGGCGCGATTCGACGGCCGCCAGGTCCCAGTCGCCCTGCTGCAGGTGGTTATGGGCCGTCAGGACGTGAAGCAGCGTGCGTTCGTAGGGCGCGCCGCGGAAACGGCGCGCCCGGTCGTCGGTGACCACCGACGCCGAGCCGTGGGACACGCTCCACGTCTCGAACTGCTCGATCAGGTCGGCGGCCTCGATAAAGTCGCGCGTGCTCCCCTCGAGGTCGCCGAGCGCCTGCCGCACCGTGCCCCGCTCCATCAGCAGCAGGACCCGGTCGCGCTCAGGCACCCGCGCCCCGGCCAGCGTCTCCGCCGCGTCCCCGGTCCGCCCGGCGTAGAAGTCCCGTCGCGCGCGCGGCAGCGGCGAGACGCACCCGGCGGCGAGGGCCAGGAGGACCGCGGCCGCCGCGAGCCGTGCCAGCGAAGGTGCGCGGTGGGGCTTCGAGAACGCCATGCCCGCCTCCCGGCCGGCGCCGGGCCGGCTACCAGCCGATGAGCGGCAACCGTGCCTCGCGCGCGAACTCCTGTTCGTTGATCCAGGCGATCTCGCCGCTCTGCAGGTCCGTGACCTCGACGGTCAGCTTGTAGTAGTTGACCCGGGTGCGCGAGACGCGGACCTGCCGGCCCGTCTGGTCCTCCATCTCCGTCAGCGATCCGGTGATCATGTACTGGGCGCCGAGCTGGCGGCCGATCTGCACCTGCTGCTCGGGCGTCACGTGCTGGGCCTGGTAGCCCTGCTCGCGCATCAGGTCCTCGCGGCGCGCCTCGTTGACGAACCGGACGCGCTCGGTCTGAAAGAGCAGCGTGCGCATGCGGTCCGTCAGGTTCTTGGTGTCCACGTACCGGCTCGTCCGGTTCTGCACCCCGGCGATCATCATCACCGGCGGTTCGGCGGCGCGTGCGAGGAAGGCGCTGCCGGCCATCTCTTCGGCGACGGCCTCCGAGATGGCGCGCATGTCCCGGAAGTCGTAGCGCGAGCCGAGGTGACGCCCTTCGTCGAGGTCCGTGTCGCGCGTGCGGATCCGGAACGCGGCGCAGCCGCTGGTGCCCACGGCCCCGAGCAGCATCAGCAGCGCGGCGCCCAAGCCTGCGATTCTTCGCAATCCTTTCATGGTCAATCCTCCCAATGGCGGTCTGTCTCTCAGACGTCCAAGGCAGCGCGGATATTCACGCCTGCCCATCTACTATAGCGCTCCGCGCTCCCGGCTTCAACGCGCCGCCTGGACGGCGACGTTCGCGTCCCCTTGGTCGGCCAGGCTGGAGCCTGGCGCTCCCGGGGGGAGTGCTGTGGCCGCCAGGGCTTCACCCTATGGAGTGCGGTGGCAGAGTCCCGGGCGCGCCTCGCGCCCGGGACGGCGACACCGCTTTCGCCCCCGCCAGAGACCGCTTGCCCCCCGCCAACCAAAGCGGCGTCGCCGGGCTTCGCCCTCTGCCGCCGCACTCCATATCGCGCCACCCTTTTGGCAGCATACAAGCCGCATAAGCGAAGGGAGTGGAAGTCCGCCCCGCGAAGAACCGCGAGAGCTGTGGACGTTCACAGAGCATGGCCGGGAGGGTCGGGCGACGACTACGGCGACGACTACGGATTACGACCGAAAGGCGTCCGATCGTCCACCGTAGTCGTCGGTGTAGTCGTCCAACGAAATGAGGATGCCGCGAAGAACTGGGGGAATGTCCTCGCCCGGCCGGCTTGCGCGGGGGGCGGGGGGAGGGTAGTGTGCGGGAGTTGCCGCGCGGACGGCGGGGATGCGGGGCGGATCGAGGGAGCGAGCGTGGTCTACCTGGGCATCGATATCGGCAGCCTGTACGTGGCGTTGGTGACGCTGGACGGCGAGGGCCGCCCGCTCCGTGACGACTATCGGCGGCACCACGGAACGCCGGTGCGCGCGCTGGCCGAGGGGCTCCCCGACGTTGTCGGCCACAGCGGGGAGGTGCGCGTCGCGCGCACGGGCGCGGGGAGCCAGAGCCTTCCGCTTCCGGGACCCTGGTTCGATGCGACGGTCGCGGGGCTGGAAGGTGCGCGCGCCCTCGCGCCCGACGCGCGCAACGTGCTCTCGATCGGGGGCGGCTCGTTCAGCCTGATTGAGCTGAACGAGGATGGCGGCTACCGGCGCTCGACGCTGAACAGCGCCTGCGCCTCGGGCACGGGCGCCTTCCTCGACCAGCAGGCGCTGCGGCTCCAGATCCCGCCCGAGGAACTCGCGGAGCGCGCCCGGCGCTACCCCCACGAGCCCCCGGCCGTGGCGACCCGGTGTGCCGTGTTCGCGAAGAGCGACATGATCCACCTCCAGCAGGAGGGGTTCACCGCCGACGCGATCGCCGCCGGGCTCTGCCGCGGGCTCGGGCAATCAACCGTCGACGGCCTGCTCGGCGGCCGGCGGCTGGAGGGCGCGACGGCGCTGATCGGCGGCGTCGCGCTCAACCCGGTGGTCGTGGACGCCGTCCGCGAGAAGCTCGGCACCGAGACGCTCCGGCCGGAGCGGACGGAGCTGGCCGGCGCCTGGGGGGCCGCGCTCCTCGCGATGGCCTCCGACGGCGCGGCCGCAGCCCGCGTCGAGGACCTGCAGGCCGCGCTCGATGCCCCGTCGGACGCGTCCGCCGAATCCGCCGCCCACCTGCGCGCGCCGCTCGATCTGACCCGGTCCGTCTACCCGGATTTCACCTGGGCCGACACCTGGACCGACGCGAACGGAAGCGAAATCGCGATTCCGGAGGCGCGGACGGGACGCCACGAGGTGATCCTGGGCCTGGACATCGGCTCGACCTCGACCAAGGCCGTGCTGCTCGATCCCGATGGGGACGTGGCCGGCTGGGTCTATCGACGGACCGCCGGCGACCCGATCCGCGCGGTGCAGCTCGTCTTCGAGGCCTTTCGCGAGCTGCAGCGGCGCGGCGGGTTCGAGGTCGCGATCCGGGGCGTGGGTACGACGGGCTCGGGCCGCAAGATGATCGCCCGCGTGATCGGCGCGGACCTCGCGCTCAACGAAATTACCGCGCACGCGACCGCCGCGCGATTCCTCGACCCGGCGGTCGACACGATCCTCGAGCTGGGCGGGCAGGACGCGAAGTTCACGCAGTTGCAGAACGGCATGGTCTACAACTCGGTGATGAACTACGTCTGCGCGGCCGGGACCGGGAGCTTCATCGAGGAGCAGGCGCAGAAGCTGGGCATCCCGCTCGAATCCTTCGCGGACGTGGCGATGGGCCGGCCGGCGCCGCCGACGTCCGACCGCTGCACCGTGTACATGGAGCGCGACCTCGACCTGCTGCTGGCGCGCGGCGGCGACAAGGCCCGCATCGCCGCCGCCGTGCTGCACTCGGTGCGCGACAACTACCTCAACAAGGTCGTCGGCGGCCTGCATATCGGCGACCACATCTACTTCCAGGGCGCGACGGCGCGGAACCGGGCGCTCGTCGCCGCCTTCGAGGCGGGGCTCAAGAAGCCGATCCACGTCAGCCGCTACTGCCACCTGACGGGCGCGCTCGGCATGGCGCTCCTCGTGCGCGAGCGCATCCCGGCCGCGGAACGTTCGGCCCGGTTCTCCGGGCTGGAGTTCGCCGACGCCGAGGTGCGCATCGAACAGGAGACCTGTGAACTCTGCCGCAATCGCTGCCGGCTCTCGCTCATCCACGCGGGCGGGGAGCCGGTCGCCTGGGGCCTGAAGTGCGGCCGCGACTACACGGCGCGGCGCGCGCCCTCCACCCGGAACCCCGCCTACCGGTTCTGGGAGGCGCGCGAGCGGGCCTGGCGCGGCGACGGCGAGCCCGGCTCCTCCGCGCCGCCCCGGCATCGGGTCGGGCTTCCGCGCGGGCTCGGCACGTTCGCCTATTACCCGTTCTGGCGCGCCTTCCTTCGCGCGCTCGGCTGTGAGCCGGTCTTTGCCCGCCGCTCGACGGACGCCGTGCTGCGCCGCGGACGCGAGATCGCGACGGCCGAAGTCTGCGCCCCGGTGCTGATGGCGCACGGCCATGCCTACCGCCTGCTCGCGGACGAGTCGGTCGATTATCTCCTCGTGCCGCACCTGACGGAGGCCGCGGCCCCGCCCGGGTTCGAGAAGGCCTACTACTGCCCCTATGCGCAGGCCGAGGCGTCGGTGCTGCGCTCGCTGCGCGGGTTGCCGCGCGCCGACCGCATCCTCGCCCCCGTCGTCTCCTTCGCCGAGTCCGCGCACCGGCGGGCGGAACGCTTGGCCGATGCGCTGGGCGG
>PWTM01000253.1 GCA_003563855.1 PVC group bacterium | reverse complement strand
CGACGACTACGGATTACGACGGCGATGCGTCCCATCGTCCACCGTAGTCGTCGGCGTAGTCGTCAACCGAGAAGGAGACGCCCCCCCCCGCACGCACACACACACGCACACACGCACACACACACACACATACACCCGCACGCCGAAAAACTGGGGAAAGCCCTCGGGAATGGGGTGTGTGCTATCCGCGCTGAGCGGGCTCGGGCGGCAGACGCCCGAGCCAGAGTGCGCGAAGGCGGCTTTGGTCGGTGAGGTCGGGGACGACGTGGTCGGCGCCGGCGGCCCGGAGCGTCGCGAGGTCGCAGGTGCCGGTGGCAACGGCGACGGCGACGGCGTCGATCGCGCGCGCGGCGGCGATGTCCGCGGGCGTGTCGCCGATGAGCACGACCGGACGAACGGGGCGGCCGCGGGCGTGGCGTTGCGCGCGGCGAAGGGCGAGGCGGGCGATCTCGAGCCGGTCGGCGTGCTCGTGGCCGAAGGCGCCGAGGAGGAACCGGCCGTGGATGCCGGCCGCGCGCAGCTTGATATGGGCGCAGGGGCCGGTGTTGCCGGTGACGAGGCCGGCCATGACGTCGGGATCGGCGGCGAGTTCGGCGAGCAGCTCGCGGACGCCGGAGTGCAGGCGGGGCGGCTCCTCGGCCGTCGTGGCCTCGAGTTCGAGGGCGAGCTGCCGGAAGAACCGCCGGGCGACGACGGGGGTCACCCTCGCGCCGTGGCGGTCGAAGACCTGCCGCAGCACGTCGAGGTCCGTGGCGCCGGCGAAGCTGATGTAGGCGATGTCGTCGTTCCAGCCCGAGACGCGGCGGAGCGCGCGCTGAAACGCCCGCCGGCCCGCCCCGCGGGCATCAAGGAGCGTACCGTCGATGTCGAGAAGGACGAGCGCCTGCGGCCGGCCGGGCTGGGTGCGCTGCCCTCGGCAGCTCTGCCGAGCGGTGTGGGGAGGAGTTACGGACCACCTGATCAGTTCATCGCGGTCCGCGACATCTTCGCCACTGCTCACCGCCGACTGACCACTGACCACTGCCCACTGCTCACCGCTCCCCATTCGCGCCTTTCGCGTGTTTCGCAGTGGCCCCGAGTTGAGCACGAAATGCTTTCAACTCCGAAGGCAGCGCACTGCGCACAGCGTCGAGTTTCATCAGCAGGAAGGAGAGTCGCTCCCAGTCGTATTCCAGCTCCACGTAGTAGCGTGAGAAATGCCGGAAACGGAGCAGTTCCGAAAGCGATGTCATCGTCGCGCGGGAGATCGCCGCCGGACGAACGCCGGGGATCGCGATGGACATCCGCTGCAGCAGATCGGCATGCCAGCGGGATTCGCCGAGGGAATTCTCGAAGAAGCGGGCGATGCGCACGAAGACCGTCTCGGCCGCGGTGTAATAGCGCGACAAGGCGTCCGCCACGACGATCGCTGCAATGCGGTCCCTCTTCCTACCGTGCACCTTGGAGCCGATGAAGTCGTCAAGGTGCGTCAGGATGTCCTCCATCACCTTGATGCCGGCATCGATCTGCCCCATCAGTACCCGCGCCTCCATGTCATCCCGCTTCATACGTGATCCTCTTCCCCTTCCATCCCGGGATGCCGTCGCCGCCCGTGGCGGCGGATGAGGGCCGCATAGGCGGGTTCGACGTGCTCCATCTCCACGATATCGAGCGGGAACCGGGTCATGGACTCCGCCCGGGCCAGCAACTCGAAATAGCGCCGGGCGCTCCCGAGCCCCTCGACGGCGATGTCGATATCCGAGTGCTCGTCGAACGACTCAGGGGCCAGTACGGATCCCCATTGGTACACGCGCTTCGGACCGAACTCGCGGACGATCGTCTCCACGATGCGGTCGGCGTCCTGCGCGGCCTTCCGCCAGAGCGCCCGATTGCGGGCCGTACGCGCCCTGTGCTTGCGCTGCAGAAAGCGCCGCATCGTCTCCGCCCCGGAATCCGGCGCCCCCCTGCGCGAATCCGTTGAACCCGCATGCGTCGTCTTCATGGCGGCATCCTACCACCCCCGGTGGACGAGTTCCAAGGCTTCCCGGTGGGGGGACGGCCGGCCGGGAGTGGGCAGTGAGCAGTGATCGGTGATCTGTTCCTCGCGGTCCGGCCGTCTTCACCCTTTACCGCTCACTGTTCACTGCTCACGGATGACTGCTCACCGCTTCCGTCCCCACTTCGACGTTCAATACTGAGCGTTTTCCGCGTGTTGGCGCAGGGCGCTACTGCACGTACCCAAGCCTCTTCAGGAACCAGTAGTTCCGCGTCCAGTGGGGCTCGACCTTCACGCGGAGCGCGATTTTGACCGGGTGACCGAGCTGGGCGAGCAGTTCGGCTTCGGCGGCCCGGCGCACGGCCCGCAGCCGGCGGCCCTTGTGACCGATGACGATGCCCTTCTGGGACGGGCGCTCGACGAAGACGGCCGCCCCGACGTTCCAGCCCTCGCCGGTCTCCTCGAAGGCGTCGACCTCGACGGCTGCGCGGTGGGGCAGCTCGTCGTCCAGCCGGCCGTAGAGCTTCTCGCGGATGACATCCGCGACGGCGAGCCGCCGGGGATAATCGGTCAGGATATCCTCCGGGAAGAGGGGCGGTCCGACCGGCAGGCGCGCGAAAAGGGCATCGAGCAGCCGGTCGACGCCCTCCCCGGTTACGGCGGAGACCTCGATCCAGGCCACGGGCGGGGGCGCGGGGCGTCCAGCCGCCGCCTCTTCCCAGGCGCGGCGATAGGCGTCCGCCCGGTTTCCGGGGAGGTCGCACTTATTGAGGACCGCGACGACTCCCGGGGCATCGTCCTCCGCGCGGAGCAGGCGCCGTATCCAGCCCTCGTCCTCGGCCTCCGGCGGGCGGCTTCGGTCGAACACGAGGGCGACGGCATCGACCCCCTCGACGGCGGCGCGGGCGGCGCGGTTCATGTGGCGGCCGAGGTCGGAGCGCGCGCGGTGGACGCCGGGGGTGTCGAGCAGCACGATCTGCCCGCGCGGCTCGTTGCGGATGCCGCGCAGGGCGCGGCGCGTGGTCTGGGCGACCGGGCTTACGGCGGAGACCTTCTCGCCGAGCATCCGGTTCAGCAGCGAGGACTTTCCGACATTGGCCCGGCCGACGAGTGCGACCATGCCGCAGGGCCGCGCGGGGGTCGTTTCGGGCGGTTCCGTTTGCTCCGGGGCGTGCATCCCACTACTATGCGGCATGGACGGGTTCCTGCCGATGCCGAAAGCGTTCCGGCGCCTCCTGCTGGCGGCCGCCCTCGCGGCTCCCGCGGCAGCGGGCGATCTCGAGTTCCCGATCGGCGCCTCCTGGCAGCCGGGGCCGGGCGCGCCCGGGGCGCGCCCGGCGGCGCGCGGGGCGGAGGCGGGCACGGTCTTCTCCGCCCCCTTCGGACGCCGCGCGGAGGATCGGTTCTACTGGGACCTTGCGGCGCCGCTCGATCTCGATCCGTACCGCGTGCTGGAGCTGGACCTGACGGTGGAGCGGCCGGAGGCGATGCGGGCGCTGACCGTCTACCTGGAGAGCGGGTCCGGCTGGTATGCCTGGAGCCGGACGCCGGCGCGCGCGGGCCGGCAGCGGCTCCGGCTGGCCCGCGCGGACTTCACGACCGAGGGTGCGCCGGGGGCCTGGGACGCGGTCACGCGCGTCCGGCTTTCGCTCTGGCGGGGCGCCGCCGCGGACGCGACGGTGACCGTGCACGGGCTGCGCGCGCGGACGACGCCGGTGATCGTCCTGCGGGGTACGCGCTCGCTCCCGGACGCCGCCGAGCGGCGTGCCGCGGAGGGCGCCGTCCGTCGGGTCACGGCGGCGCTCGACGGCGCGGGCGTCCTGCACGCGGTGCTCGCGGAGGAGGATCTGGCCGGGGGGATTCCGGCCGGGGCGCGGACGCTGGTGCTGCCGTACAACCCCCGGCTTCCGGATGAGGCCTGGTCGAGGGTGCGCGCGTTTCACCGGGGTGGGGGGCGGCTGGTCGTATTCTATTCCGCGGATGCGCGCCTGGCCGGGGCGCTGGGGCTCCGGCTCGGCGATTACACGCGAGCCGAGGCTGCGGGTCGCTGGTCGGCCTTCCGGTTCGTTGACCCGGACGGCTGGCAGGTTCCGGCGCGGGTCTTGCAGGAGTCGGGCAACATCCGTCCCGCCTGGCCGGAGGCGCCGGGAACGGAGGTGTTGGCCTGGTGGGAGGACGCGTCGGGCCGCCGCGCAGAGGAGCCGGCCTGGACGGCCGGTCACCGCGGCGTCTGGATGTCGCATGTGCTGCTGGGGGGTGACGGCGAGGGGAAAGCGTGGATGCTGGCGGGGCTGCTGACGCGGTTGGACCCGGCGCTCTGGCCGGACGTCGCGGCGGCGGCGCTTGATCGGAGCCGAAGGCTGGCCGGGTTCGAGGATGCCGGGGCGGCGACCGCCGCGATGCGCTCGGCGGCGCGGGGCCACCCCGAGGGCCGGCGGGTCCGCGCCCTGCTCGATGCGGCGGCGGCGCTGGAGGCGGACCTCGAGGCCCGCCGGGCGCGGGGCGCGACGGCGTCGTTCCTGACGGACGCGGCGCGGGTTCGCGCGATGCGGACGGAGGCGCACGCGCGGGTGCAGCGCCCGCGCGCGCCGGAGTTCCGGGGCGTCTGGGACCATGGCGGCGCAGGCTGGTTCCCCGGCGACTGGGACCGCTCGGCGCGGTGGCTGGCGGGGCACGGCATGACGGCGATCCTGCCGAACCTGCTCTGGGCGGGGCGCGCGCACTATCCCTCGGAGGTGCTGCCCGGCACGGAGACGTTGCGCCGGCACGGCGACCAGGCCGCGCAGGTCATGGCGGCGGCCCGGGCGCACGGACTCGAGGCGCATTTCTGGGTCGTCTGCTGGAATCTCGGGAATGCGCCGCCGGCGTTCGTCGCCGCCCGGCGCGCGGAGGGGCGTTTGCAGCGGGACGCGGATGGGCGGGAGTTGCCCTGGCTCTGCCCGGCGCACCCGGCGAACGTGGCCGAGCTGGCCGCGGCGCTGCGCGAGGCGGCGCGCCGCTACCGGCCCGACGGCGTCCATCTCGACTACATCCGTTTCCCGAGCCGGAGCGCCTGTACCTGTCCCTCCTGCCGTGCCGCCTTCGAGCGCCGCCGCCGGGGCGCGGTGGCGGACTGGCCCGCGCCCGTGCGCGAGGGCGGCGCGTTGCGGGCGCAATTCGAGGCCTGGCGCGCGGAGGTTATCACGGGCGTGGTGCGGCGCCTGCGTGGCGAGTTGCGCGCGATCGATCCTTCGATCCAGCTTTCTGCGGCGGTCTTCGGCGAGATCGACGATGCGCGTCGCGGG
>PWTM01000222.1 GCA_003563855.1 PVC group bacterium | reverse complement strand
CGCCGGCGCGGGCGGGGTTCTCGGCCGAGGAGGTGCGCGCGGTGCTGGCCTCGGGCGGGAAGCTCAGCGCCGCGCAGGCGCTGCGCTGCCGGGTGCGGTACTTCAGCGACGGGGTGGCGCTCGGGAGCCGGGCGTTCGTCGAGTCGGTGTTCCAGGCGCACCGGGACTACTTCGGGGCGCGCCGTAGGAGCGGGGCGCGCCCGATGCGGCGTCTGGCCTTCGAGGGCCTCTACACGGCCCGCGATCTGCGCCTGGCGGCGGTGACCCCGCCGGACTGACGGGCGGGGCGACCGGACGCAGCGTGGAGATGATGCTAATCGGTGGATCCCTGTAAGCGGCCGCCGCCATCTCGGGCCTATCAGCGGTAAATCCGCGGGTAATCGCGTGGTGTTCCGCTACGCGCGAAGTGCTGGACAGGTGACGCAAGTGAGCGGGGTCCCATTTCAGAGGAGAAGAGAGCGTGTGGCGTGGCTTGGCTGTCAAATGGCATGTCCCTTATCTTGTTCTCTGCACACCATCCTGACGGTGAGCGCCTTTGCGGCGCTGTCCTTTGCCTGCTTCTCTCGCTACGCCGTGGCCCTCTCCCGGACGGCCTTCTTCCTCGCGCTGCTCGGCGTGATGACCGCGCTCAGCCTCGCGTTTTCCTGAGCCCTCCTTTATCGGCTCCCTTTTCTCTGTCGCCCGCGGGCCGAAGGCGGGGTAGGGTGGGCCGCGGCGGGGAGGGCGGTATGGAAGAGCGGACGCGGAGCGAGCGGCGGGTATTCGAGGGGCGGATCGTCGCGCTGGACGTGCTTGAGATCGAGCGGGCCGACGGCCTGCGCGCCGAGCGCGAGATCGTCCGCCATGCGCCCGCCGTCGGCGTGCTCGCCCGGCTCCCTGACGGCGCGTTCCTCCTCGTCCGCCAGTACCGCAAGGCCATCGAGTCGTACGCGATCGAGATCTGCGCGGGTCTCGTCGATCCCGGCGAGGACGCCGAGACCGCCGCCCGTCGCGAACTCCTGGAAGAAACCGGCTGCCGGGCGGAGCGGCTCCTGCCGCTGGGCTCGCTCTACTCCTCGCCGGGCTACACGGACGAGCGTGTCGACGTCTTCTTCGCGGAGTGCGCCGAACCGGACGCGGCGCTTTCGCTGGACGCCGACGAGCACGTGGAGGTGCTGCGCCTCGACGCCGAGGGCATCGAGGCGCTGATCCGCGACGGTCACATGGTCGACGCCAAGTCCGTCGCCGCCTGGACCCTCTACCGCGGACGGTTCGGGGAGGGGCGCTGACGGCCGCGATGGACCTCGACCGGGCACTGAACGCCGAGCAGCGCGCCGCAGTCCTCGCCCCGGACGGCCCCGCGCTGGTCATCGCCGCCGCCGGCACCGGCAAGACGCGCACGCTGACCTGGCGCGTCGCGCACCTCGTCGACCGGGGCGTCCCGCCGCGGCGCATTCTCCTGCTCACCTTCACGAACCGGGCCGCGCGCGAGATGCTCGACCGCGCCCGCGTGCTCGTCGGCGAGTCCGTCGGCGGCATCTGGGGCGGAACCTTCCACCACCTCGCCAACCGCATTCTTCGCCGGCACGCGCAGCGGATCGGCTACGGGAACGGCTACACGATCCTGGACCAGGACGACGCCCGAAAGCTGGTGCGCGGCTGCACCCGCGACCTCGGCCTCGCGGACAAGCATTTCCCCAAGCCGGAGATCCTGCTCTCGGCCCTCGGCCTCGCGCGCAGCCGCGAGTCCTCCCCGGTGGACGTTCTCGAAGCGCGCCTCCTCGGGACCGACGCCGAACCGGCCGACGCGCTGCGCGTGCTCGATGCCTACGCCGCGCGCAAGCGGGCGCTCGACGCGATGGACTTCGACGACCTGCTCGCCGGGGCGCTGCGGCTGCTGCGCGAGCACCCCGACGTCGGGGACCGCTACCGCGAGCAGTTCCTGCACGTGCTCGTCGACGAGTACCAGGACACCAACGCGGTGCAGGCGGCGCTGGTCGACGAACTGGCGGCGCGGCACCGCAACCTGTTCGTGGTCGGCGACGACTTCCAGAGCATCTACGCCTGGCGCGGGGCGGACTTCCGGCAGTTCCTGACGTTTCCGAAGCGCTACGCGGATACCCGCGAGTTCAAGCTGGAAACCAACTACCGCAGCGTGCCCGGTGTGCTGTCCCTGGCCAACGCCTGCATCGCCGCCAACCCGGAGCAATTCCAGAAGACGCTCCGGCCGGTACGCGGGGACGGCGCCCGGCCGATCCTCGCGGAGCTGCGCGACGGCGAGCAGCAGGCGCGCTATGTCATCGAGCAGATCGCGACGCTGCGCGGCGAGGGCGTGCCGCTGCGCGAGATGGCGGTGCTCTACCGCGCGCACTTCCACGCGCTCGAGCTCCAGATGCTCCTCGGCCGCGAACGGCTCCCGTTCACGATCACTTCGGGTGTCCGCTTCTACGAGCAGGCTCACGTCAAGGACGTGCTCGCGCTTTTGCGCCTCGTGCAGAACCCGGGCGACGAGCTCTCGTTCACGCGGTTGCTCTGCCTGCTGCCGCGCGTCGGCGAGCGCACGGCGCTCCGCATCTGGAAGGCGCTCGGCGGCCGCTTTGCGCCGCTGCACCCGGCGGCGTGGACGGAGCTGATCGAACGGCTGCCGGCCGCCGCGAAGGGGGACGGCGCGGCCATGGCCGGGGTCTTTCCGGAGGCGGAGACGAAGCACCTGGCGCGCGAGCCGGGCCTGATCGTCGAGCGGTTTCTGGCCGGTTTCTACCGCGCCTACGCGCTCGTGGCGTTCGACACGGGCCGCGAACGGGTCGAGGACCTTCAAGGGATGAGCGGCTACCTCGCCGGGTTCCGATCGCTGGCCGACTTCCTGAACGAGGTCGCGCTCCAGACGAACCTGGACGACCGGCAGCGGGCGGAGGATGCGGGCGAGGGCCTGACGCTCAGTACCGTTCACCAGGCCAAGGGACTGGAATGGCGGGCCGTCTTCGTCCTCTGGCTCAACGATTCGCTCTTTCCCTCGGGGCGCGCCCTGTCGGAAGGCGGCGACGAGGCCGAGGCCGAGGAACGACGCCTCTTCTACGTGGCCGTGACCCGCGCGCGGGACTGGCTCTTCCTCTGCTGCCCGCGCGCGCGCATCGGGCGCGACGGGAGCTATGTGCCCCACACGCCGTCGCGCTTCCTGCGGGAAACGCCCCCCGCGCTCGTCCGCCGCGCGCGCGTCGGCTACGGTCCCTGACGCCGGCGCGCGGCCGGGCGGCGCCGCGGGCCGGGGCGTTCCGGCCGGACCCGGATCTCGTCCTGTCGTCCCGTGACGAAGCTGCCCGGCGGAACGCTCTCCATCAGGAACACGTTGCCGCCGATCGTGGAGCCGGCCCCGATCACTGTCTCGCCGCCGAGGATCGTCGCGTTCGCGTAGATGATCACGTCGTCCTCGACCGTCGGATGCCGCTTGATGCGCTTGACCGGGTGGCCTTTCGCGTCGAGGGGGAAACTCTGTGCTCCGAGCGTGACCCCCTGGTAGATCTTCACCCGGTTCCCGATCCGGCAGGTCTCCCCGATGACCACGCCGGTCGCGTGATCGATGAAGAACCCGTGCCCGATCTCGGCGCCCGGATGGATGTCCACCCCTGTGCGCGCGTGGGTCCATTCGCTCATCATCCGGGGGAGCACCGGCAGATCGAGCCGGTGAAGTTCGTGCGCGAGCCGGTGCGAGGCGACGGCGAGGAGGCCGGGGTAGGCGAGCTGGACCTCCGCGTAGGTCAGTGCGGCCGGGTCGCCCGCGTAGGCGGCTTTCACGTCCTCGACCAGCAGTGACCGCACCGTGGGGAGGCGGTCGAAGAAGGCGCGCATCAGCCGCACCGCCTCCGCGTGAAGGTCCGATCGCGCCGGCGGCCTGGCCTCGCGCGCCTCCCGGGCGAACGCCCCGCGCCAGCGGAAGGGGAGGGCTTTTTCGATCTCCGGCCGGAGCAGCCGCCAGGCGACGGAGAGGCGCCGGATCAGGAAAATGCCCAGCTCGTCGCGATGCACCTCGGTGGGGACCGTGCGCCCGGGAAACATGGCGTCGATCAGCACGCGCAGCCCCTCGACCACCCGCGTCGAGTCCGGGTAATCGCGCAGCAGGCTGTCCGGGCGGTCCAGCCCGTCGTCCGTGTAGAGCGGGCGCAACGCCACGACGGTCTCGCAGATGACGCGGTCCAGATCGTCCGCCGTGCACCGTCCGCGCGCCTTTCCCCGTTCCGCCATGGCCGCACCTCCTGCCCGCGCCGCCGTCTCGCGCCGCTGCGCTTCATCCTAGGTCCGGCCCGCCGTCTCCCGCAAGTCCGCAGCCGGCCGCCAAAAGCCGGCCTCCTCGTCGTCCCCAGATATAAGGGACACACCAATTCTATATTGACGTGTGCGGAGCTTCGGATAGGCTGGAGTCGGGTTGCCGTGGCGGACGAAGCGAGCCGGGCGGCCGGCGGGAAGGAGCGAGCGTGATGAGGACGGCGCGGATCAAGGGCGGGGGCGGGGACGTGTACCACTGCATGAGCCGTGTGATCGAGCGGCGGTTCGTGCTAGGGGACCTGGAGCGGGAGCGGTTCCGCAAGCTGATGCGGGCCTGCGAAGCGTTCTGCGGGGTTCGGGTGCTGACGTATGCCTTGATGAGCAATCACTTCCATCTGCTGGTCGAGGTGCCGGAGCGGGGGGAGCCGGAGGACGGCGAACTGGCGCGGCGGGTGGGCGCGCTCTACGGGGGCGTGCGGGCCCGGGACCTGGCCGCGCGCCTGGAGGGGCTGCGCGCAAGGGGCGCGGCCGAGGAGGTCGAGGCGCTGCGGGGCCGGTACCTGTACCGGATGGGGGATATCTCCGAGTTCATGAAGACGCTCAAGCAGCGCTTCACGCAGAGCTTCAACCGCAGCCGTGGGCGGCGGGGGACGCTCTGGGAGGAGCGGTTCAAGAGCGTGCTGGTCGAGCGCGGGCATGCGCTGCGGACGCTGGCCGCGTACATCGACCTGAACGCGGTGCGCGGGGGGCTGACGAAGGATCCGGCCGCGTACCGGTACTGCGGGTACGGGGAGGCGATGGCGGGGTCTCGCCGCGCACGGGAGGGGCTCGGGACGGTGGTGGTGAGCGCGGGGCAGCCCGCGGACTGGCGCATGGCGCAGCGGCGGTACCGGGAGTGGCTCTACGCGGAAGGGGAAGGGACGCCGGCGCGGGCGGGGTTCTCGGCCGAGGAGGTGCGCGCGGTGCTGGCCTCGGGCGGGAAGCTCAGCGCCGCGCAGGCGCTGCGCTGCCGGGTGCGGTACTTCAGCGACGGGGTGG
>PWTM01000208.1 GCA_003563855.1 PVC group bacterium | reverse complement strand
CCGGCTCCGCGTCGGCGGCCGCGATCTCGCCGCCGCCGCCTACCTCGGCGAGCGGGCGACGTTCGGCGATGGCGGGCCGCCGCTGCTCGAGGTCCACGCGCTCGACTTCGAGGGCGATCTCTACGGCCGCGCGGTCGAGGTTGCGTTCCTGCGCCGCATCCGCGGCGACCGGCGGTTCGCGACCGAAACGGCGCTCCAGAAACGCATCGCCCGCGACGTCGAGGCCTGCCGGCGCATCGCCGGCCGGGGCCGGCGCTAGCCCCGCCGCCGCGCCACCTCCGCGAGCGTCGTCTCCAGAAGGTCGACGCTGCGCGTCCAGGAGAGGCGTTCGTGCACCAGGTCGCGCGCCTTGCGGATCATCGAGGCCCGCAGCGGCGGATCTTCGAGCAGCAGCCGGATCTGCCCGGCCATGACGGCTGGATCGTCCGCCACGAAGCAATGCTCGCCCGGCTGCGCCGGAAGCCCTTCCGCGCCGAGCGTGGTCGAGACCACCGGCACGCCGTGCGCCATGGCTTCGAGAATCTTCACGCGCATGCCCGAACCCATGCGCACCGGGCAGACGAATACCCGCGCCCGGTCGAGGTAGTCCCGGACGTCCTTCACCTCACCGGTGACCACGATGCTCGCGTCGCGCCGCGCCAGGTCGTAGAACTCGGGCGGGGGGGCCGGCCCGACGACGTAGAACCAGCGCATATCCGGACGGATGCCCCGGATGCGGGGCCAGACGTGAGTCGCGAACCAGCGCACCGCGTCGCGGTTCGGCTCGTGGGCGTAGAACCCCGTGTAGAGCGCGCCGTCCGCCAGCTCTGTCGAGGGCCGCGGCCGGAAGTAGTTCTCGTCGACCCCGCAGGGGATGACCGTAAGCCGGAGGTCCGGCTGGTAGTGCTCGAGCTGAAACCGCTCCTGGGGCGTGAGCACCAGCACGCGGTCGAAGGCGCGGTACATGGAAAACTCGAAGCGCCGAAGCCGGTCATGGCGCAGGCGCTCGACCAGGCCGGCCAGCGAATACCCGACGACGTCGGTCCGCTTCCGGCTGGCCACGGTGGGCGACTGGTGGCAGGAGAGCACCGTCCGTACGGCGGACAGGAACGGGTTCCGGTAGAGGTAGACGCCCATCTCCGTGAATTCGCCGACGACCACGTCGTAGCGGTTCTGTTCCACCAGTTCGCCCACCGCCCGCAGCATGGCCTGGGAGCGCCGGCGCCGGGGCAGCGCGACCATGCCGGCCTGCCCGCTGATGCGCCGCGCAAGACTGGCGGTGCGGTCTCGCGGCGGCGCCACCAGCCGAAGCCCGGCCAGCCGGTGCTCGAGGTCGCAGGCCAGGTCGCGTTCCTCCTCGGTGGCGAAACAGCAGAGGGTGACCTCGTGTCCGCGTTCGATCAGGCGCCGGACGCGCTGGTAGACGATGACGTGCCCGCTCAGCACCCGCGGGTGCGGCAGCCGCGGACTCAGGAACAGAATCCTCATGGATGGGCTTGGGACCTAGGCGCCCGGAACGCCCCCGTGCAGCGCCGACGGCGGTTGCCGCACCTCGCGGGAACCGACCGAGACGCCGCAGGCGGTGCACCGGTAGTCGTGGAGTTCGGAGTGAGGCAGCACCAGGAGCAGCCGCTCCCGCACGGGCTGCGCCGTCCGGCAGCGCGGGCAGTACAGCTCACTGGCACGCAGATTGTCGAACTGTCGCATGGGGTAACACCCTAAGCCGCGCCCCGCGCCCCTGCAAGCGGGAAGGGTAACCGGCGTTGAAGGCGGGGTGGGGGTCGGCTATCGTGTGGGCGGGTGGACGATGCCGTTGCCGGATGCGATACGGGAGAAGCTGGCCGGGCTGCCGGACGCGCCCGGGGTCTACCTGATGCGCGACCGGGGCGGGCGCGTGATCTACGTCGGCAAGGCGGCCTCGCTGCGCAAGCGGGTGCGGTCGTACTTCCGGCCCGGGGCGCTGCGGCGGGCCGACCCGAAGCTGCGCGGGCTGGTCCACGCCGCGCGGGACCTCGAGATCGTGCCGCTACGCAACGAGGCGGAGGCCATCCTGTTCGAGGGCCGGCTGATCAAGGAGTACCGCCCGCGGTACAACGTCGACTTCCGCGACGACAAGCGCTTCCTGCTCCTGCGCGTGGATCCGCGCGAGCCGTTCCCGCGGTTCGACCTCTGCCGGATTGCGCGCGAGGACGGGCGGCTCTATTTCGGACCCTACGCGTCGAGCGCCGCGGCGCGTGCGGCGCTCGAGTTTCTCGACCGGCGGTTCGGCCTGCGCCGCTGCCGGCCGCGGCTTCCCGGGCCAGTCGACCACCGGCACTGCCTGAACGACATCCTGCGCTTCTGCACCGCGCCGTGCATCGGGCGGATCGATGGCGCGGCTTACGGGGCCCGGGTGGCGGAGGCCTGTGCCTTCCTGCGGGGCGAGCGGCCGGCGCTGCTTCGGGAGGTGCAGGCGGCGATGCGGGAGGCCGCGGCGGCGCAGCGTTTCGAGCAGGCGGCAGCCCTGCGCGACACGCTGCGGCTGCTCCAGGACGTGGTCCGGCAGCGGGTCCGCGCGCGGCTTCCGCGCGCGGCGCCCGACGCGGCGCCGGCGGCCGGGCTCGCGGCGCTGCGCGAGGCGCTCGCGCTGCCGACGCCGCCGGAGACGATCGAAGCCTACGACATCTCGAACATCTCGGGCACCTTCGCGGTAGGGAGCATGGTCTGTGCGGTCGGCGGCGTGCCGCGGCCCGCGCGGTACCGTCGGTTCCGCATCCGTACGGTCGAGGGCGCGGACGACCCGGCGATGATGGCCGAGGTGCTCCGCCGGCGGTTCGAGCGGCGGGGGCAGGCCGGCTGGGCCCCGCCGGACCTGGTGCTGGTCGACGGCGGGCTGGCTCAGGTACGCGCGGCGCGCCGCGAGGCGGACCGGCTCGGGCTCGGCGCGCTGCCGGTCGTGGGGCTGGCCAAGCGGTTCGAGGAGCTGCATGCCGGACCGCCGGGCGCCGAGCGGGTTCTGAAGCTGCCGCCCGGATCGCCGGCGTTGCGGGTGCTGCAGCGGCTGCGCGACGAGGCGCACCGGTTCGCACTCGCCTACCACCGCCACCTGCGCGCGCGGCGGATTCGCGAGTCGGCGCTCGACGAGGTCGAAGGGATCGGGCCGCGCCGCAAGCAGGCGCTGCTGCGCGCGTTCGGCTCGGTGGACCGGCTGCGCCGCGCGGAGGTAGCGGAGATCGCGACCGTACCCGGCATCGGGCCCGCGCTGGCTGCGGCCCTGCGCGCGGCGCTCGCTACGGGGACGGAAAAAGGAGAGCGGCGCGGGCCAAGGAGGTCAGGGTGAGGAACCCATGAGAGAAAACCCGCAACCGCTCTCGTGGGCATAGACCCGCGGGGCACGGGGGCGTTCAATCTGCGTGCGCTCGATCCGGGGGCGGGGGCGAAGAAGAAGGAGAGCGGCGCGGGCCAAGGAGGTCAGGGTGAGGAACCCATGAGAGAAAACCCGCAACCGCTCTCGATGGCATAGACCCGCGGGGCACGGGGGTGTTCAAATTCTTTGGAGCCCGATTCGGGCGCGGGTAGGACCTTCGGTCTTCGCCGCGCTCCCCTCCGGGCTCGGGAGAAAAGGGGGGATGGCGCGGTCGCGGGCCTCTCGCCCAGCCTTTCCTCCCCCACGGGACAAGCCCGTGGGGGCCGGGCGCACGGGACAAGCCCGTGGGGGCCGGGCGCACGGGACAAGCCCGTGGGGGGCGGGTGGGGCTCCGTCAGCGGCGCTCGCGGCGGAGGTGCGAGGGCAGGATGCGCAGCTCGTCGCGGTACTTGGCGATCGTCCGTCGCGCGACGCTAAGGCCTTCGGCGCGAAGGCGATCGGCGAGGGCCTGGTCCGAGAGCGGGGCGGCCGGGTCTTCCCCGGCAATCATCTCCCGGACGCGTTCCTGGATGGAAATGTTCGCCACTTCCTCGCCGTCCCCGCTCCGGTAGCCGGGCCGGAAGAAATACTTCATCTCGAACGTGCCGCGCGGGGTCTGCATGTACTTGTTGGCGATCGCCCGGCTGACCGTGGTCTCGTGCACGCCGAGCAGTCCGGCGATCTCGCTCATGGTCAGCGGCCGGAGCCGGCTGACGCCGTGGTCGAGGAAGTCCCGCTGGACGCGGACGATCTCCTCGGCGATTCGGCCGATCGTCTGCTGGCGCTGGTGGATGCTGCGGATCATCGTCACCCCGGCGCGGATCTTGTCGCGGATATAGGCGCGGGTCTCGGCGGGGGTATTCGGGTCTTCCATCAGCCGGCGGTAATGGCGGCTGATGCGTACGCGCGGAAGCCGCTCGTTGGCGAGTTGGATGGCGTAGCCCTCGCCGGAGCGGCGGACGATGACCTCGGGGGGGACGTAAGCGGGGGCCTCGGTGCCGAAGGCGCGTCCGGGCCGGGGTTCAAGCGTGGCGATGAGTCGGGCCGCCCGCTCGACCTCCTCCACCGGTAAGCGGAGCGCGCGTGCGATGTCTTCGTGCCGCCGGGCGCCGAGCGCCTCGATGTGGTCGCGGACGATGGCCGCCGCGACGCTTTCGCCGAGCCCGAGCCGGTCGAGCTGGATGCCGAGGCACTCGCGCAGGTCGCGCGCGCCGACGCCGACCGGGTCCATTTCCTGGATCTGGCGGAGGACCCGCTCCAGGGTCTCGACGTCGTGCACCGAGGTCTCGGCCAGCTCCCCGAGCGTCACGTTCAGGTAGCCGTCGTCGTTGATGCTGCCGATCAGCAGGGTGGCAATGCCGCGGTCTCGCGCCTCGAGCGCGAGCAATCCGAGCTGGGCGCAGAGGTGTTCCTGGAGGCTTTCAGCCTGGGTCAGCGAGTCGAGCAGGAACTGGCGCCGGCTCTCGTCGTCGGCGGTATAGGGCCGGGCGGCGCCGGCCTGCTGGAAATACTCGCGCCACTCGTCGTCGAGCCGTGCGAGGACCTCGTACTCCTGCCGGAATTCGAGCTCGTCGGGATCCGGCGTCTCTGCGGCGCCCTCGCCCTCCGGGCGTTCGGGTTCGAGCGGCTCGTTGGCCGTCCCGTGTTCCTCAATCGTGGGGTTCTGTTCGAGCTCCCGCTGGATCAGGCTCCGCAGTTCGAGCAGCGGGACCTGGAGGAACTCGAGCGACTGGCGCAGCTGCGGCGCAAGCACCTGTTGGAGCCGCTGTTGCTGCACCTGTCTGAGAATCGGTTGCATGTGTCTACGCCGTCCGTGCTGCCTTCTAAAGGCAGTATAGCGGCCCGCGGGGCCGGGAGCAAGGCGCGTCGCGGGGGGGCTTCCCCCAGTTTTCGGTGTGTGCGTGTGTGCGTGTGTG